>JAEWDF010000033.1 GCA_023390245.1 Pseudomonadota bacterium
CCTCCCAGGCGCGCGAGGCCCGCGCCGGCCTCCAGGCCCGCGCCGAGGCCGCCGCCGACAAGCTGGCCGAGGCCGAGACCACCGTGCGCGACACCGCCCAGATGTCGCCGGAAGAACTCGGCCGCAAGCTGACCGACGACGCCATCGCCCGCCCGCCCGACGCGGCCGGGGCCGAGAGCCTGCTGTTCGGCCTGGAGCGCGAGCGCGAGGCCCTGGGCGCTGTCAATCTGCGCGCCGAGGATGAGGCCGTCGAATACGGCGACCGCCTGAACAGCATGAAGTCGGAGCGCATCGACCTGACCCAGGCGATCGCCAAGCTGCGCGACGGCATCGACGAACTGAACGCCGAGGGCCGCGAGCGGCTGGTGGCGGCCTTCGATATCATCAACGAAAACTTCAAGACCCTGTTCGAGGCCCTGTTCGGCGGCGGCCAGGCCGAACTGAAGCTGGTCGAGAGCGACGATCCGCTGGAGGCGGGGCTCGAGATCTACGCCTGCCCGCCCGGCAAACGGCTGTCGGTCATGAGCCTGATGAGCGGGGGCGAGCAGGCGCTGACGGCGGCGGCCCTGATCTTCGGCGTCTTCCTGGCCAACCCGGCGCCCGTCTGCGTGCTGGACGAGGTGGACGCGCCGCTGGACGACGCCAACGTCGACCGCTTCTGCCGGATGCTGCACGAGATGCGCAGCCGCACCGACACCCGCTTCATCGTCATCACCCACAACCCGGTGACCATGAGCCGGATGGACCGCCTCTACGGCGTCACCATGCCCGAACGCGGCATGAGCCAGCTGGTCAGCGTCGACCTGCCCCAGGCCGAGAAGCTGGTGGCGTGATGATCGCCCTGCTCCTGATCCTGTCCGATCCCCGGCTGGTCGAGACCGGCGTCGGCCGCTTCGCCCAGTTCGCCGATGTGGCCTCGATCACGCGCGAGGGCGACATCGTCCGCATGCGCGGCCTTCAGGTCGCGGAGCAAGGCTTCCACGTCGGCGACGTCCTCTATGTCGGCGGCTGGTCCCGGTGGGCCTTCGACTGCCGGGCGCGCACGGTCGACCGCCTGGACTTCGCCTCTCTCCGCGCCGACGGGATCGAAGGCCCGGCCACGCCCGACCCGGCGCCGCCCTATGACGCCGCGCCCGGCGGAGACGCGGCCGAACTGCTGGCCGTGGCGTGCGGAGAGACGGAGCCACGCGAGACCCTGACGGTCGAGGAGGCGATCAACCGAGGCCGGTCGGCGCTGGCGGACTGACATTCCCTCGCTCCCCCTGCGGCCACTCCAGCCGATCCCTCGGCAGGGCCTCGCGGCAGTGGTCGCGCATGAAGGCCATCAGCTTCTCGCGGATCTCGCAACGCAGGTCGAAGGCGACGCCGGCCGAGCGGGCGCTGGCCAGGCAGCGGACCTGGAGCACCCGCTCGGTGATGTCGGTGACCTGCATCACCTGGACATCGCCGTCCCAGTTCTTTGAGGCGCGGACGATGGCCTCGAACGCCTCGCGCAGCCGATCGATAGGGGCCTCGTAGTCGACGTAGAAGAAGGCCGAACCGATCAGGCGGGCGTTCTCGCGCGTCCAGTTCTGGAACGGCGTGGTGATGAAGTAGCTGAGCGGCAGCACCATCCGCCGCCAGTCCCACAGGCGGACGACGACGTAGGTGGAGGTGATCTCCTCCACATTGCCCCACTCCCCTTCCACGATCACGGCGTCGTCGATGCGTATGGGCTGGGTCAGGGCGATCTGGATGCCGGCGACCATGTTGGTCAGGATGGGCTGGAGCGCCAGGCCGGCGATGATGCCGACCACCCCGGCCGAAGCCAGCAGGCTGACGCCCCATTGGCGAAAGCCCGACAGGGTCATCAGGGCCAGGCCGACGGTGACGATGAACAGCACGATCCTGGCCACCCGCTGCAGGATGCGGGTCTGGGTCAGGTGCTTGCGCGCCAGGAGGTTGTCCTCGACGGTGATGTTGTAGCGCCGCAGGTGCATGACCGACCACATGTCGAGCACCCCCGACGCCAGCCAGCCCAGCGTCAGGATGAACAGCACGAGCAGCGCCGAGCGCACATCGGCGGACGGCTGCGGATCCATCGGCGAGACGGTCACGCCGATGCCGACGGCGACGATGATCATCAGCACGCGCAGCTTCAGCCGCGCCCGCTCCACCACGCCGCGCCAGAATACGTCCTTGTTCCGGACCATCCGGCGCAGGACGGCGAAGACGATCTTGTGCGTCAGCCAGCCGCCCCCGACGAACACCAGCAGCACCAGGGCGATCACCGCCCATTCCGGCAGCCAGGCGAACTGGCGCCATAGGCGCGCGACCTCGCGGGTCAGGTCGGACAGAGCTTCAGGCATGGGCTAGGGACGCATGGCGGCGCGAAGAGTTCCGGTGAAGCTTGAAACGCCGGTCTCCTCCCCATCGCGCAGCGATGGGGAGGTGGCTCGGAGCGAAGCGGAGAGACGGAGGGGGTCTTCGCGCTGCGCCCCGATGCCTGAGTGGGTTCAAGAGCCCCTCCACCGCTTCGCGGCCCCCCTCCCCGCAAAGCGGGGAGGAGACGGGAGGTCAACGGCCCGCCGTGGCCTCCACCAGGTCGGCCAGACGCTGCGTGGCGTCGGGGATGGCGACGGAGCGGGCGGCGGCGGACATGGCCGACAGGCGCGACGGCTGCGACAGGATGTGGTTGAGCGCCAGGGTCAGGCTGTCGACCGTCAGCTCGTCCTCCAGGATCATCGCCGCGGCGCCGGCGTCGACCAGGGCCTTGGCGTTCAGCCGCTGGTGGTCGTCGGTGGCGATCTTCAGCGGGATCAGGATCGACGGCAGGGCGGCGACGGCCAGTTCGGCGCAGGTCGAGGCGCCCGACCGGCCGACCACCAGATGCGCGCTGGACAGGCGCGAGGCCATGTCGCGGAAGAAGGGCGCGACCTCGGCGGCGATGCCGGCGTCCAGGTAGATCTGACGGGCGGCCTCCATGGTCTCGGGACGCGACTGCTGCTGCACCAGCAGGCGGCGCCGGATCGGCTCGGGCAGGGCGGCCAGGGCGCGGGGCGTGGTCTCGGACAGGATGCGGGCGCCCTGGCTGCCGCCCGTCACCAGAACCCGGATCGGGCCGTCATCGGTCGGAGCGGCATAGGCGCCGTCATAGAGCGCGCGGATGTCGGCGCGGACGGGCGAACCGACCAGGTTCACGCGCCCCGACAGTTTGGCCGGCGCGTGGACCAGGGTCGGAAAGGCCGAGGCGACGGCCTTCACATAGGAGGCCAGGATGCGGTTGGTGCGGCCAAGGACCGCGTTCTGCTCATGGATCAGGGTCGGGCGGCCCGAGACGATGGCGGCGACCAGCGCCGGCGCAGACGGGTATCCGCCAAAGCCCACGACCATGTCCGCGCCCAGCCGGTCGAAGGCGGAACGCGCCTGCATCACCCCCTTGAAGATGGCGACGCCCGCCTTGACCAGGCCGACCGGGCCCGAGCCGGTCGCGGCGTCCAAGGCCAGACGCTCCTCGGCCGGGAAGGCGTGGGCGTACTGCTCGCCCCGATGGTCGGTGGCCAGCACCACCCGCCAGCCGCGCGAGGCCAGTTCACGCGCCAAGGCCTCGGCCGGGAACATGTGGCCGCCGGTGCCGCCGGCGGCGACGACGCAGAGCTTGGACATGGGGGTCTCCATTGCTGGTGTCGCTTACGATGCGGCGTCGCGGCGTTCCACTGTTCTCTTCCTCGTCCGCCTCGCGTGGCGGAGGGCGGCAAAGGGAACGCTACAGCAGACGCCGCCGCGTCCCCAGGCTGGCGCCCGGTTCGTAGGCGCCCGGACGACGTCGCGTCAGGGCCAGGGCGAAGCCCATGGTCAGGCCCATCGCCAGCATCGAGGAGCCGCCATAGCTGATGAACGGCAGGGTCATGCCCTTGGTCGGGATCAGGTTCAGGTTGACCGCCACATTGATGCAGGCCTGAAGCCCGATCAGCATGAACAGGCCGGCCGAGGCCGTCTGTTCGAACGGATCGGTCAGCTTCATCGCCCGGCGCATGCCGCGCACCACGATGAAGGCGTAGAGGCCGATCATCGTCAGACTGAGGATCAGGCCGAACTCCTCGGCGCCGACCGAATAGATGAAGTCGGTGTGCAGGTCGGGAACGTGGCGCTTCATCACCCCCTCGCCCACCCCGCGCCCGAACAGGCCGCCGGCGCGGATCGCCTCCTGGGCGCTGTCGATCTGGTGGGTGTCGGTGCTTTCGGGCGAGAAGAAGCGGCTGAGGCGGTCGCGCATGTGGCCGAAGACGAAATACAGCGACACCAGCCCCGCCATGCCCGCGCTGGCCAGGACCGCCATCCACTTGAACGGCACCCCGGCCATGAAGAAGACGGCCATGAAGGTGGTGGTGATCAGAAGCGTCTGGCCGATGTCGGGCTGGATCAGCAAAAGGCAGACCGTCAGGGCGTAGAACCCAAACGCGATGGTGACGCCGGGCACACCCTGGCCCTTCTGCGCCTCGGCGAACATCCAGGCGGCGAAGACGATCAGGCCGGGCTTGGCGAACTCCGACGGCTGAAGGCTGAACGGCCCCAGGTTCACCCAGCGCGCGGCGCCCTTCACCGTGTCGCCGATGAACGGCAGGGCCATCATCACCAGAATGGCGCCCATCAGGGCCAGGAAGGCGATGCGCCGCACCCCGCGCGGCGACATCAGCGAGGTGGTCAGCATGATGCCCAGGCCCATGCCGGCGAAGACCATCATCCGCCACGAATAGTGGAAGGGATCGGTGATCGATTCATCGGCCAGGATCGCCGCCGGACTGGAGGCGAAGCTGAGCGAGACGCCCAGCGCCATCAGGGCCAGGGCCGCGCCCAGCAGGCCCCGGTCGACCGTCCAGAACCAGCGGGCGACCACGCTCTGGTCGTTGCGGGAGAAGGCGGGGGTGTAGGACGCGCTCATGGCTTGGTGTCCGGGCTGGGGGTCTCCGGTTCCGCCCCGAGGGCCAGAACGGCGGCGCGAAAGGCCTCTCCGCGCACCTCGAAGTCAGGAAACTGGTCGAAGCTGGCGCAGGCGGGCGACAGAAGGACGATCTGATCGCCGCCGGCGGCGGCCGCGTCGGCGGCTGCGGCGGCGACGGCGGTTTCCAGCGTGCGGGAAACCACATGCGGCGTGCCGCCCAGGGCGACGGCGAAGGCGTCGGCCGCTTCACCGATCAGATACGCCTTGGCGATGCGGGGGAAGAGGTCCGACAGGCTGTCGACGCCGCCCGCCTTGGGCACGCCGCCCGCGATCCAGAAGACGCGGGGGTAGGACGACAACGCCTGGCGCGCGGCGTCGGCGTTGGTGGCCTTGGAATCGTTGATGAAGCGCACGGGACCGATATGGCCGACCGCCTCCATGCGGTGGGCCAGGCCGGGGAAGGTCAGAAGACCCTGGACGGCGGCGTCGTGCGGAACGCCCAGCGCGCGCGCGGCGGCATAGGCGAAGGCGGCGTTCTGGGCGTTGTGACGGCCGGGGAGAGAACGGGCGGCGGAGAGGTCGGCGATCATGCGGCCCTGGCTGAACAGGGCGCCGGGCCGCGCCACATAGCCTTCTCCCCTCGGGGGAGAAGGTGGGCCCGAAGGGCTCGGATGAGGGGGTGTTTCCATCGCTGTGCTGGCGAGGGCGGTTTCGGGTCTGGCAGCCCCCTCATCCGTCTCGCTGCGCGAGCCACCTTCTCCCCCAAGGGGAGAAGGGTCGGTGACGACGGCGATCACGCGCTGGGACAGTTGGGACGCAATCTCCTGACCCCAGCTTTCGTCCACGCCGATCAGGGCCACAGCATCCGGTTCCGGGTTCCCGAAGATGCGCGCCTTGGCCGCCACATAACCCTCCATGCCGCCGTGGCGGTCCAGGTGGTCCGGGCTGATGTTGGTCAGGATGGCGACATCGGGGGCGAAGGTCGTGGTCAGGTCCAGCTGGTAGCTGGAGACCTCGATGACATAGACGGCGCCGGGCGTCGGTTCGGGCAGGGCCAGGACGCCGATGCCGATGTTGCCGCCGACATGGACGGTCAGGCCGGCGGACTTCAGCACCCAGCCTATCAGGGCGGTGGTGGTGGACTTGCCGTTGGTGCCGGTGACGGCGACGACCTTGGGGCGTTCGGCGGCGGGAAGGGAAGAAAGGGCGCGGGCGAACAGTTCGATGTCGCCGATGACGGGGACGCCCGCGCCGCGCGCCTTGTCCACGCTCCAGTGCGGCCTGGGATGGGTCAGGGGCGCGCCGGGCGACAGCACCAGGGCGGCGAAACCGGACCAGTCGGCCAGGGCCAGGTCCTGGACCTCGAAGCCTTCGGCCTGGGCCTGGAGACGGCCGGAGACGCCGTCGTCCCACAGCACGGGGACCGCGCCCCCGGCCTGGAGCGCGCGCGCGGCCGTGATCCCCGACCGTCCCAGGCCGAAGACCGCGACCCGCCTGCCCTCGAAACCGGGAACGGGGATCATCGGATCACCGCAGCTTCAGCGTCGACAGGCCGATCAGGGCCAGGGCGCCGGCGATGATCCAGAAGCGGATGACGACGGTGGATTCCGGCCAGCCCAGCTTCTCGAAATGGTGGTGGACCGGGGCCATCAGGAAGATGCGCTTCTTGGTCAGCTTGTAATAGCCGACCTGGATCATGACCGAGGCGGCCTCGGCGACGAACAGGCCGCCGACGATGCCCAGCACCAGCTCGTGCTTGGTGGTGACGGCGATGGCGCCCAGCGCGCCGCCCAGCGCCAGCGACCCGGTGTCGCCCATGAAGATCTTGGCCGGCGGGGCGTTGTACCAGAGGAAGCCCGCGCAGCCGCCGATCATGGCCGCGCAGAAGATGGCCAGCTCGCCCGCGCCCGGCACGTGGTGGATCTGCAGATACTGGGCGAAGACGAAGTTGCCCGCCAGATAGGCGATCACCCCGAAGGCCGCCGCCGCCATCATCACCGGCACGGTGGCCAGGCCATCCAGCCCGTCGGTCAGGTTCACCGCATTGGAGAAGCCGACGATGGTGAAGGCCGCGAAGGCCACATAGAACCAGCCGATGTTCAGCAGCACCGCCTTGAAGAAGGGAAAGGCGATGGACGTCTCCAGCCCCGGAGAGGTGGGCGAGGCGGTCATCCACAGCACCGTCAGGACGCCGGCGACAACGGCGACGATCGTCTGGGCCAGCAGCTTCTGCTTGGACGTCAGGCCGGCCGAGGTTTGCTTGGTCACCTTGGCGTAGTCGTCGATGAAGCCCAGCACGCCGAAGGCCGCCGTCACGCCGGTCACGATCCAGATGTAGGGATTGGTCAGGTCGCCCCACAGCAGGATGGCGACGCCGATGCCCGCCAGGATCATCAGCCCGCCCATGGTCGGGGTGCCGACCTTCGACAGGTGGCTGACCGGACCGTCGTCGCGGATCGGCTGGCCCCGGCCCTGCTTGGCGCGGATCCAGTTGATGAAGCGGCTGCCCATGGCCACCGCCACGATCATCGCCGTCGCCAGCGCCAGCGCCATCCGCACCGTCTGATACTGGATCAGGTTCAGCAGCGGATACTGGTGCGCAACGTCGGCGTAATAGAGATAGAGAAGGTAGAACATCCTTGGTTTCCCTACCGCGGCGCGCGCGGCGCCTCGCTGCTTGAGGGGGCGCCGTGGGCGCTGTTCAGTTCGGCCAGGGCGCGGGCGACTAGCGACGCCTTGGAGCCGTTCGAGCCCTTGACCATGACCACGTCGCCCGGCCCCGCCAGCAGGGCGGCCTCGGCGGCCAGCTCGGCGGCGGTGTCACGCCAGAAGCCGCGGCGCGACGCCGGCAGGGCGTCGTAGAGCCAGCGCATCTCGGGCCCGGCGGCGTGGACCAGGTCCAGGCCCGCCGCCTCGATCGGCTGGGCCAGGCCTTCGTGCAGGGCGCGGCTGTGGCCGCCCAGCTCCAGCATGTCGGTCAGCACCACGATGCGGCGCCCGGCGGCGGGGCGCGCGGCCAGGCTCCTGAAGCCAGCGGTCATCGACAGCGGGTTGGCGTTGTAGCTCTCGTCGATCAGGGTGAAGGCGCCGCCCGGAACCGCCACGGTGCGCGTCTCGCCGCGCCCGGCCAGGGGCTGGAAGCCGGCCAGGGCCTGGAGGCCCGTCTCCAGCGGCACGTCCAGCGCGTCCAGCATCAACAGGACGCACAGGCTGTTCAGGCCCCAGTGGGCGCCCGACTGGGCCAGGCGGTACTCCAGCGGCTTGCCGAACAGTTCGGCCGAGACCGTCGCGCCCTCGGCGTCGGGGCGGAAGTCGAGCAGGCGCGCGTCGTGCGCCGCCTGCGCGCCGAAGACGACCGAGCGCGCGCCAAGACGCGCCGCCGTGTCGGCCAGGACGCCGGCGAAGGCGATGTCGCCGTTCAGCACGGCGGTCCCGCCGGGAACCAGGCCTTCGAAGATCGCGGCCTTCTCGCGCGCCACGCCCGCCTCGCCGTCGGCGAAGGCCTCGATATGCACCGGCCCGACGGTGGTGACGCAGGCGGCGTGCGGGGCGACGAAGCGCGACAGGGGCGCGATCTCGCCCGGCGCGTTCATGCCGATCTCGAACACCGCGCGTTCGGTCCCGACCGGCATCCGGGCCAGGGTCAGGGGCACGCCGATGTGGTTGTTGTAGCTCTTGATCGAGCCGTGGGCGGGGCCGGCCAGGTCGAGGCCCGCCTTGATCGCCTGGGTCACGCTGGTCTTGCCGACGCTGCCGGTGACGGCGCCGCGCTTCGCATGGGGCGCACGCTCGCGCGCGGCGACGCCCAAGGCCTCCAGACCGCGCAGGGTGTCGGCGACGGCGACGCGCGGCTGGCCGTCCACGGCCCGGTCGACCAGGGCGGCGGCCGCGCCGGCGGCGAAGGCGGAGGCGGCGAATTCGTGCCCGTCGCGCGCGCCGTGCAGGGCGACGAACAGGTCGCCGGGGACGATCTCGAGGCTGTTGTAGGCGACGCCGGAAATCGCGGCGTCGTCGCCGGTCAGCACGCCCCCCGTGGCGGCGGCGATCTCGGCGGCCGTCCAGAGCGGGCGGGCGGCGGGTTCAGGCATGAATCGACAGGGCCTCGGACGCGACGGTGGCGTCGTCGAACGGATGGGTCACGCCGCCGACGATCTGACCCTGTTCATGCCCTTTTCCCGCGATCACCACCACATCGCCGTCGCGCATAATTTCGACGGCGGCCTCGATGGCGGCGCGGCGGTCGCCGATCTCGGTCGCCTCGGGACAGCCGGCGCGGACCTGGGAGCGGATCAGGGCCGCCTCCTCGCCGCGCGGATTGTCGTCGGTGACGATGGCGACGTCGGCCAGGCGGCCCGCCACCTGGCCCATCAGCGGACGCTTGCCCCGATCCCGGTCGCCGCCGGCGCCGAAGACCACGATCAGGCGGCCCTTGGCGTGAGGGCGCAGAGCGTTCAGCACCGTCTCCAGCCCGTC
This sequence comes from Pseudomonadota bacterium, assembly GCA_023390245.1. GTDB lineage: Bacteria > Pseudomonadota > Alphaproteobacteria > Caulobacterales > Caulobacteraceae > Brevundimonas. The sequence goes on from JAEWDF010000033.1 coordinate 9,395, forward strand.
GGGAGTGTGGGCGTAGTCGACATAGACCTCTCCGCCCGCCGCGCCGGTTCCGACGCGCTGCAGCCGGCCCTGAGCGCCGCGCAGGGCCTCCAGCGCGCCGATCACCGCCTCGGGCCGGTCGCCGGCGGCGATGCACAGGCCGGCGGCGACCAGGGCGTTCGACGCCTGGAAGGCGCCGGCCAGCGGCAGGAGCACCTCATGCACCTGGCCGCGCGCATCCAGCGTCAGCCGCTGGCCCTCGGCCGTGGCGACGCGGCCGATGAGGGTCAGATCGCGCCCGCGCTCGCCCACCCCCATCACGCCCAGGCCCGACATGATCGAGGCGGCGGCGAAGGTGGAATAGGCGTCGGAATCCGCGTTCAGCACGGCCGTGCGGCCGCGCGCCAGCAGGGTGTCGAACAGGCGCAGCTTGGCCGCGCGATAGGCGCCCATGTCGCCGTGGTAGTCCAGATGGTCCTGGGTCAGGTTGGTGAAGGCCGCCGCCTTCAGCGCCACGCCGTCGATGCGGCGCTGATCGATGCCGTGCGACGACGCCTCCAGCGCGACGTGGGTGACGTCCTTGCGGGCCAGTTCGGCCATCAGGCGGGCCGCCTCGGCGGCGTCGGGGCTGGTCAGGCCGGGGCCGGTCAGGGCGTAGGTCTTGTCGCCCTTCTGGCCCACGACGCCCAGGGTGCCCATGCTGGCCGACTTGTGGCCCAGGGCCGCCCAAATCTGGCGGCAGAAGGTGGCGACCGAGGTCTTGCCGTTGGTGCCCGTCACGGCGACGCAGGTCTTGGGCTGGACGCCGTAGAAGCCGCGCGCGGCGATGGCGTAGGCGCGGCGCACGTCGCCGGAGGTCACCAGCACCGGCGCCGCCTGCTCCGGCGTGTCGGCGGGGGCCAGCACCGCCGCCGCGCCCTGGGCCAGGGCCTGAGGAATGAAGGCGCGGCCGTCGGCCTGCGTGCCCGGCAGGGCCACGAACAGGGCGCCGGGCCCGACCTTGCGGCTGTCGGCGGTGACGCCGGTGATGACCGGATCGGCCGTCACGTCGCGGCGCAGCAGGTCGGAAAGACGCACCGCGCTCATCGGCCGTCCCCTTCCACGTCCTGATAGGCCGCGATCTTCTGGCCGTCGGCGGTGCGCCAGGAATCGGCCTTGCGCTCCACGCCCAGGAAGCCGGCGATGCGATCGGCGACGTTGCGCACGGCCGGCGCGGCGACATAGGCGCCGGTGCGCGGATAGGTCCCCGGTTCGTCCATCACGATCAGGATGGCGTAGCGCTTGGCCGTCAGCGGCCCGTCGACCGGGAAAACCGCCGCGAACGAGCCCAGCGCGTGGGTCGGGTCATAGCGGCCGTTGACCAGCTTGTTGGCCGAACCGGTCTTGCCGCCGACCCGCAGGCCCGGCGCATCGGCGAAGCCGCCCGAGCCCTTGACCACGTTGCGGCGCATCAGGTCCAGGATGGTGCGCGAGGTGTCCTCGGTGACGATCTGGCGCGGCTCAACGCCCTTGGCCCCGCCCTTCCTGAGGCTGAGCGGGATCATGCGGCCGCCGTTGGTCAGGGCGCCCATGGCCTGGATCACCTGGGCCGGCGTGACCATGATGCCGTAACCGAAGGACAGGGACGCCAGGGTCGATTCATCCCAGCGGCGCGGCACGACCGGGCGGGCCGACTCCTTCAGCTCGACCGAAGAGGCGCGCAGCAGGCCGAAGCGGTCGAAATAGTCGCGCATCCGGTTCGACCCCATCTGCAGCGCCAGTTGCGAGGTGCCGATGTTGGAGGAGTGCAGATAGACCTCCTCCAGCGTCATGACGCGGTTCTGGGCGTGGAAGTCGGTGATGCGGCGGTTGCCGATCTGGAACGCCTGGGAGGCGTCGAACAGGGTGTTCATGTCCGCCAGGCCCTGGTCGACGCCGGCGGCCACGGTGAAGGTCTTGAACACCGACCCCATTTCGAAGTGGCCCGAGACGGCGCGGTTCAGCGTCGCCCCGTCGGGCGCGGCGCCCCGGTTGGCCTGGGAGAAGTTCGGCCAGCTGGCCATGCCCAGGATTTCGCCGGTCTGGACATCGGTGACGATGCCGACCGCGCCCTTGACCTTGTGCTCGATGGCGGCGGCGGCCAGTTCGTTCTCCAGCACGCCCTGGACGCGCAGGTCGATGGACAGAGGGAAGCTTTCGCCCCGCTCGCCCGCCGCGCGGATCTCGTCGTTGAAGGCCAGTTCGGCGCCCGAGACGCCCTGCCCGCCCGTGTCGGCGTCGCCGATCAGATGGACGGCCGAGGTTCCCAGCGGATAGGCGCGGCGGTCCTCCGGCTCGAACGTCACGCCGCCAAGGGCCAGGTCGTGGACCGCCGCCTTCTCGCCGGGGGTCAGGCCGTTCAGCACGATCAGCCGGCGTTCGCCGCCCAGCACCTTGCGCAGGCGGGCGTCGGACACGCGCGGCAGGGCGCGGCGGATCTGGCGGCGCGCCTGATCCAGGTCCCAGACCTCGCGCGGATCGATGTAGAGGCCGTAGTGGATGATGTTGGTGGCCAGCAGTTCGCCGTTGCGGTCGGTCAGGTCGCCGCGCACCAGGGCGTTGGGATCGCGCCCGGCCCAGCCGCCGCCGTGTTCGGCGAACAGGGCGCGATAGGCCGCGCCGCCCGCCAGGCCGGCGAACACCACCGAAAAGACGATCAGGATCAGAAAGATGCGGACGCGCGCGTCGTCTTCCGGCCGGGCGTCGGCGCGCGCGCGCTCGAACCCGTGCTCCAGCCGCAGCACCAGTTCGGACAGCGCCCGCCAGAACGGCGAAAGCCGACCCTGAAGGTCGACGTTCGGCGCGGGGCGATAGGCGCGGTCGTGGTGGTCCTGGACGCTCATTGCGCCGCCTCCCCGCCGGGGGCCGCCGCCGGAGTGAAGGCCGGAGCCGGGGCCGGCGCGGGAGCGGCGGCCGGCTTGGGCGACGTTCCCTGCATCTTCAGTTCGGGCAGGTCCGTTTCCGCCGCCTGGCGATGGACGTCCACCGGAGCGAGGCCCGCCTGGCGCGACAGGGCCTCAAGCCGCGCCGGCTGCTCCAGCCGCGCCGCCTCGGCCTTCAGCAGGCGCACCCGCTGGGCGTTGGAGCGGATGTCGCGCTCCAGTTCGGCGATCCGCGCGCTTTCACGCGCCGCGCCCGCCTTGGCGACATAGACGGAGACGATCATCAGGGCGACCAGGCCGACGCCGATGATCTCGACCCAGCGCACGCCGCGCACCTTCCAGTCGAACAGGCGCTGCAGCAGGGTCTTGCGATAGGCGAAGGGACTGGCCGCCGTCATGCCGCCGCCCTCCAGACCGGGGCCTCGGTGCGGACGGCGGCGCGCAGCTTGGCCGACCGCGCGCGCGGATTGGCGGCGCGCTCCTGCTCGGTCGCCTCGCGCGCGCCCTTGAACTGAAGCGTGAAGCTGGGCTTGCGGGTCTCGACCGCGACGGGGGCGTGGCGCGATCCGCCGGGCGCATTGCCGCTGCGCTCGGTCAGGAAGGCCTTGACGATGCGGTCTTCCAGCGAATGGAAAGTGACGACCGCCAGGCGGCCGCCGGGAGCCAGGGTCGCCTCGGCGGCGGCCAGCCCGCGCTCCAGCTCGCCCAGTTCGTCGTTCACCGCGATGCGCAGCGCCTGGAAGGTGCGCGTCGCCGGATGGATGGCCGCGCCGCGTCGGCCGCCCAGCGCCTTCTCGACCGTCTCGGCCAGGTCCAGGGTGCGGGTGAAGGGCTGTTCGACGCGGCGGCGCAGAATGGCGGTCGCCACCCGGCCGGACTGACGCTCCTCGCCATACAGCTTCAGGATATGGGCCAGCGGGCCGTGGTCCCAGGTGTTGACGATGTCGGCGGCGGTCTGGCCCTCGTCCGACATCCGCATGTCCAGCGGGCCGTCGCGCATAAAGGAGAAGCCGCGCTCGGCCTGGTCCAGTTGCATCGACGAGACGCCGATGTCGAACACGGCGCCGTCCAGCCGCGCCGCGCCGCTGTCGGCGAAGGCGTCGGCTAGGCCGGAGAAGGGCGTGCGGATCAGCTGGAACCGGCCGGGGAAGTCGGCGGCGACGGCGTCGGCGTGCGGCTGCACCGTCGGGTCGCGGTCCAGGGCGATGACGGCCGCGCCGGCGCCCAGGATGGCGCGGGTATAGCCGCCCGCGCCGAAGGTGGCGTCGACGAACACCGCGCCGGGCGCCGGGGCCAGGGCCTCGATCACCTCGTTCAGCAGGACGGGGGCGTGAGGGGCCTGGACGCGCGTCGTCACGATCCGCCCCCCGCCAGCTTCATCTGGGCGGCCAGCTTCAGGGCGCCGATCTGGGCCATGCCGGCCTTGGCCAGGGCGCGCTGCTCGGCGCGGCGCGCGGCCCACGTCTCGCGGCTCCAGATCTGGAAACGGTCGTTCAGGCCGACAATCACCACGGTGTCGCTGAGGCCGGCCTCTTCGCACAGGCCTTCGGGCAGGGTGATGCGGCCGCCGGAATCGAAGGCCAGGCGGACCTGCTCGCCCATCACCTGCCATTCCAGGGCCGAGCGCTCGGCCGAGCCGAACGGCAGGGATTCGATCATCTGGGCGTAGACGGCGAACAGGCGGTCGCCGCCGGCCTCAAGGCAGTCGGCCTCGATCGAGGGGAACAGGAAGACGCCGCTTTCCGCGCCGTTTTCGGCCGTGCGGAAATCGTTGGGGATCAGGAGACGGCGCTTGCCGTCCAGCTGCTTCTCGTAGGTCGAGAGAAACACGCCCTGCCCAACCGGACCCTTCGGCCCGTTCCCTTGTGCGTCGACGCGCGCCCGATGCGCACGCCTTTCAGCCCCAGATCAACAGGACTGGGATACCATGGGATGAAATGGGCCTCAATGGGATTAGAAGGTCTGTTTAACCATGTTCGCGCTTTCGTTGCGCCCAGGACGCGAACATACACAGAACATTTCAAGTATTCACAGCCTGTGCAGGATTCTAGACTTCCCAAACGGGCGAAAAGGTTAACGCGCGGAGGGCCGCACGGCCGGCATGTCCAAAGGCGACCCCGGCAGCGCATACGGCAGGCGTGAGGGACGTTCGGCCTCAAGCAGCGCAAAGCGCGGTAGGCCGAAGAAAAATGCCAGACGGCCTGTAAGCCGGGTTCTGTTCCGTCCGAAGACGGCGACGATCATTCCTCTGGACCGCCCATTGCTGAGCGGTTCTCGCGACCTACCCGGACGCCTGGGGCGGTGAACCCTGCGGCCGAAACCGCGCGACGTCCCTATTTGGTCTTGCTCCAGGCGGGGCTTGCCATGCCGCCGACGTTGCCGCCGACGCGGTGGGCTCTTACCCCACCCTTTCACCCTTACCGGCCTCGCAAAGCCGGAGGTTTGCTTTCTGTGGCGCTGTCCCTCGGGTCGCCCCGGGCGGAAGTTATCCGCCGCCTTTTCACCGTGGAGCCCGGACTTTCCTCGACAGGGGCGACCCCTGCCGCGACCGCCCGGCCGTCTGGCGAGGCGCTAGATGCGCGTTACCAACGGTAACGTCAATCCAGCACGCCCGTGACGCTCTCCACGCTGGCCAGCTGCAGCAGGCCGACCAGGCGGGCGCGGGTCTCGCCGTCGGCGACGCCGTCGAGGCGCGACGGGCGCCAGTGGCGCTGAAAGGCCCGGACGGCGGTCTCGGTCTCGGCGTCGTAGTCGCCTCCGGGCTTCAGCCCATAGCCAAGCCGGTGCAGGCCGGCGCGCAGGACGACCACCCCGATCCCCTGATCGCCCTTCTGCAACAGGCCGCCCAAGGCCGCGACCCGCTCCGCCGCCGGTTCGAACCAGAGGCCGTGCCCCGCCTCGGCCAGCCGCTTCCAGGGGAACAGCTCGCCGGGATCCTCCTTGCGGTCGGGCGCCAGGTCGGAGTGGGCGATGATGCGATTGTCGGGAATGGTCCAGCGCTCGCGGATGTCGCCGACCAGGGCGGCCACTGCCTCGACCTGGGCGTCGGGAAAGGCGCGATAGCCGAACGCGTGGCCCGGATTGACGATCTCGATCCCGATGGAGACGGCGTTGCAGTCTGTCTCGCCCCGCCACACGCCCCGGCCGGCATGCCAGGCGCGGCGTTCCTCCGGGACCAGGCGGAAGACGCGACCGTCCTCCTCGACGAGATAGTGGGCCGAGACCTGAGCCTCCGGGTCGCGCAATCGCGCCAGGGCCGCCTCGCCCGTCTCCATGCCGGTGTAGTGCAGCACGAGCATGTCCGGCGGCGCGCGCCGTTCGTTGAAATTGGGCGACGGCGCCTCGACGATGTCGATCATGCGGGCCGGCCTCAGCGGCCGTGGCGTTCCCAGCCGTAGGCCACCCAGGTGTCCCCGACCTTCTCGGCCTCGATCACCTCCGGGTCGCCGGCGCGGCGGCGCGGGGCCATGTTGCGGCGCGCCTTCAGCGCCATGCCCGCGAAGAAGACCAGGACCCCCGCGATCAGGGCGATCACCGCCACCGCCGCGGCCGTGAACACCGCCAGAACCGCCCCGACCGCCATCGCCGCCACGCTGGCGACCAGGCCGCCCAGCCACATCGCCGAGGCGACCAGGCCGTTGGGCCGGCGGCGCGCGGCGAAGCCGACGGAAGCGAGACGTTCGGACTGGAACATGGATTGATCCTTTCAGGCGCTCCTTGAAACGCCGAACCCCCAATGTCGGTCCATCCCCCCGCCAGGTCAATGCCGTCGCCCCTCACGCCTACGTGCGGCATTTTTGCTGGCCCTATCGGCCTTCGGCCTGCTTGAGGGCGGTTTGGGTCGCCCTACCGCGCTTCGCGCTGCTTGAGGGCGATCTTCCCCCGTTCACGGGGGAGGATCCGTTAAGGCAGCGGCTGGTCCGCCAGCACCACCGCGCCCTGGCTGCGCATCCGTTCGCTGTCCAGGCGGCGCATGACGGCCTGAGCCTGGGGGTCGGCCATGACGCCGCCCAGCATGACCAGCGCCTGAGCCGCCTCGCTCTGCACGCCGAACATCTCCGAGATCGCTTCCCACGTCGATTTGGTCTTGGGGAAACGCTTGAAGCGCACCGACTGGTCGGCGGGGATGTTCGCCAGGCTCTTGGCCTTGGCCACCGCCTCGGTCAGGCCGCCCAGCTGGTCGACCAGGCCCAGCGGCAGGGCCTGAGCCCCGGTCCAGACGCGGCCGCGCGCGATCTCGCGCACCCGCTCGGGCGGCAGCTTGCGGCCCGTCGCCACCCGCGTGACGAACTCGTCGTAGATGCGGTCCATCGAGGCGGAGAAGGCCGCGCGCTGCTGCGGCGTGAACGACTGGCTCGGCGAGAAGGCGTCGGCGTATTCCCCGCCCACCGAAAGGTCGCGCAGGTCCACGCCGAACCGGCCGAGCGCGTCGGCCAGCACGAACTTGCCGCCGAACACGCCGATGGAGCCGGTCAGGGTCGTCGGCTGGGCCACGATCCAGTCCGCCTCCGAACTGATCCAGTAGCCGCCCGAGGCGGCGTAGGCGCCCATGGACACCACCACCGGCTTGCCCGCCGCGCGCGCTGCGCGCACCGCCGCCAGGATCTGCTCGGACGCCTCCGGCGAGCCGCCGGGCGAGGAGACGCGGAAGACGATGGCCTTCACGTCCTTGTCCTCGATGGCGTCGTAGATGGCCTCGGCCGTGTCGTCGGAATGGATCGAGGAGCCGCCGCCGAAGCCGCCGCCGCCCGAGCGGCCGGTGACGATGGCCCCCTCCCCGCCGACGATGGCGATGGCGTCGCGGCCCGCCCCCTGACGCTCGCCCTTCTCGGAGGCGTATTTCGAGAACTCCACGATCTCGGCGTTGCGGCCGGCGCGGCGCTTGATCTCGGCCTCGGCCTCCTCGACCTGGCCGACCTTGTCGATCAGCTTGGCCGCCAGGGCCTGGTCGGCCGTATAGGGTCCCGCCTCGATCACCGTCTTCAGCGCCTGGGGCGTCGTCTTGCGGTCCTGGGCGGCGCCCGCCAGGGCGTTGTCGTAGATGGACTGCATCCACGCCGTCATCGCCTCGCGGTGGGCGGGGGTGTAGTCGCTCTGGGTGTATTCGTTGACGGCGTTCTTGTACTCGTAGCGCTGCTCGAAATCGGCCTTCACGCCGTACTTGTCGAAGGCGCGGCCCAGGAACATCGTCTCGGCCGAAAAGCCGGTGGCCTGGAAGCCGGCGGTGTTCTGCATCCACAGTTCGGACGCCGCCGAACCGACCATATAGGTCGACATCACCGCGCCCGACGGCATGAAGCCCTGGCTGTGGGCGATCACCGGCTTGCCCGAGGCGCGGAAGCGGCGGATCGCCTGGCGCAGTTCGTCGGCCGTCGCCGGCGTCATGCCCGCCTCGGGCAGGCGCACCAGCACCGCCTTCACATTGCGGTCGCCCTCGGCCTGGGCCAGCACGTCGACCACCTGGGTCAGGGCCAGGCCCGAGCCGCCGAAGGCCGCGAACGGATTGGTCGAGGGCTGGTCGCTGACGCCGTCGCGCAGATCCAGTTCCAGCACGGCGACGGGCGGCAGGGTCGACTTGGAGGCGCCCGCCACGGCGACGGTCAGCAGCACGATCGGCACGACCACTAGGAAGAGCACCAGCCCGGTGAAGACGCCGAGGACCGTCAGGAAGAATTGTTTCATGGAGGAAGGCGCATCCCGCTCTCGGCCACGACCGGCCGATCCGCCACCATAGAGCGGCGCAAATCATCGTCAAATGAACGTCCCGCGACGCGCGAATCGATCTCGCGCTCGCGAAGCCGCAACGGACGCGACTGATGACGGCGAGCGAAATCCCCATATGCGCCGCCTGGGGCCGATCGCCCCGCGCTTGTTGCCGGAGACCGCCGATGCTGGTCACGCTGATGAAGTCCAAGCTGCACCGCGCGGCCACTTGATGCGACACGGGCGTCGGCTTGACGCCCGAAGCCCGAAACCGTCCTCTGAAGAAAATCTTCAGAGGACAACGCCATGAGACCCCATCTCGCCGTCGCCGCCGCCCTGTTCGCCACGGCGACGCCCGCCGCCGCCCAGGATCTGGACGCCCGCGCCTCGATCACCGTCGTCGGACGCGGCCATGTCGAAACGGCACCCGACACCTTCCAGCTGACAGCCGAACTGCAAGGACGCGGCGCCGACCAGGTCGCGGCCCTGCGCGCGCTGGCCGAGGCCCAGCGGCGCGTGGCGGAAGTGGAAAGGCTGAATGGCCTGCGGACCGCGCGGCTGACGACCAGCGCGCCGAACGTGACGCCCAGCTTCGATCCCGCGTGCGGGACCCAGGGCTACGGCCGCGACACGGGCGATTGCCCGGTGGTCGGCTATGTCGCCTCGATCAGCCTGGCGCTAGAGGCGTCCCCGGTCGAACGGGCCGGCGACGCCCTGTCGCTGGCGTCCGAACGGGGGGCCAGGAACGCGCGGATCGACAGCTTCTTCCTGAAGGACGACCAGGCGCAGTCGGCGGCGGCCCAGCGCGAGGCCTTCGCCGACGCCCGGCGCCAGGCGGAAGGGCTGGCGGCCGCATCGGGACAGCGGATCGTGCGCGTGCTGAAGCTGCAGAACCCGGACGCGGAGCGGTTTGTGGCCCGATATGCCGCGCCCGTCGCCGACGTGGTTGTGACCGGCGGGCGAGCCTCGCCGACGGTCCAATTGGACGTCGCGCCCCCGCCCGTTCGGACGGAGGCGCGCGTCGCAGCCACCTTCGAAATCGAATGACGGCGCGTCCCCTCCCTGTAACGGGAGGGGACGCAGCGCTTAGCGCGCGATGTCGTAGACGCCGCTGATGTCCACCCGCACCGTCAGCTCGCCGGCCGAGACGGGGGTGCTGTCGGCCTGCACCGACATGGCGCGCGCGGCGTACATCGGCATCGGCGGCGGGGGCGAATAGCCGCCGCCCTCGGTCAGGGTGCGCACCCCGCCCAGGCGGACGCCCAGGGCGTCGGCGTACAGCTGGGCCTTGCCCTGCAGGGCGCGCACGGCCAGCTGGCGGGCCTGGTTCTCGGCCGCCGTGGGATCCTTCAGGCCGAAGCTGATGCCGTCGATCTGGTTGACCCCGGCCGAGACCACGGCGTCGGCGGTCGTGCCGACCTTGGACAGGTCGTTGATCGTCACCGTCACGCGGTTGACGGCCTGGTAGCCGCGCAGCTTGGGCGGCTCGTTCTGCTGGTAGTCGTACTGGGCCGACAGGTTCAGGCCCGAGGTCTGGATATCGCGCTCGGCGATCCCGGCGCGCCGCAGGGCGGTCATCACCTGGGTCATGCGGGCGGCGTTGTCGCGCATGGCCTCGGCCGCCGTCGGCGCCTCGGTCTGCACGCCGAAGGTGATGGTCGCCATGTCGGGCGCGGCCTTGACCTCGCCATAGGCCGATAGGTTCAGGGAGGGCGCGGGCTGCATCATGTGCATGGCTCCGGGTTCGATAGTCTGGGCCATGGTCGGCGGGGCGGCGACGGCCAGCACGGCGGCGGCGGCCACGGCGCCGCCAAAAGCCAGGGTCTTCAGCGCGCGGGTCATTCTCGAAGTCTCCGTTTCATCGATCCGGACGATCGGAAGTCGTCTATGGCGAGCGGCTTAGCCATCCGCGCCTGAACGAACGCGGGGACGGCTTGGCAGTTTCCGTTCATCTTCGTGAAATTCCGGAAGGCCCAGCGCTCTTGGCAAGTCGCCGTCCCCCCTGCTAGGCGAGACCTCCCGTCCCGGCGGGCCCGTAGCTCAATGGTTAGAGCCGACCGCTCATAACGGTCTGGTTGGGGGTTCGAGTCCCTCCGGGCCTACCACGCTCCCAAGCGCCAGCGCGATAGCGCGATAGCGCGAATAATAGCAAAGCCCGGCACGCCCCAATGCGCAACTTTTAACACACCTCAATTCCCCGTAAGATTGCTGAAGAATCGGCTGCGAAGGAAACACAAATGTTGGCGTCAGTATTGGCCGCAGTCGCCATGCAGGCTGCGCCCCCGCCCAAGCGCGCCCGGCCCACGGCGCGCATACCCGCATCGATCTTGGCGCGATACCAGCAGCACCCGGAACTGCTCCAACCTTTAGATGCGGCCACGCCGCCAAGGGCCTCCTATCCAGCGGCGGCGCTGGAGGCCGGCGTCGAAGGCAGCGCCACCTTGTTCTGCATCGCGGAGATCACCGGCCGGGTGCGCGATTGCGAGGTCGAGTTGGAAACACCGATTGGATTAGGATTTGGAGAGGCCGCCCTGGCGGCGGCGCCGACCTATCAATTCGTCCCGGCCAGGTTCGACGGCGACCTGGTGGAAAGTCCGGTGACTTTCGCGGTCCGGTTCACCCTGGAAGACGACCAGGAGAATCCGGACAGAACCACCGTTACCGAGGCGATCGCCGGATTGGGCATGGCGACGGGATGGTGCCGATCCCGCCAGGATCAAGCGACGCGCGACCATTGGGATGCGCTTGCGCAAACGGCGGAAACTTCGGGCACGTCGGGGCTGCGCCCCTATGACCAGTTGTTCGTGAACGGCTATAGGGTGGGAATAGCGCAGATCACGAGACAGGGTGTGCGATCCACCTCCGACTGCGCGCGCATGAAGGCCGAGGCGGAAGCCGTTGTCGTTCGAGCGGAGCCCGCGATCGTGCGACTGGAGGTCAGCGACGCTTGGTTTTCGAACGGCCGGCTGCGGCCAGACTTTCCGTAAAGATTCATTCCCGCCACGAAGCCTGCACCCCGGGTGTATCGCGTCCAGAAGCCTCACCGAGCCCAAATGCGGAAGGTGTAGGCGTCCCCTGCCTGCGGAAGCGGAAGCGGCCCCCTAGCGTGCTCCATGTCCACTCGCGCCCGGCGGGCCGACGAGATGACGGCGCGACCAAAGCCTGAACCCGGCGGCGTCTCTGATTCAATGACACAGTTGGCGAGACCGCCGTCCTGCGCGATCTCGCACGTGAGTACGGCCTCCATCGGCAGATCGCGTCCTCTAGGCGGGACAGGCTGCGGCGCACGTTTCCAGATCAGAAAGCCGCTTTGCCAATGGCGCGGGTTTTCACCGGTGAATGGCGTCAGGGCCTGCGCCCAAACTGTCGTCGCCGAAGACGCCAAGCATGCGGTAACGACGATGGCCAATATCGTTTTCGGCTTCGGCTTGTTCATATCAGCCTCTTCTTTTCACCGTCCTTCAGTGAACGGCACCAACACGCGAAACTGCCCGCTTCGCCTTCCGGGCGGCATGGATCCGCGCCGGACTGCCTGCAGCGCGGCGTCACCTAGTCCCTGCCCCTCAGGCCGCTCTTCCACGACAACGCAGTCGGTGATGCGGCCATTACGGCCAGCGTGACATTCTACAATCGCGTACTGCGCCGGCAATTGGACGCCCGGCGGGATGTCCGCCGGGTTCCTCGGGATCCCAAACGAAGGCGGGACCGCGGCCGACTGGGTCTCCTGCGATTGAACGCCCGAAGGATTCCCCCACCCCGTGATGGCGATCGCCAAGACAACCCCAATGCTCATCGCCCCTCAATGCGCTCGGCAGCCTTACGGATCGCGCCGCTAGCGCCCCCGACAGCAACGCGCATCACGACCATAGTTCACAGCGTATAGATTGTCTCCATCCAACTTAAACGCGCGCCTGCGATTGGTCACCGGAGACGCCTGGGCGCGGGCGTCCTGGGGGCGTGCGGTTGCGCGCGGCCGCAACCTTCCAAACCGCACGTCGTTCTCTCGCGGAAGCCGATCCGCAGGAGAACCATGACCATGACCCGCACCTTCAAGCTCGCCCTTCTCGCCTCTGTCGCCCTCGCCACGGCGGGCGGCGCCGCCTCGGCCCAGACGAGCGGGCAGTCGAACCAGGATCGGCTCGGCGCCGTCTTCGGCGCGCTGATCGGGGATCGGCTGGGCATTTCGGCGATGGACCAGGCGTGGCTGCGCGGCGGTCGGCCGCTGGCGGACGCCCAGGCGCAGTTCACCAGCCGCGTGGACGCCAGCCAGCGGTCGGGAAGCATCTCCACATCCGCCTCGACGCGGCTTCGCACCGACTATCAGGCGCTGGTGGCGCTGGAGACCCAGTATGCGGACGGCGGCTTCTCGACCCAGGAGCGCGCCGACCTGAACAGCCGCTACACCGCGCTGGTGCAGACGCTGGATTCGGGCGCCGCCGGCTATGGCGACGCCAGCGTGGTGGCGCAGGGCCGGGCCGACTTCGAGACCCGCGTGGACGCCGCCGCCAATGCCCAGCGCATCACCCGCACCCAGGCGACGCAGCTGAAGACCGACTATCAGACCCTGATCCAGACCGAGGCCCAATACGCCGCCGACGGGACGATCAGCACGACCGAACGCGCCGACCTGGACGCGCGGCTGGACGCCCTGGACGCCCGCATCGCGGGGACGGCGACCCAGACGCCCGCGACGCCGGCGGACGCCCGCACGCGTCTCAGCGCCTTGGACACCGCCGTCACGACGGCGGAGCGCGCCGGTTCGCTGAGCCGGGCCGATGCGGCCAGCGCGCGGGTGCAGCTGGGCGACCTGGCCCGGCTGGAGGCCGCCTATCGCCGCGTCACGCCGTTGGCCGACGACACCGCTTATCTGACGCGTCGCCTGGGCGAACTGGAAGCGGCGATGCCGCGCTGATGACCAAGACGGGCTGACGCGGTCGCCTTGGAACGGCGTTCGGCACGGCTCGTTGTGCAGCCCTCAGACAAGGAGACAGACATGCTGAAGTGGGCTCTGATTTTCGCCGTGATCGCCATTGTGGCCGGGCTGCTGGGCTTTGGCGGCATCGCGGGCGCCGCGGCGGGCATCGCCAAGTTCCTGGCCGTGCTGGCGCTGATCGTGTTCGCGATCTTCCTGGTGCTCGGCGTGACCGTCGCCAAGAAAGTGACCTGATCCCCGAAGGCGGTCGAGGCCTGCGCCTCACGCCAAGACAAGGCCCGCTCCCGGCGACGGGGGCGGGCCTTGCCGCGTTCAGGGCCGGCCCTGACCGTTGCGCCAGGCCGGTTCGGTCATCGCGCCCAGCACGTCCTTCAGCCCCTCCGGCCAGGCGGCCGTCGCCGCGTCGAAGGCGGTCCAGTCGCCGGCGAACAGGGCGCGGGTCGCGTCCTCGTAGCGCGGCAGGTCGCCGGCGACGGCGGTCATCAGGCGATAGGCGGCCTCGCGCGCGCGGCGGGCGCGGTCGGGGCCTTCGCTGTCGCGCAGCGCCGCCTCCACCAGCTTGCGCAGGGCGACCGAGGCGCCGCCCGGCTGAGCGGCCAGCCAGTCCCAGTGGCGCGGCAACAGCGTCACCTCCCGCGCCGCGACGCCGAGCTTGGGTCGGCCCGGGCCGCGCCGTTCCGGCTGGGGCGGCGGCGGCAGACGGGCCAATGACGCGGCCAGCCCGCCGCGCAGGTCGAACTCCGCCATCATGCCGGTGGCCAGGTCATAGGCGACCGGCGCCTGCCCCGCCTCGGCGGCGGCGATCAGGGCGGGCAGGACATCAGCGGGGGCGCCGCGCGCCAACAGGCGCGAGCCGGCGAATACGGCGCAGTTCAGGTCGGCGGCGGGCGTCATCGAAGGTTCTCCAGCGTTCAACGACGCTGGAATTACCCGGATAAAATTAAGCTGTCAATATATCCGGATATAATTAGGCCGGAGCGACGACCTCGGCCAGAACGGCGCCTTCGGTCACCTGGTCGCCGAGGGCGACGGGCATCGTCTGCACCACGCCGTCGAAGGGCGCGGTCAGGGCGTGCTCCATCTTCATGGCCTCCAGCACCACCACCGTCTGGCCCTGGGTCACGGCGTCCCCCGCCTTGACGGAGGCGGCGACGATGCGGCCAGGCATGGGCGCGCGCAGCGAACCGTCGGAGACGGCGCCCTCGCCGCCCGCCTGTCGGCGGCGCAGTTCGAACGTCTCCCCGTCCGCGAAGGCGACAATGCGGTCGGCGTCGGGGGCGAAGACGCCCGCCACCTCTCCATCCACGACCACCAGGTCCGGCTCGCCATAGATGTGGGCGGGCGAGCCGCCGTCGACCGCGACCTCGAAGCTGGATTGGCGGCCGCGCCAACCGGCGTCGCCGGTCAGGGCCAGGGCGTGGCCGACCTCGCCCAGGTGCAGCGCGGTCGCCGCCGAGGGCGCGGCGTTGAGGCGGAAGCCGAACAGACCCGCGCGCCAGGGCGCCAGCCCCTTGTCCTCGGCGTCGAAGGCTTCGGCATCGGCCTGAAGACCCATCAGCCCGCCGGCCGCGGCCAGGGCCTTGCGCTCCGCCTCGGCGGGCCGCGCAAGGGCGGCTTCCTCCGCGCCGATGAAGGCGGTGTCCACGTCGCCGGCGACGAAGCGGGGATGCTGCAGGCAGCGTTTCAGGAAGCCGGCGTTGGCCTTGACCGGCCAGACCTCGACTTCGCCGCAAGCGTCGGCCAGCCGCGCCGCCGCCGCTTCGCGCGTGTCGGCGTGGACGATCAGCTTGGCGATCATCGGGTCGTAGAACTGGCTGACCTCCCCGCCCTGTTCGACGCCCGTATCCACGCGAATGTGGCCAAGTTCTTGGGAGGGCAGGACGAAATGATCCAGCCGGCCTATCGAGGGCAGGAAGCCGTTGGCCGGGTCTTCGGCATACAGACGCGCCTCCATGGCCCAGCCGTTCAGCGCGATCTGGTCCTGCTTCAGCGGCAGGGGTTCGCCGGCCGCGACGCGGAACTGCCATTCGACCAGGTCGACGCCGGTGACGCTTTCGGTCACGGGATGTTCGACCTGAAGGCGGGTGTTCATCTCCATGAACCAGACGCCGTCGGGGCGCAGGCCGTTCGAGGCGTCGGCGATGAATTCGATGGTGCCGGCGCCGACGTAGTCGACCGCGCGGGCCGCCTTGATCGCGGCGTCGGTCACCGCCTTGCGCGTCGCCGCGTCCATGCCGGGCGCGGGGGCCTCCTCGATCACCTTCTGGTGGCGGCGCTGCAGCGAGCAGTCGCGTTCGTACAGATGGACGACATCGCCCTGGCGGTCGCCGAACACCTGGACCTCGATGTGGCGCGGGCGGGTGATGTAGCGTTCGATCAGAACCCGGTCGTCGCCGAAGGCCGCCGCCGCCTCGCGCTGGGCGCTGGCCAGGGCGGAGGCGAAGTCGGCCGGGTCGTCGACCCGCTTCATCCCCTTGCCGCCGCCGCCCGCGACCGCCTTGATCAGGACGGGATAGCCGATGCGCGCGGCTTCGGCGGTCAGGGTCGCCTCCGACTGGTCCGCGCCCTGATAGCCGGGCGTGACGGGCACGCCGGCGGCGATCATCAGCTCCTTGGCCGCGTCCTTCAGCCCCATGGCGCGGATCGACTTCGGATCGGGGCCGATCCAGACCAGGCCGGCGGCCATGACGGCCTCGGCGAAGTCGGCGTTCTCGGACAGGAAGCCATAGCCGGGGTGGATCGCCTCCGCCCCCGTCGCCCTGGCCGCCGCCAGCACCTTGGCGCCGTCCAGATAGCTGTCGCGCGCCGGCGCCGGGCCGATCAGCACCGCGTCGTCGGCCTCCCGCACGTGGAGCGCGGCGGCGTCGGCCTCGGAATAGACGGCGACGGTGCGAATCCCCATCCGCTTGGCGGTTCTGAAGACGCGACAGGCGATTTCGCCGCGATTAGCGACCAGGACGGACTTGAACATGCATCGTTCTTAGCCGGATCGTGCGGAGGTGGCGAGTGGAACGCACGAGCCTTCTCCCTCCCCATTTTGGGGAGGGTGGTCGCGCAGCGACCGGGTGGGGCGGGCGGAGCGCCCGGACTCATACAGGAAGCCGGCGCGTCGGATCGAACGTCAGCGCCATGTCGCCGCGCCCTCCCCACCCGACCTCGCTCCGCTCGGCCACCCTCCCCAAAATGGGGAGGGAGAGTTCCCGTCTGGTCCGCCAGCCGCTATCTCGTCCGCATGTCCCTGCGCCCGCTGTTCGTCACCCAGGTCTATGAAGCCTCCCTCGCCGACGGCCGGGGGTGGAGCGACTTCAACGAACAGCTGGTCGACGTCTGCCGCATGATGGCCGAAGAGGACGAAGCCGGCCGGCGCTGGTGCCGGGCCAACGCCTATCGCGGCTATACCTCCTACGGTTCGCTGAACGACCTGCCGCAGCGATTCCCGGAGTTCGCCGAGCTGAAGCGCCATCTGGACCGCCACGCCACCGCCTACGCCAAGGCGCTGAACTTCGACCTGGCGCGAAAGCCGCGCCTGGACAATCTGTGGGTCAACATCCTGAAGCCCGGCGGGGGGCACACCGGCCATATCCACCCGCACGCCTTCCTGTCCGGCACGGTCTATGTCGAGGTTCCCGACGGCGCCTCCTCCCTGAAGCTGGAGGACCCGCGGCTGCCCTTCATGATGGCCCGCCCCGGCGTCACCGAGGAGGCGCCGGAGGCCGAGCGGCCGTTCGTCTATCTGCGGCCGCAGGCGGGGACGATCCTGATGTGGGAAAGCTGGCTGCGCCACGAGGTGCCGGCGAACCAGGCCAAGGCGGAGCGAATCTCGATCAGCTTCAACTACGCGTAAGAGCCCCTCCGTCTCTCCGCTACGCTCCGAGCCACCTCCCCACAAAGTGGGGAGGAGACAGGAAGCGCTGCCGCATTGTCTCCTCCCCGCTTCGCGGGGAGGGGGACCGCGAAGCGGTGGAGGGGTTCTTGAAACCGCTCCGTCGCCCGCCTCATTTGCCCTTCCGCCCGGCAATCGCTACATCCCGCCCCAACTCCCCATCCGCATAGAACCAAGGGCGCGACGCACCGCATGGCGCAGCAATACATTTTCCAGATGCAAGGCCTGACCAAGGCCTTTCCCGGCGGCAAGAAGGTCTTCGAGAACATCTGGCTCAGCTTCTACAACGACGCCAAGATCGGCGTCGTCGGGGTCAACGGCTCGGGCAAGTCGACCCTGCTGAAGATCATGGCCGGCCTGGACCACGAATTCTCGGGCGAGGCGCGCGCCGCCGACGGCATCAAGCGCGGCTATCTGGAGCAGGAGCCCCAGCTGGATCCCGCCCTGAACGTGCGCGAGAACGTCGAGGCGTGGTGCGAGGAGAAGCAGTGGGTCAACCGCTTCAACGCCATCGCCGCCGAATTGGGCGAGAACTACACCGATGAACTGATGGAGGAGATGACCGCCCTCCAGGAGAAGATCGACGCCGCCGATGTATGGGACATCGACAGCCGCATCGAAATGGCCATGGGCGCGCTGCGCTGCCCGCCCGACGACTGGGCGGTCGAAACCCTCTCGGGCGGCGAGAAGCGCCGCATCGCCCTGGCCCGCCTGCTGCTCAGCAAGCCCGACATGCTGCTGATGGACGAACCGACCAACCACCTGGACGCCGAATCCGTCGCCTGGCTGCAGCACCACCTGGAGAACTTCCCCGGCTGCGTCATCCTGGTGACCCACGACCGCTACTTCCTGGACCAGGTGACCAAGTGGACGCTGGAGCTGGACCGCGGCAAGGGCCACCCGCACGAGGGCAACTATTCCTCGTGGCTGGAAGCCAAGCAGAAGCGCGTGGTGCAGGAGCAGTCGGAATCCGAAGCCCGCCAGCGCGCCCTGACCCGCGAATTGGAATGGGTCCGCTCGGGCGCCAAGGCCCGCCAGGCCAAGTCCAAGGCGCGTCTGGCCGCCTATGAGAAGATGGTCGCCGACCAGGAAAACAGCCGCCAGGCCCAGTCCTTCGCCGTCATCCAGATTCCGCCGGGGCCGCGCCTGGGCAACGTCGTGCTGGAAGTCGAGGGCCTGACCAAGTCGTTCGGCGACAAGAGCCTGTTCTCGGACCTGACCTTCCGCCTGCCGCCCAACGGCATCGTCGGCGTCATTGGCCCGAACGGCGCCGGCAAGTCGACGCTGTTCAAGCTGATCACCGGCCAGGAAGAGCCCGACGCGGGCACGATCAAGGTCGGCGAGACGGTCAAGCTGGCCTATGTCGACCAGTCGCGCGACGCGCTGGACGCCAACAAGACCATCTGGGAAGAGATTTCGGGCGGCACCGACGTGATGCTGGTCGGCAAGCGCGAGATCAACTCGCGCGCCTATGTCGGCAGCTTCAACTTCAAGGGCTCGGACCAGCAGAAGAAGGTCGGCCAACTGTCGGGCGGGGAGCGCAACCGCGTCCACCTGGCGCGCACCCTGGCGACCGGCGGCAACCTGATCCTGCTCGACGAACCGACCAACGACCTGGACATCGAGACGCTGCAGAACCTGGAAGAGGCGCTGGAGGAGTTCGCCGGCTGCGCCGTGGTCATCAGCCACGACCGCTGGTTCCTGGACCGCCTGGCCACCCACATCCTGGCCTTCGAGGGCGACGGCCATGTCGAATGGTTCGAGGGCAACTTCGAGGCTTATGAAGAAGACAAGAAGCGCCGCCTGGGCGCCGACAGCCTGATCCCCAAGCGGGTCCAGCACCAGAAGTTCGGCCGCTGATCGGACTGTGATAGGATGCGGGCCATGAGCGACGATCTCCTGGCCCGCATCACGATCGAAGACGACAAGCGCGGCGGCAAGCCGTGCGTTCGGGGCCTGCGCATCACGGTGGGCGAAGTCCTGGGCATGCTGGCGTCGGGCGAGAGCACCGAGTCCATTCTCCATTATCATCCCGACCTGGAGGCGGACGACATTCGCGCCTGTCTGGCCTACGGCGCGCGCGAGGTCGATCATCCGGTCATCATCGCCGCGTGAGGATCGTCGTCGATCAGCAGCTGCCGCCTGTCCTCGCGGCCTGGCTGCGGTCGCAGGGTCTCGACGCCTTCCACGTGCGCGAACTGGGCCTTGGGGATCGGCCGGATCATGACATCTGGCGCAACGCCTTGCGGGACAGCTCGGTGGTGGTCAGCCGCGACGCGGATTTCGCCAACTTCGCGCGTCAGGACGCGAACGGAAGGCTGGTCTGGCTCCGTATCGGCAACTGCAGCAACGCCACCCTGATCGAGACGTTCGAACGCCACTGGCCTTCGATACTTTCGCGGATCAACGCTGGCGAGCGCTTCATCGAGGTTCGCGCATGACCCAACGCCCCGCCGTCCTGATCATGCAGCGGCACCTGGCGCCGCTGTCGCCCTTTCTGGAGGGCGCCTACGACGTGCATCGCTTCTGGGAGCATCCGCCGCTGGAGGCGGAGCGGGACATCCGCGCCGTGGTGGTGGCGGGTGAATATCCGCTGGACAAGACCGCGCTGGAGCGGTTGCCGAACCTGGGCCTGATCGCCTGTTTCACCGCCGGCTACGAGGCGATCGACCTGGACTGGTGCCGCGCGCGGGGCCTGCCGGTCAGCCATGCCCCGGGCGTCAATCACGAGGACGTCGCCGACCACGCCCTGGCCCTGATCCTGGCCGCGCGGCGCGAGATCGTATCGGGCGACCGCCAGGTGCGAGCCGGGGAATGGACCGCGGCCTCCAAGACCATCACCGCCTCCCTGGCCGGGCAGAAGGTCGGCGTCGTCGGCCTGGGCCATATCGGCAAGGCCGTCGCCGAGCGCTGCGCGCCGTTCCGCATGGACGTTCGCTGGTGGGGGCCGAACGCGCGCGAGGAGGCCTGGCCGCGCGCCGAGAGCCTGGTCGACCTGGCGCGCTGGGCCGACGTGCTGGTGGTCGCCTGCCGGGCGGACGAGAGCAACCGGGGCCTGATCTCGCGCGAGGTGATCGAGGCGCTGGGGCCGCAGGGCCTGCTGGTCAATGTCGCGCGCGGTCAGCTGGTCGACGAGGACGCCCTGCTCGCGGCCCTGGCCGACGGCCGCCTGGGCCAGGCGGCCCTGGACGTCTTCGCCGAGGAGCCGACCGATCCGGCGCGCTGGGCTGGCGTCCCGAACGTCGTCCTCACCCCGCATACGGCGGGCGCGACCACGGCCGGGGTGCAGGGCATGCTGATGCTGCTGATGCAGAACCTGCAGGCCCATTTCGCCGGCAAGCCGCTGAAGACGCCGGTCGCGACGACTTAGCCGCCCGGACGCATCCGGGGCCGTTCCGCCGCCGTGACCACGCCGTCGCCGTCCTTGTCCATCTGCCGGAACAGGGCGGTGACGGCGACGCCCAGTTCCTCCCTGGTGACGCGGCCGTCCTCGTCGGCGTCGGCGCGTTCCAGCATCCGGCCGCCGCGCGCGTTCTGAAGCTGGTCCCGGGTCACGACGCCATCGTGGTCGGTGTCGAAGCGGTCGAACATCTGGCCCATGCGCGCCTGCATCTCGGCCAGGGTTTCGCGGTCCGGCGGTGGCGGCATCTGACGCGGCCGAGCGTCGGACATTCCCGGCGGAGGTTCGGGAAAGCCGCTCTGGGCCATCGTCGGCGCGGCAATGCAGACGACGGCGGCGGAAAGCAGAAGCAGACGCATGGGATCACTCCTCTCGAGCCCCGATCCCTATAACGCGCGCACGAAGTTTTCCCGTCGCAACCTTTCCGCACACGCGGTTTTCACTTGCATAATCATATAAGGATATCTTTATATGACGGCATGAGCCTGTCCGCCGACCAGACCGTCGAAGCCCTGCGCGCCGCCGGGGAACCGACCCGCCTGCGCGTGCTGTCGCTGCTGGCCGGCGAGGAGCTGTCGGTTATGGAATTGTCGCGCATTCTGGACCAGAGCCAGCCGCGCGTCTCGCGCCATCTGAAGCTGATGACCGATGCCGGCCTGATCGAGCGGTTTCCCGACGGCGCGCGGGTCTATTACCGGCTGTCGCACGACGCCCAGGCGCGCCGCCTGATCGACACTGTGCTGGACATCCTGGCCGACGACGCGGGCGAGGCCGACCATCGTAGACTGGACGAGGTGCGCAAGGACCGCGAGGAGGCCGCCGCCGCCTATTTCGAACAGGTCGCGCCCCAGTGGGACAAGCTGCGCTCGCTCTACGTCAGCGAAAGCGCGGTCGAGGCGGCGCTGGAGAAGGCGGCCGGTCCAGGGCCGTTCGAGCGCGTCGTGGACCTGGGCACCGGCTCGGGCCGGATGCTGACCCTGTTCGGCAGGAAGGCGAAGATGGCCGTGGGCCTGGACCTGAGCCAGAACATGCTGAACATCGCCCGCGCCAACGTCTCGCGCGCCGGGCTTGAGAAGGTCGAACTGCGTCACGGCGACATCTTCGCCACCCGCCTGCCGGTCCACAGCGCCGATCTGGTGATCGTCCATCAGGTTCTGCACTACCTGGCCGACCCCGCCGCCGCCGTGGCGGAGGCCGCGCGGCTGGTCAGCCCCGGCGGGCGGCTGCTGATCGTCGATTTCGCCCCGCACGACTTCGAGCACATGCGCGAGGCGCACCAGCATCGCCGCCTGGGCTTCGCCGACGCCGAGATCGCCGGCTGGCTGAGGGAGGCGGGACTGGCCGCCTTCGCTCCCATCGCCCTGCCCCCCGACCAGGAGGGCCTGACCGTCACCATCTGGACCGGCGAGCGCCCGGCCGCCGCCGACCGCAGGAGCGCCTGATGGCCGCCGCCCTGAACCTGGCCGAGGCCCGCGCCCTGCTGCTGTCGCCCCTGGGACCGGTGGCGCGCGCCGGGTCGAACACCCAGCCGGTCCGCGTCTCGTTCGAATTCTTCCCGCCCAAGTCGGACGAGGCGGAAGCCAATCTGTGGAAGGCGATCCGGCGGCTGGAGCCGCTGAGCCCCGCCTTCGTCTCGGTCACCTATGGCGCCGGCGGCTCCACGCGGGAGCGGACGCACCGCACCGTCCAGCGCATCATCTCGGAGACGACCCTGCGCCCCGCCGCCCACCTGACCTGCGTAGAGGCCAGCCGCGACGAGGTGGACGAGGTGATCGAAGGCTACAAGGCCATCGGCGTCGATCACATCGTCGCCCTGCGCGGCGACCCGCCGGGCGGGGCGGGAATCGGCGGCGCCTATGCGCCGCGCGCCGACGGCTACGCCAACGCCACCGAACTGACGGCCGCCATCGGGCGGATCGGCGGGTTCGACGTGACCGTCGGCGCCTATCCCGAAAAACACCCCGAGAGCCCCTCCATCGATCACGACATCGAGGTGCTGAAGGCCAAGGTCGACGCCGGCGCAACACGGGCCGTCAGCCAGTTCTTCTTCGACATCGAAGCGTTTCTGCGCTTCCGCGACCGGGTGCGGGCCGCGGGGGTAACCATCCCCCTGATCCCCGGCGTCATGCCGGTGTCCAACTTCGCCGGGTTGAAGCGGATGACGGCGGCGTGCGGCGCCGCCCTGCCCGACTGGCTGGCGGCCCACTTCGACGGGCTGGACGACGACCCGGAGACCCGCCGCCTGATCGCCGCCTCGGTCGCCGCCGAAACCTGCGCACGCCTGCAGGAAGAGGGTTTTTCGGACTTCCACTTCTACACCCTGAACCGGGCGGACCTGGTCTATGCCATCTGCCGGGTGCTGGGCGTGCGGGAACAGGCCGTCGCGTGAAGACCCCCTCCGTCCCTCCGCTGACGCTCCGGGCCACCTCCCCATCGCTTCGCGACAGGGAGGAGACGACGACGTCATGTCTCCTCCCCATCCCTGATGGGGAGGGGGACCACGAAGTGGTGGAGGGGCTCTCAACGCCTCACGGAGCACACCCATGACCCGCGCCGAACGCATCGCCGCCCTGCACGCGGCGGCGAAAGAACGCATCCTGGTGCTGGACGGCAGCTGGGGCGTGATGATCCAGCGCCGCAATCTGACCGAGGACGATTTCCGGGGCGAACGCTTCCGCGACCACAACCATCCGCAGAAGGGCAACAACGACCTGTTGATCCTGACGCGGCCGGACATCGTGGCGGACCTGCACGACGTCTATTACGCCGCCGGCGCCGACATTTCCGAGACCAACACCTTCTCATCGACCACCATCGCCCAGGCCGACTATGGGCTGGAGGACGCGGTCTATGACCTGAACTTCGAGGGCGCGCGCATCGCCCGCGAGGTCGCCGACCGCTGGACCGAGAAGGAGCCGCACAAGCCCCGCTTCGTCGCCGGCGCCATCGGCCCGACCAACCGCACCCTGTCGCTGAGCCCCGACGTCAACGACCCCGGCTTCCGCGCCGTCACCTATGACGAGGTCTATAACGCCTACAAACAGCAGGCCCGCGCCCTGCATCACGGCGGCGTCGATCTGTTCCTGATCGAGACGGTGTTCGACACCCTGAACTGCAAGGCCGCGATCAAGGCGATCAAGGACCTGGAGGACGAGGGGCTGGAGCCCCTGCCCCTGTGGATCTCGGGCACCATCACCGACCGGTCGGGCCGCACCCTCAGCGGTCAGACGGCCGAGGCCTTCTGGAACTCTATCCGCCACGCCAGGCCTTTCGCCGTCGGCTTCAACTGCGCCCTGGGCGCCGAGCTGATGCGGCCGCACATCGCCGAACTGAGCCGCGTCGCCGACACCCTGGTCAGCGCCTATCCCAACGCCGGCCTGCCCAACGCCATGGGCCAGTATGACGAACAACCGCACGAGACCGCCCACTTCCTGGAGGAATGGGCGCAGTCGGGCCTGGTCAACATCGTCGGCGGCTGCTGCGGCACGACGCCGGACCATATCAAACACGTCGCGGAAGAGGTCGCAGGCGTGAAGCCGCGCGCCGTGCCGGAGCGGCCGGTGGCCCTGCGCCTGTCGGGGCTGGAACCGTTCGAGCTGGCGTCGTGACGGGCTGGAAATCATCCCTTCTCCCCTTGGGAGAAGGTGGCCCGAAGGGCCGGATGAGGGTCGGGCGCGTCCGCCGGCGCCAGCCGTCCCTCACCCTTTCGCGCAAGACCGATCACTGCGCTCTCGGGCGCTCAAGCCCTCTCCCAAAGGGAGAGGGAGGACTGTCATGAGACCCACCTTCATCAACGTCGGTGAACGCACCAACGTCACCGGCTCGGCCAAGTTCAGGAAGCTGATCGTCGAAGGCGACTATCCCGCCGCCCTGTCGGTCGCGCGCCAGCAGGTCGAGGCGGGCGCCCAGGTCATCGACGTCAACATGGACGAGGGCCTGCTGGACGGGCCCGCCGCCATGCGGACCTTCCTGAACCTGATCGCCGCCGAACCCGACATCGCTCGCGTGCCGGTCATGATCGACAGCTCCAAATGGGAGGTGATCGAGGCGGGCCTGAAGTGCGTGCAGGGCAAGCCGATCGTCAATTCGATCTCGATGAAGGAGGGCGAAGACGCCTTCCGCCATCACGCGATCCAGTGCCTGCGCTATGGCGCCGCCGTCGTGGTCATGGCCTTCGACGAGGCGGGTCAGGCCGACACCGCCGCGCGCAAGATCGAGATCTGCACCCGCGCCTACAACATCCTGGTCAAGGAGGTCGGCTTCCCGCCCGAGGATATCATCTTCGACCCCAACATCTTCGCCGTGGCGACGGGGATCGAGGAGCACGACAACTACGCCGTCGACTTCATCGAGGCGACGAAGGTCATCAAGGCGACCCTGCCCCACGCCCGCGTGTCGGGCGGGGTGTCGAACGTCTCGTTCAGCTTCCGCGGCAACGAGCCGGTGCGCCGGGCGATCCACAGCGTCTTCCTGTATCACGCCATCAACGCCGGCATGGACATGGGCATCGTCAACGCCGGCGACCTGCCGGTCTATGACGACATCGACCCGGTCCTGCGCGAGGCGGTCGAAGACGTCATCCTGAACCGCCCCCAGCGCACCAATGTGTCCAACACCGAGCGGCTGGTGGACATGGCGCCCAGCTACAAGGGCGAGAAGGGTCAGGCGCGCGTCGTCGATCTGAAGTGGCGCGAGCAGCCGGTCGGAAAGCGGATCGAGCACGCCCTGGTCAACGGCATCACCGACTACATCGTCGAGGACACCGAAGAAGCCCGGCAGGGCGTGGAGCGCCCGCTGCACGTCATCGAAGGGCCGCTGATGGACGGGATGAACGTGGTCGGCGACCTGTTCGGCTCGGGCAAGATGTTCCTGCCGCAGGTGGTGAAGTCGGCGCGGGTGATGAAGCAGGCCGTCGCCTATCTCGAGCCGTTCATGGAGGCCGAAAAGGCCGGGCAGCCGCGCCAGTCGAACGGCAAGATCCTGATGGCCACGGTGAAGGGCGACGTCCACGACATCGGCAAGAACATCGTCGGCGTCGTGCTCCAGTGCAACAATTACGAGGTCGTGGACCTGGGCGTGATGGTGCCGGCCGACCGCATCCTGGACGAGGCCAAGGCGCAGGACTGCGACATCATCGGCCTGTCGGGCCTGATCACGCCGTCGCTGGACGAAATGGTCTTCGTGGCGCGCGAGATGGAGCGGCGCGGCTTCGACATTCCGCTGCTGATCGGCGGCGCCACGACCAGCCGCACCCATACGGCGGTGAAGATCGAGCCCGGCTACCGCAGCGGCTCGACCACCTATGTCATCGACGCCAGCCGGGCGGTGGGCGTCGTCTCCGGCCTCTTGTCGCCAACCGACCGGGCCAGGAACGAGGCGGCGACGCGCGAGGAATACGCCCGCATCCGCGACCAGTATGCGCGCGGCCAGGAGGTCAAGGCCCGCGCCTCGATCCAGCAGGCGCGGGCCAACCGCTGGCGGCCCGAGGCCGGGCAGGCGCCCGCCACCGCCCCGTCGTTCCTGGGCGTGCGCGCCTATGACGCCTGGGACCTGCAGGATCTGGCCGACCACATCGACTGGACGCCCTTCTTCGCCAGCTGGGAGCTGATCGGCCGATATCCGCTGATCCTGGAGGACGAGATCGTCGGCCAGGCGGCGCGCGACCTGTTCCGCGACGCCCAGGCCATGCTGGAGCGGATCATCACTGAAAAGTGGTTCACCGCGCGGGGCGTGGTCGGCTTCTGGCCCGCCAATGCGCGCGGCGACGACATTGTGGTCTGGACCGACGAGACCCGCGACGTGGAGGCCGCCCGCTTCCACGGCCTGCGTCAGCAAATCGCCAAGTCGAACGGCAAGCCGAACCTGTGCCTGTCGGATTTCGTCGCCGAGGACGGGGCCGACTATCTCGGCGCCTTCGCCGTCACCGCCGGCCATGGCGAGCTGGAGAAGGCCGCCGCGTTCAAGGCGGCGGGCGACGACTATTCCGCCATCATGGCCACGGCCCTGGCCGACCGCCTGGCTGAAGCCTTCGCCGAGCGCCTGCACAAGGAGGTCCGCACCCAGCTATGGGGTTATGCGCCCGCCGAGCGGACCTCGGTGCAGGACCTGATCGAGGAGAAATACCAGGGCGTCCGCCCCGCCCCCGGCTATCCGGCCCAGCCCGACCACACGGAAAAGGCCACCCTGTTCCGCCTGCTGGACGCCGAGCGCAACGCCGGCATCGCCCTGACCGAGAGCTTCGCCATGACGCCCCCCGCGGCGGTGTCGGGCCTCTATTTCGGCCATCCGGGCAGCCACTATTTCGGTGTCGGCAAGATCGACCGCGACCAGGTCGAGGACTACGCCCGCCGCAAGGGCTGGGAGCCGGCTCTCGCCGAGCGCTGGTTGGCCCCGATCCTCAACTACGACCCGGCGCAGGCGCGCGAAGCGGCGGCGTGAAGAGCCAGGCCCGGCCTTGAGTCAGCGCCGCCGCCGGGCTCGGCGACGCCGGGCGGAATGTACATGCTCGCACCCTCCTGTCGTTCCGAGAGCCCCGAAACCCAGGAGGCCATTTGTTCAGCGCCGGTCCGGACGCCGAGCGGTCATTTCGCCCCAGGCGCCTGATCCATCCGGAATCCGCCCGACGATAGGGAAACCCCGACATTGGATCTGCCCTCGGCAGGCGCCCCCGCGAAGGCGAGATGAGGACGGGGGCCAACCAAGCCCTGGTCCGCCATAACGAACGGACGGCACGGAATCCAGGAGGAGACTTCGACTCGCCACGCGCCGGCTCGTTCCGACGGCTGCGATCATACGCCGGTCCTTCCGCCGCCTCTCCTGAAAGGACGCACTTGAAGCCCGAACTCCAGCCGGATTCAGCTCGGATCGGCTCTCGACGCCGGAGGACGCCGCCCGCATCCGCCCACGACTAGTAGTGCGAGACGGACCTCAGCGGTCCGCCGTTTCCTCCAGGCCGACCTCCGCCGGGGTCGCCGGCGGCGTGGTGATGTTCTCGCGAATGCGGCGCGCGGCGTGTTCGCAGCGGCCGGGCAGGCCGAAGAACAGGCCGAAGGCCTGACTGCGCACCGCCTCGTCCTCATTGGCCAGAAGCGGCGCCCACTGCGCCTTGGCGGCGGCGGCGGCCTCGGCGGCCGTCTGTCGGGTCGCCGCCGTCTGACGCGGCGCAGCCGCCGCCAGGGCGCCGCGGAAGTCCGACGCCTCCAGCCGGCCCAGGCGAACCAGCTCCGTATCCTCGGGCACACGGTTGGTCAGGGTGTCGCCCAGGTCCGCATGGCCCGTCACCAGGGCGTCGCACCAGGCGACCAGCGGATAATCCTCGGTCGGCGCGCCGCGCGGCAGCGGATTGGCGTAGGCCACCGCCTCCCGCAGCTTCAGCGCATCCACGCTCTCGGTCGTCCGGTTGGCGGTGGCGATCGGCGCATCCGCCACCTGAATCATAGCCAACAAGGCGAAGCCAATATTGATCATGCTACCCTTTCCACAGCTTCATTGGGGCCCCGTCCCCAAGGACGTCGACTATACGTATCGGCGCTCTCGGATTAGCATATGACCACCTTAGATTGGAGATGAGCATGCATAGGGGAATAATCGGTATCGGGTTCGTGGCCAGCATCGTTGTCAATAGTGTGGCATTTGCTCAGATCGCGCCCGCGCCGCCTCGCGTCCATGATGTGGTTCCTACACCCAGAGGCCTGGGCGAAATTGAGAATGAGTCTTTTCGGCGCTTGGAACTGCAACGCCCAGGGGGCGAGATTGTCGATCGAGAGAATCTCGCCAACCAAGTCGCAGCTCTGGTGGATGAAGGGAAATGTGATGAAGCGCGAGTGCTAGCGCGGAGCCAAGGCGATCGTGCCATGGCGCGGCGTGTTGGGCAGATTTGCCACCCCAATCAACGGCACTCTACACGGTAATCTGCGCCACCTTCTCACCTAAAGCAAATATTGTTCAGCATATAAAAAGTTGGGGCGGTGAACTTTTGTTCACCGCCCCATTTTCACTCGCTATTAAGAACGCTTAGAACTGCCAGTCGAAACCAAGGCGGATATACCGCGGAGTTTGATAGGCGGTCGGCTTGCGATAGTTCGGATTCGCGTTACCGCCGGTGATCTCTCCCGTTTCCACGAAGTCAGTCGCACCGTCGAAGTTGAACACGTTGAAGACGTCCGCACGCAGGACAAGATTGCCTGGGATGGACACCGGTACGGTGTAACGCAGCGACAGGTCGACGTTACGATACCACTCACCCGAGAACTGCGTGCCACGCGGCGTCGCTCGACCTTGGCAGTACCAGGAAGCCACGCGGTAAGCGCGAGCGAACGGATCGGTCGGGTGATAGCCCATGCAACCGTACGCACGCGGCGACTGGAGGATGGCGTTGGCGCCGATCAACAGGTCCTTCGTCAGTTGGTAGGAACCGAACACCTTCAAGGTGTGCGCGTGGTGGTTCGGCAGCAGGCCTTCAGCACCTTCCATCAGGGCCGGCTGGTCGAAGTCTTGCGACGCACCGGCATCATCCTGACCGTTATCGGACTTCACATAACCTTCGAAGTTACCGCGGCTTTCCGACAGGGTGTACGATCCCTGTAGCTGCCACACGCCATCGAACGCCCGCTCCAGTTCAAACTGCAGCGCCTGGTATTGACGCTTGATCGGCGGATAGCCGAGCGCGTTTGCAGAGAGATTGACGGTCCGCAGTTCTGTCTCGCCCGGAAGCGGATCCGACAGGATCACTTCCATGTTGCTGCCCGGGTTGTGGACAACATACTGGTGGAAGCCCGTCCAGATTTCTTCACATCCGGCGCCATCGCTGGGATCATCGGGATCACCGATGGTCGCCGCGTAGCCGTTGGCCGCGCAATAGTTCAGCACCGCACGGTCGATGGCCACATCTTCAGCCGACCGCTTGAGATCGCGGAAGGTGAACGACGCACGGCCAGTCCACAGGTCGCCGAACTTCCGCTCGTAACCCAGGATGATTTCCTCTTCCATCGTGGACTGCAGATTCTGCGCGATCTGGGTCGACGCGTCGTACAGTTCGCCCGTGCTGGTCACGCTACAACCACGAGCGTTCGTCGTTCCGAAGCCCGGTCCCTCAGGGCAGAGCTGTGCTCCAGTCCACCCCGTGACCTGAGCTCCCAAGGCGTTCGGGACACCATTGGAGTCATAGCCGGAGGGCAGAAGAAAGAACTCGCTATAGTACAGCTCTTGGGAGCCCATGCGGGAAGCCGTATTGGCAGCAACCGGCATGAAGTAACGGCCCCAGAAGCCATACAGGCGGCTTTCACCATTACCGGCAAGGTCATAGGAGAAGCCCAGACGGGGACCGATTTCCTTGTCGAAATTGGTGAGTTCATCGCCGGCGATATTGTTCAGCAAGAACTTGTCCATGCGAACGCCGAGATTCAGGTTCAGGCGGTCGGACACTTCCCATTCATCTTGAATGTAGAAAGCCTCATTGGTGCCGGTGAAGGATCCCCCCGAATTGAAGATATTCACCTCAACATAGCGATCCCCGGGATTGAGGTTGCTAGCGCCTTGGGCCTGAGCCGTAGCAGCGGTTGCCGTGTGATACAGATAGGCGCCGGAGAACGGACCCGGACGGTTTTGAACCGAGTAGAGGCTGTTCTCTTCCTTGTCGTACCCGAAACGGACGTGGTGGTTGCCGAAGAGCGAGAAGTAGACGTCAGCGTCGGCGCGGAAGAACTCCCGTTCCATTTCGACCAGATCGTTAACCGACCCCGTTTGCCCAGGGCTGACGCGAATGGTCGTGCCCGAACCATCGTCGGTGGCGTAGATGGCGTCCGGCAGAACCGTCGAACTCCGGTCCTGGTTCTTGCCGTAGGCGGCCGAAATAGTCAGCCAGTCGGTCAGCGTTCCGGTGTAGCGGGCAACCCAGTTTTCGCCGCCGAACTCACCGTAGGTCACCGCCTGGTAGGCGCCTGTGACATCCGTCAGCGGATCGAACGCATAGGTGTCAAGCGTCGTCGTCCGGGTCGTGTCGAAGTAGGTGAACTCCAGACGATGATCCTGAGTGATGTAAGCGTCCAGCTTGGCGCCATAGAACGGATCATCGGACGATTGACGCGAGGTGCTGCGGCCGGTGATTGAAGAGTCGCTGGTCTCGGTCTCACGAATCTCGGCCAAGCCGTAGAAGAACAGGCGATCACGGATGATCGGGCCGCCGAGTTCGACCGTGTAGCTGGTCGAATCCGCTTCATCCAAGGCGTTACGCGACGTATAGGTGTCAGGCGCCTGCTCACGCAGCGAATTGGGCGCCCAATTGCCGTGAAGGGCGATCATGAGATCGTTAGTCCCCGACTTCGTCACGGCGTTGACGACACCACCCGTGGCGCGGCCGAACTCCGCGGAGTAACCGCCGGTCTTCACTTCCACCGAACGATAGAAGTCGAAGGGCACCGTAGTGCCGCCAAGGAAGTTGGCGAAGTTGGTGATATTCAGACCGTTGACGTAATAGGCGTTTTCGGCGACCGAGGCGCCGCTGATCGACGGCAGATCGCCAAAGGCGTTGTCGCCCTGCGACGTGCCGGGAGCCAGCAGGGTCACCGCAGTGAGGCTGCGGCCGACCGGAACGGTCTTGACCAGTTCTTCCAAATCCACGGTAAGACCGGTGGTCGTGCGGTTGAAGTCCAGCGACTGGCGGGCGCCAGTCACGACGATCTCGCCCAGTTCCGTAGCGCCCGCCGATCCAGCGGCGTTCAAGGTGAAGCTGTAGGACGAAGCGCCGCCGAGAGCGACCCGAGCGCTTTGAGCGACCGGATCATACCCGGGAGCCGCGATAGTGACGACGTAGGAGCCGATCGGCACCAAGGCCGCGCGGAACGAACCGTTCGCATCGGTCGTGGTGTTCCGGACGAAACCCTGTTCGCTCGAACGGATTTCGACGGAAGCGCCGGCGACAGGAGCGCCAGCTCCATCGGTTACCGCGCCGACTAGCGTGCCGGACGAAAAGTCCTGGGCCGAGGCCGAGGTCGGCGCAAGCATGACCGCGGCGGCCGGCAGGGCGACCACAGCCGCCAGCGCAACCCCGCCGATCATCGTGCCGGCCAACAGGCGCTCACGAATGGTTTGGATCTTCAAAATCAAGTCCTCCTGAATGCCAGCCGGTCGCTTGGCGACAGCCGCACTAAGCTCCACGCCCCCATTGCGCGTAGATCGGATCGGACCATAGCCCCGGTTCGAAGGCGCGCCAGACGAATTACAGGCTCGTAATCTCTTAGTCGCTCCGCTGTCGCAATCTGGCCACACAGTGTCACATGCGCCGTTTCCACAACACAATTGCCATGTTCACGGCACAAAGAGGCATGCCTTTGCCACGATTTGGCATGAACTGGGCGCGTTGTTGTCTGTTTTCGAAAGAAGCGGCGAGACACCTCATCCAAATCGCCGCCACGCCGCACACGCCATGCGCACGCCGGTGCATCGATTCCCCTCAGCGCTCCACCGCCGCCCGACTCGCATAAGGCGCCGGCTCCGGCGTGCAGGACGCGACGATCAATTGCGTCGCCATGAGACACAGAAGCGCCGCCGCGATAGGCTGGAGCCGATTTGAGACAGCGAAGGCGATCGATCGGGCCATGGCGGGCGCTCCAGCGAAGGTTACCAGGGCCTTAACGCAAGGGCCGGGCCGCGCGCGGGGCCAGACTCTGCGGCGCCGGACGCGATGATTCCCTTCGTGCGCGCGTTCGACTTCGCCTACGGGCGACGCGACACGGTCTCGTCGCTGATCCAGCGGGTGGTGGCGGAGAATCCGGGGCCGTTCACCTTCACCGGCACCGGAACCTATCTGGTCGGGCGCGATTCGCCGGAGGCCGGCGTCGCGGTGATCGATCCGGGGCCGGCGGATCCGGCGCATCTGGCCGCCCTGCTGCGCGCCGTGGAGGGGCGCACGGTCACCCATGTGCTGGTGACCCACACCCACCGCGACCATGCGCCCCTGGCCCGCCCCTTCGCCGAGGCGACCGGGGCGCGAATCTGGGCGGCGCGGCCGCCGGAGCGGGAAACGCACGCTTCGGGCGTCGTCGACGAGGACGACGATGCGACGTTCCAGCCCGACGCCATACTGGTCGGCGGCGAAGTCCTCGCCGGCGACGGCTGGACGATCGAGGCCCTGGCCACGCCGGGGCACGCCTCCAACCACATGGCCTTCGCCCTGCGGGAGGAGAACGCCCTGTTCAGCGGCGATCATGTGATGGGCTGGTCGACCTCGGTGGTCGCGCCGCCGGATGGCGACATGGCGGCCTACATGGACAGCCTGGACCGGGTGATCGCCCGCGGCTTCGACGTCCTGTGGCCGACGCACGGTCCGCCGGTCACCGAGGTCCGGCCGTTCCTGGAGGCCTATCGCGCCCACCGGCTGGACCGGGAGCAGCAGGTGCTGGCGCGGCTGGAGGCGGGCGACCGGACCGTCGCCGAGATGGTTCCCGTGCTCTACGCCGGGGTGGACCGAGGCCTGTGGCCGGCGGCCGCCCTGTCGGTGCTGGCGCATCTGGTCAAGCTGGTCGGCGACGGCCGGGTCGTCGCCGAGGGACCGGTCGCGCTGGAGGGCGCGTTCCGGCTACGCCCC
Source organism: Pseudomonadota bacterium (assembly GCA_023390245.1). GTDB lineage: Bacteria > Pseudomonadota > Alphaproteobacteria > Caulobacterales > Caulobacteraceae > Brevundimonas. The sequence goes on from JAEWDF010000033.1 coordinate 42,776, forward strand.
TAGGACCCATCGCCATTACGCTTCCGACGCCGTCCTTCCGGGGCTGAACGGAGCGAAGAACCCGGATCCAGGGGCCGTCGTCACGGATCGAACCGCGTCGCGCGCCTTCCGGGTTCGTCCTCGGACGCCCCGCAAGGGCGATCACAGGCGAACGCCGATTGACCCTAGCGCGCGTTGGCCGCCAGAGCGTCGGCCAGTTCGCCGGCCAGGCGGCAGGTCGCCCCGCCGTCGGGCCGCGTTCCCCGCGCCGCCACCCGGATGTCGGTGCGGCCGGGGCGGATGCGGATAGCCGCATCATAGGCGAAGCCAAACCAGGCCCCCTCGTGCGTCCCCTCGGCCTCGAAGGTGGACGCCCGCACGACCTGGAAGCCGGCGTCGACCAGGGCCGAGGTCGCCTGCTGCGCCAGCACTTGGGTCGGGACGGCCCGGACGGCGGCGCAGGTTTCGGGCCCGGCGGCGACGGAGCCGCGATGGAAGGCGGCCAGGCGCGAGAAGGCCGGCGGCTCGGCCGGATGGCTGGCCACGTCAGGCGCGCTTTCGGCGGCAAGACGCTGGGCCTGCCATTGGAAGACGCCGACGGTCGCGCCGGACAGGACCAGGGCGATGGCCGCATAGACGCCGCGCCGGCCCAGGTCGCGGAAGGCCAGGAGCGCGGCGACCAGGGCCCCGGCCAAGCCGATCCAGGCCAGGACGCGCGCCACGGTCCAGGTCAGCAGGTCATAGGCGACCGCCAGGTCCACACCGCCGAACCGCGTCGCCGCGATGGCCGCGACGACCAGGACCGGCGCGGCCGCCGACAGGGCCGCGAGCCAGGGCAGGACGGCGGGAACGGGCTTTCTGGACGGCATCTCGGTTCCGGCGGCTCAGGCGGTTTCGGGTTCCGGCAGACGGTAGTCCTTCATCCGCTCGCGCAGAAGCTTCTTGTCGATCTTGCCGGTCGCGCCCAGCGGGATCTCGTCCACGGCGACGACGTCGTCGGGCATCCACCACTTGGCGATCTTGCCCTGCAGGAAGTCGAGGTGCTCCTGCTTGTCCAGGGTCTCGCCGTCCTTGAGCTTGAGGATCAGCACGGGCCGTTCGTCCCATTTCGGGTGGCGCGCGCCGATGACGGCCGCCAGTTCGACCTTGGGATGGCCCACGGCCAGGTTCTCGATCTCAATGGAGCTGATCCATTCGCCCCCGGACTTGATCACGTCCTTGGAGCGGTCGGTGATCTGCATGAAACCCATCTCGTCCACCGTCGCCACGTCGCCGGTGTCGAAGAAGCCCTCATCATCGACGATGGAGCCCTCTTCCCTGAAATAGGCGCGGGCGACCGTCGGTCCCTTGACCATCAGGTGTCCGAAGGTCCGGCCGTCATGCGGCAGGGTCGCGCCATCGTCGTTCTTCAGCTTCAGCTCGACCCCCAGCGGCGGCGTGCCCTGCTTGACCCGCCACTTCATCTGCTCCTCGAACGGCAGGGCCTCCAGCTCGGGCGTCATGTTGGACAGGGTGCCGATGGGCGAGGTCTCGGTCATGCCCCAGCCCTGCAGCACCTCGACGCCATAGTCGTCATGGAAGGCGCGGATCAGGCTCTCCGGCACGGCCGAGCCGCCGATCAGCACGCGTTTGACCGTCGACAGCTTGAGCCCGTGCTCGCGCATGTGGCCCAGCAACCCCTGCCAGACGGTGGGCACGGCGGCGGAGAAGGTGACGCCCTCGGTCTCCAGCAATTCGTAGATCGAGGCGCCATCCATCTTGGCGCCGGGCATGACCAGCTTGGCGCCGGCGGCCGGGCCGCCGAAGGCGATGCCCCAGGCGTTGGCGTGGAACATCGGCACCACCGGCAGGATCACCTCGCTGGGCGTCGCGCCCATGACGGTCGCCTGCAGGCCCAGCAGCGTGTGGATGAAGTTGGAGCGGTGAGAATACAGCACCCCCTTCGGATTACCCGTCGTGCCGGAGGTGTAGCAGAGGCCGCAGGCGGTCTGCTCGTCGAAGTCGCCCCAGACGCAGTCGTCCGACTGCTCGGCCACGATCTGCTCATAGCATTCGGCCCGGGGCAGGCTGGTCGGCGGCATATGCCATTCGTCGGTCATGACGACCACGCGCTCGACCTTGGGGATGTGCGGCAGGATGGCTTCCAGCAGCGGCATGAAGGTCAGGTCGGTGAAGATGACCCGGTCCTCGGCGTGGTTGATGATGTAGACCAGCTGCTCGGGGAACAGGCGCGGGTTCAGGGTGTGGCACACCGCGCCGATCCCCATGATCCCGTACCAGGTCTCAATGTGCTTGTCGGTGTTCCAGGCCAGGGTGGCGACCCGGTCGCCCGGCTTGATCCCCCACGCCTTCAGGGCGTTGGAGACGCGCTTGGCCCGGTCATGGATCTGGCCATAGGTGGTGCGGACGATCGGCCCTTCGACCGAGCGGGTCACCACCTCGCGCGACCCGTGCCAATTCCTGGCGTGGTCGATGATCCTGTCGACCGTCAGCGGCCAGTCCTGCATCAAGCCCAGCATCGGCGTTTCCTGTTCCCTCTCGGTGCGTCTGATTGAGACGACGCTTGGGATCGACGCTATATGGGTGAACAGCGATAAGCAATGCGCCGATCCGGCGATCGCGGCGCGACCGATCGTCCCCGATGGCCTTGGCGATGCAGGCGATCTAGAAGCCTGCCCATGGCCATTCTGATCGCGATCACCGGAGGCTCCGGCTCCGGCAAGAGCACCCTGGCGGAAGCGCTGGCGTCGGCCCTGCCCGACGGCGCCGCCGTGCTGGTGCGCGAGGACTCCTATTATAAGGACGCCGCCGCCCTGCCCGGCTTCGACGCGGCGACCTTCGACTTCGACGATGTGGAGGCGCGCGACCACGCCCTGCTGATCGAACAGCTGGCCGAGCTGAAGGCGGACCGAAGCGTGGTCGCGCCGCTCTATTCCTTCATCCACCACGGGCGGGAGCCGGGCGGCGAGCCGGTGCCGGCCGCCGAGGTGGTGATCGTGGAGGGCACGCATCTGCTCTGCACCCCGGCCCTGGCCGACCTCTTCGACATCCGCGTCTTCGTCGACACCCCGGCCGACATCCGCTTCATCCGCCGGCTGCTGCGCGATCAGGCCGAGCGCGGCCGGTCCGCCGATTCGGTGGTGGCGCAGTATCTGGCGACGGTGCGGCCCGGCCATGAGCGGCTGACCGAGCCGTCGCGCGTCCATGCGGACTTCATCGTCGCCGACGCGACGGCGGCCGTGCGGCTGGACGATCCGCAGGCGGTGGTGCGGCTGGCCGCGCCGGTGTTGGCCCACCCGCTGCTGGCGCCGTACCTGCGCGACTGAGACCGTCGGCCGCGCTTGCCGCGCCCCTTCGACCGGCCTACATGCCCGCACAATAATATTGTGTAGGGAGGCGCTGCCATGAGCATGACGCTGTTCGATTCTCCGTCTTTTTCGAACCATGAAGGCGTCCATGCCTTCCATGATGAGAAAACCGGCCTCAAGGCCATCGTCGCCGTCCACTCCACCGCGCGGGGGCCGGCCGTGGGCGGCACGCGCATGTGGAACTACGCCTCGGCCGCCGAGGCGCTGGAGGACGTGCTGCGCCTGTCGAAGGGCATGAGCTATAAGAACGCCGTCGCCGACCTGGAGATGGGCGGCGGCAAGTCGGTGATCATCGGCGACAGCCGCACGCAGAAGACGCCCGAGCTGTTCCGCGCCTTCGGCCGCGCCGTCGACACCCTGGGCGGGACCTACTACGCCGCCGAGGACGTGGGCGTGTCGGTCGCCGACATCGCCGAGGCGCGCAAGAGCACCGAATACGTCCTGGGCCTGAAGGACGGCCCCGAAGCCTCGGGCGATCCCAGCCCGGTCACCGCCGAAGGCGTGTACCGCTCGACCCTGGCGGTGGTGCGCCGCCTGTGGAAGCAGGACGACCTGACCGGCCTGACCGTGGCCATGCAGGGCGTCGGCCACGTCGGCGGCTATCTGGCCGACAAGCTGGCCAAGGCGGGCGCCCGGCTGGTGATGACCGACGTCAACGCGGCGACCCTGTCCGAGGTCGCGGCCCGCACCGGCGGCGAGATCGTGGCGCCGGACGCCATCTATGACGTCAAGGCCGACATCTATGCGCCCTGCGCGCTCGGCGCGACGCTGAACCCGCAGACGCTGGAGCGGATCACGGCGAAGGCGGTGGTCGGCGCGGCGAACAACCAGCTGGCCACGCCGGAGATCGGCCGGATGCTGTTCGACAAGGGCGTGCTGTACGCCCCCGACTACGTCGTCAACGGCGGCGGCATCATCAATGTCGCGGCCGAGATGAACGCGCGCCAGACCAAGGGCGCCTTCGATCCGGCCTGGGTCGAGACGAAGCTGTCGCGCCTGATCGAGACCTTCGAGGAGATCCTGGAGCGCTCGGCCGCGGAAAACCGTCCGACCCACGAGATCGCCGACGCCATCGCCGAATCCCGCATCGCCGCAGCGGGCGAAGAAAAGCGCAAGGCGGCGTAAAGACACCGCCCTCCCTCCCCCAGCGGGGAGGGAGAGGGATCGGGGCGGCTCCTTACCTCGTCCTTAACGCGGCGTTTACCATCCACGCGGCATTTTCTGCCTAGCGGGCTTTCGGCGTGTTCCCGCGTGTTTGGGGCGGGATCGCGTGGGCGGCTTCACCGAGGCGTTGAAGAAGTTCGGGATCGGCCGCGTGGCCGCCATCCTCGGCGTTGCGGCGGGCGTGGCGGCCGTGCTGGTCGCCCTGATGCTGCGCGTCGGCCAGACGCCGGACGCCCTGCTCTATTCCAACCTGGACCTGCGCGAAGCCGGCGAGATCACCTCCGCCCTGGGCCAGGCGGGCATCAAGTACAAGGCGGTCGGCGACGGCTCGACCATCATGGTCAAGCGCGACGAGGTCGGAACCGCGCGCATGATGGTCGCCGGCAAGGGCCTGGTGACCTCGGGCTCGGTCGGATACGAGATCTTCGACAATCAGTCGGTCCTGGGCCAGACCGAATTCCAGCAGCAGCTGAACGAGCAGCGCGCGCTGCAGGGCGAGTTGTCGCGCACCATCATGTCGATGCGCGGCATCACCGCCGCCCGCGTCCATATCACCATGCCGCGCCGGGAGATGTTTTCGGCCCAGGCCAACGATCCGACCGCCGCCGTCCTGGTCGGCCTGGGCGGGCGCGACCTCTCGGCCGATCAGGTGCGGGCGATCCGCAACCTGGTCGCCTCCTCCGTGCCGAACCTGAAGCCCGACCGCGTGACCGTCGCCGACGAGAACAACCGCACCCTGGCCGCCGGCAACGAGAGCGACGAATTCACCTCCGCCTCGGCGCTGGAGGCCAAGAACACGACCGAGGCCCAGTTGCAGGCCCGCATCAAGGACATCGTCGAGGGCGTCGTCGGCGTCGGCGGCGCGCGAGTCCAGGTCACCGCCGACATCGACCGCAGCCGCTCCACCACCCAGGAGCAGAAGTTCGACCCGGACGGCCAGGTCGTCCGCTCGACCTCCACCAACGGCTCCCAGTCCTCGGACACCACAGGCCAGCCCGACGGCGCGGTCACCGCCACCAACAACATTCCCGGCGGCGCGGCGCCGACCAGCACGCCGCAGGGCTCGACCAGCGCCGAGAACACCGAGACCACCAACTACGAAATCTCCAACACCACCACGACCACGACGCGCGAGCCGGGCGAAATCCGCAAGCTGGCCGTCGCCGTCGCCGTGGATGGCCGGTGGACGCCGGCCCAGGACGGCAAGGGCGAGCCGACCTACGCCCCGCGCTCGGCCGAGGAGATCGCCCAGATCAAGGCCCTGGTCGCCGCCGCCGTCGGCATCGACGACAGCCGCGGCGACAAGATCGAGGTGGTCAACGTCCGTTTCAACCGCGACGCCGGCCTGACGGGCGGCCTGGACGGCGCCTCGTCGATGTTCGACTTCTCCAAGAACGACATCATGCGCGGGATCGAGCTGCTGGTGCTGATGGTCACCGGCCTGCTGCTGATCTTCTTCGTCCTGCGTCCGCTGCTGAAGACCGCCGCCGGCGGCGCCTCGGCGCCCGCCCTGACCGGCCCGGAAATGGCCGTCACCCCGGTTCAGACCACCCCTGTCATCGGACCGGACGGTCAGCCCGTGCCCCAGGCCCTGCTCGCCGCGCCCAACGACATGGAACACAAGATCGACATCGCCCGCATCGAGGGCCAGGTGAAGGCCTCCTCGGTCAAGAAGGTCGCGGATTTCGTGCAGAGCCACCCCGATGAGGCGGTGAACATCCTTCGGTCCTGGGTGGCGGAAGGCTGATGGCCAAGCTGATCAACAAGAAGGCCGCCATCGAGGACCCGAACAAGCTGACGGGTCCGGAGAAGGCGGCTGTCATCCTGCTGTCGCTGGGCGAGGAGCACACCTCGCTGTGGGAGCGGCTGGAGGACGACGAGGTCAAGGAAATCTCCCAGGCCATGGCCACCCTGGGCAATGTCACCGCCGAGGCGGTCGAGGCGCTGATGCTGGAGTTCGTCTCCGGCCTGTCGGGCTCCGGCGCCGTGACCGGCAGTTATGATCAGACCCAGAAGCTGCTGGCCTCGTTCCTTCCCAGGGACCGCGTCGATGCCCTGATGGAGGAAATCCGGGGCCCCGCCGGCCGGACCATGTGGGACAAGCTGGGCAATGTGAACGAGGCCGTCCTCGCCAACTACCTGAAGAACGAATACCCCCAGACGGTCGCGGTGGTCCTGTCCAAGGTCCGGTCCGACCACGCCTCGCGCGTCCTGACCTCCCTGCCCGAGGACTTCGCCCTGGAGTGCGTGCAACGGATGCTGCGCATGGAGCCGGTGCAGCGCGAGATCCTGGACAAGATCGAACAGACCCTGCGGACCGAGTTCATGTCCAACCTGGCGCGCACCTCCAAGCGCGACAGCCACGAACTGATGGCCGACATCTTCAACGCCTTCGACCGCCAGACCGAGGCGCGCTTCATGGGCGCCCTGGAGGAACGCAACCGCGAATCGGCCGAGCGCATCCGCGCCCTGATGTTCGTCTTCGAGGACCTGGGCAAGCTGGACCCCGGCGGCGTCCAGACCCTGCTGCGGGCGGTGGAGAAGGATCAGCTGGCCCTGGCGCTGAAGGGCGCCTCGGAGGGACTGCGCGAGATGTTCTTCTCCAACATGTCCGAGCGCGCCTCCAAGATCATGCGCGAGGACATGGAATCCATGGGTCCGGTGCGCCTGAAGGACGTCGATTCCGCCCAGATGGCGATGGTGCAGGTCGCCAAGGACCTGGCCGCGCGCGGCGACATCATGCTGGCCGGCCAGGGCGCCGACGACGAGCTGATCTACTGACATGAGCGCCAGGCCCTTCATCTTCGACACCGAGTTCGACGCCGACGGAACGGTCGTGCGGCCCTCCGCCTGGAGGCCGACCAAGCGCAGCTACCTGCCCGCCGAGGTCGACGCCCTGGTCGCCCAGGCCCGGCTGGAGGCGCGCGAACAGGCGCTGGCCGAGACGGAGGCCCTGCGCGCCATGGCCCTGAACGCCCTGGCCCAGGCCGTCGCCCAGGCCCTGCCGACGCTGAAGGCCGCGGCGCTGGCGCATCGGGAGCAGTCGGCCGACCTGGCCCTGGCCGCCGCGCGCGCCATCGCCGACGCCGCCCTGGCGCGCTTCCCCCACGCC
>JAEWDF010000058.1 GCA_023390245.1 Pseudomonadota bacterium
CGCCGGCGCCGGTCGAGCGTCGGGCCCAGCCCGCCCCGGCGACGCGACGCGCCCCCGCTCCGGCCCCGGTCGAGCGCGCGACTCCGGAACCGGTCGAACCGGCGGGTCCGCGCCCCTACAGCGCCGCGTCGGGCGGCGTCGCGACACCGTCCATCTCGACCCAGTCGTTGAACGCCGCCCCGCCCGCGAGCGGCACGGCGTCTCAGCCCCAGGCGCCGAGCATCGCGACCCAGCCGCTGAACTGATCGGCGGCCATCGGACGGAGGTCCCGGCGAGCGCTCGCCGGGGCCTTTTCATGTCCGTGCTTAGGGCGACGGATCCGAAACGGACGGCCCGCCCTTGAGACCGGGCGCGGGCGCGCCATATTGCCGTCCCAGGGGCGGAGGGCTCCGACGATGGGAGCCCGCATGCCGGTCATTGAAATCGAAGGCCTGACCAAGACCTACAAGTCGGGTCTCCAGGCGCTGAAGCGCGTGGACCTGACCATCGACAAGGGCGAGATCTTCGCCCTGCTGGGCCCGAACGGGGCGGGCAAGACCACCCTGATCTCCATCATCTGCGGCATCGTCACGCCGACGACGGGGACCATCGTGGCGGATGGGCACGACATCCAGGCGGACTTCCGCGCCGCGCGCGCCAAGATAGGCCTGGTGCCCCAGGAGCTGACCACCGACGCCTTCGAGACGGTGCTCGCCACCGTCACCTTCAGCCGGGGCCTGTTCGGCAAGGCGCCGAACCCCGCCTTCATCGAACAGGTGCTGCGCGACCTGTCGCTGTGGGACAAGCGCGACGCCAAGATCATGACCCTGTCGGGCGGGATGAAGCGCCGGGTGATGATCGCCAAGGCCCTGAGCCACGAGCCGGACATCCTGTTCCTGGACGAACCCACGGCGGGGGTCGACGTGGAGCTGCGCCGCGACATGTGGGCGATGGTGCGCAAGCTGCGCGAGCGCGGCGTCACCATCATCCTGACCACCCACTACATCGAGGAGGCCGAGGAGATGGCCGACCGGGTGGGCGTGATCCTGAAGGGGGAACTGATCCTGGTCGAGGAGAAGACCGCCCTGATGAAGAAGCTGGGCAAGAAGACGCTGACCCTGAACCTGACCGAGTCGCTGGCCGCCGTGCCCGCCGAGCTGTCGCAATGGGACCTGTCGCTGAAGAACGACGGCGGCGAGCTGGAATACAGTTTCGACGCCAACGCCGAAGACACCGGCGTCCCGGCCCTGATCCGTCGACTTGAGGCGCTGAACATCGCCTTCAAGGACCTGAACACCCGCCAGAGCTCGCTGGAAGACATCTTCGTCAGCCTGGTCCACACCAACGGAGCCGCCGCATGACCTTCAACGGATACGGCGTGTGGGCCATCTATCGCTTCGAGATGGCGCGGGCGCTGCGGACCCTGTGGCAGAGCGTCGTCACGCCGGTCATCACCACCGCGCTCTATTTCGTCGTCTTCGGCGGCGCCATCGGCAGCCGGATGCAGGAGGTCGGCGGCGTGCCCTACGGCGCCTTCATCGTGCCGGGCCTGATCATGCTGAGCCTGTTCACCCAGTCGATCTTCAACGCCTCGTTCGGCATCTATTTCCCCAAGTTCACCGGCACGATCTATGAGATCCTGTCCGCGCCGGTGTCGTCGCTGGAGATCGTGCTGGCCTATGTGGGGGCGGCGGCGACCAAGTCGGCGGCGCTGGGCCTGATCATCCTGGCGACGGCGGCCTTCTTCGTGCCGCTGCAGATCCTGCATCCGTTCTGGATGATGGCCTTCCTGGTGCTGATCTCGGTGACCTTCAGCCTGTTCGGCTTCATCATCGGGGTCTGGGCCAACGGCTTCGAGCAGCTGCAGATGATCCCTATGCTGATCGTCACGCCGCTGACCTTCCTGGGCGGCGCCTTCTATTCGATCGACATGCTGCCGGACGGATGGCGCACCGTGACCCTGTTCAATCCGGTCGTTTATCTGATCTCGGGCTTCCGCTGGGCCTTCTACGGCCAGGGGGACGTGGCCATCGGGATCAGCCTGTCGGCGACGCTGGGCTTTTTCGCCGTCTGCCTTGCCATCGTGATGTGGATGTTCAAGACGGGATACCGTTTGAAGAACTGAGCGCCGCGAAAGCGGCCAGATCACCCCGTATCCGCCGACCATGTCCGACGAAAAGACGCCTTCCGACGCTTCCGAGACGCCCGCCGCCGGCGGGCCGGAGCCCTTCGCGCGCAAACAGATCACCTGGGGCCGCATGCCCCAGACGACCTTCCATGTGGGGCCAATTCCGCTGGCGCCCGATCCGTTCGACCGGATCAAGGTCCCGCCGCGCCCCCAAGCCGCGCGGGCGGCGGGCGGGCAGGGGGCGTCCCGACCGCGTCCGGGCGGCGTGCTGCAAGGGTCGCTGATCCCGCAGATTCCGTCCCAGGCGCCGCAGCCGGCGGCGCGTCCCGCGCCCGAGCCCGCGCCGGCCCCAACCGCGGACATGACGGTTCGCCCCTTACCCGGCGGCGTCGAACCGGAGCGCCCGATTTCTCCACCTTCGGCGCCCGAATCCGCGCCTGATCCCGTCCCCGAAGCGGTCGCGCCAGAGCCAGCTCGGCCGGTGCTGGCGTCCGAACCGCCGACCGGCCTGGTGATGGAGCCCGAGGCCGTTCCCGTCGCCTCGTCTCGAACCGCCCCGGCCAGCCGCGCGGCCGGCCGTCTGCCGCTCTACGCCGGCGCGGCGGCGGCGGTGATCCTGCTGGCCGCCGGCGGCGTGTGGTTCGCCACGCGTCCTGAGGCGACGCCGGCGCCCGTCTCCCCGCCGCCGTCTGCGGAAACCGC
>JAEWDF010000025.1 GCA_023390245.1 Pseudomonadota bacterium
CGGACGAGCGCGAGGACGACTTCAACCTGGGCATCTATCGGATGCAGGTGCTGGGCAAGGACAAGGCCATCATGCGCTGGCTGGCCCATCGCGGCGGCGCCCAGCACTACGCCCGGCACAAGAAGGCGGGCAAGCGCGAGCCCCTGCCCTGCGCCGTCGTTCTGGGGGCCGATCCGGGGACCATCCTGGCCGCCGTGACCCCGGTGCCGGAAACCCTGTCGGAGTATCAGTTCGCGGGCCTGATGCGCGGGTCAAAGGCCGAACTGGTCCCGTGCAAGACCGTGCCGCTGATGGTCCCGGCCCAGGCCGAGATCGTACTGGAAGGCCACGTCCTGCTGGACGAGTTCGAGGACGAAGGTCCCTATGGCGACCACACCGGCTACTACAATTCGGTCGAGAAATTCCCGGTCTTCCAGGTCAGCGCCGTCACCATGCGCCGCGACCCCATCTATCTGACCACCTTCACCGGCCGCCCGCCGGACGAGCCCAGCGTGCTGGGCGAGGCGCTGAACGAGGTCTTCATTCCGCTTCTGCGGCAGCAGTTCCCCGAGATCGTCGACTTCTGGCTGCCGCCCGAGGGATGCAGCTACCGCATCGCCGTGGTCTCGATGAAGAAGGCCTATCCGGGCCACGCCAAGCGGGTGATGATGGGCTGCTGGAGCTATCTGCGCCAGTTCATGTACACCAAGTGGATCATCGTCGTGGACCACGACATCGACGCCCGCGACTGGAAGGACGTCATGTGGGCCGTCTCGACCAAGATGGACCCGGCGCGCGACATCACGGTGATCGAGAACACCCCGATCGACTACCTGGACTTCGCCAGTCCCGAGAGCGGCCTGGGCTCCAAGATCGGCCTGGACGCCACCGACAAATGGGAGCCCGAGACCCGGCGCGAATGGGGCCAGGAAATCCGCATGGACCAGGACGTGGTCGACCGCGTGTCCGAGAAATGGGCCGCCCTGGGTCTGCCCGGCGACGGCGCCCCCATCTGGAAATAGCGCCGGCCGATCCCGGACCGCCAAGCGTCGCCATAAGCGCCTCCTTAACGATATCGTCGCTATGCCACGACCATCGGGGAGTGAGCCATGCGAGCATTCAACACGCTTTCGGTCGCCGGAAAACTGCTGCTGGCGGGAGGCGCGGTCACGGGGGTGCTGCTGCTGCTGGCGGCCGTCGCCGTGTCGCAGAACACGCGGACGGTGGCCCGCGACCTGTCCCAGGACTACGCCCAGGCGCTGAGCGACGGCGCCGTGGCCAGCGTCGACGGCAAGATCGCCGCGGCCTCCGTCGCCGCGCGCTCGATCGCGGAGATGATCGGGACGGCGCATGAATCCGGCGTTCGCGACCGGCGGGCGATCATGGCCATGCTGAAGCCGTCGGCCACGGCGACGCCGCTGGTGATGGGCAGTTGGTTCATGGCCGCGCCGGGCGCCTTCGACGGCCAGGATGGCGCCATGGCGGGCCGCATCGACCTGGGCTCCAACGCCTCGGGCCATTTCACACCCTACTGGGTCAATGACGGCGGCCAGATCGTCATGCAGCCCCTGGACACGGGGAACGACTACGAACAGCCCTATTACACCCAGGCCTACACCACCGGTAAGGCGGCCATCATCGAACCCTACGCCTATGACGTCGGCGGCAGGTCGGTGCTGATGACCTCTATCGCCTATCCGGTGAAGTCCGGCGGCAAAGTGATTGGCGTCGCCGGGCTGGACCTGTCGCTGGACACCGTCTCCGCCATGCTGGGCGAGATGAAGCCGTTCGGCGCGGGCCGGGTGATGCTGCTGTCCAGCGGCGGCGCCTGGGTCTCGCACCCGAACGCCGCCCTGCGCACCAAATCCTACGCCGACGCCCAGGCGGACCGGGTCCGCGCGGTCCTGGGCGGCGGCGCGGCGGCGCGCCTGGACGACCTGCGCGACGCCTCCGGTGAACGGATCGAGCGGCTGGTCAGCCCGGCGGTCCTGACCGGTCTGGGCGCCACCTGGGGCCTGGTGACCGACATTCCCGTGGCCGCCATCAACGGCCCGGCCGATCGCCTGGCCATCGCCATGATGATCGGCGGCCTGGTCATCCTGGGCCTGGTCCTGGCCGCCCTGTTCCTGGTCACCGACCGGGTGGTGCGCCGTCCGCTGGCGCGGCTGACCGCCTCGGTCGGCGCGCTGAGCGCGGGCCGCTACGGCGATCCGGTCCGCGGGACCGAGAGCGCCGACGAGGTGGGCGGCATCGCCCGCGCCCTGGAAGGCTTCCGCCACGACCTGGCCGAGACCGGCCGCCTGCGCACCGAGCAGGAGCGCGACCGCGCCGCCGCCGAGAGCGAGCGCCAGCGCAACGACGAGATCCGCCGCGCCGCCGAGGAGGAGCAGCGCTTCGTCGTCGCCTCGGTCGGAGAAGGCCTGTCGCGCCTGTCGGACGGCGACCTGACCTACCGGCTGGAGGCCGCCTTCCCCGAGGACTATCGGAAGCTGCGCGACGACTTCAACCTGGCCATGGGCCGGCTGGAGGAGACCCTGTCGGTGATCGTGGGCAGCGCCGCCGGCATCCGCGCCACCACCGACGAGATCAGCCAGGCGGCCGACGACCTGTCGCGCCGCACCGAGCAGCAGGCCGCCAGCCTGGAGGAGACCGCCGCCGCCCTGGAGGAGGTCACCACCACCATCGGCCAGGCCTCCGAAGGGGCCGGGCGCGCCCGCGACATCGTCGACGCCACCCGCCTCAACGCCCAGCGCAGCGGCGAGGTGGTCGATCAGGCCGTGACCGCCATGCGCGACATCGAGGCCTCGGCCCAGCAGATCGCCCAGATCACCGGCGTGATCGACGAGATCGCCTTCCAGACCAACCTGCTGGCCCTGAACGCCGGGGTCGAGGCCGCCCGCGCCGGCGAGGCCGGCCGCGGCTTCGCCGTCGTCGCCTCCGAAGTGCGGGCCCAGGCCCAGCGCTCGGCCGCGGCCGCCAAGGAGATCAAGGCCCTGATCGGCGCCAGCACCCAGCAGGTGGATCAGGGGGTGAAGCTGGTCGGCCAGACCGGAGAGGCCCTGACCCACATCATCGCCGAGGTCGCCGAGATCAGCGGCCTGGTCTCCGGTATCGCGGCTTCCGCCAAGGAGCAGGCGACCGGCCTGGGCGAGATCAACGTCGCGGTCAACCAGATGGACCAGATGACCCAGCAGAACGCGGCCATGGTGGAGCAGTCCACCGCCGCCAGCCATTCGCTGGCCCAGGAGACCGCCGGCCTGACCGACCTGATGGGCCGCTTCCGCATCCGCCAACAGGCGGCGGCCGCCCGTGCGGAGCCGGCCGAAACGCCGCCGGCGCGCCCGGCCGCCGCGTCCCGCCTGGTCGCTGCGCTGAAGACCGTGGGCGGACGCGGCGTGTCCGCCGTCGCGGCCCAGGACGACTGGGAAGAGTTCTGAAGCCGGCCGCCGATCAGCGCGGCCGGGCTTGCCAGGCCGCGCCGACGGGGCCACGAAGACGCATGCGCCCTGATCGTCTCCTCGTCGCGGCCCTGGCCGCCCTTGCCTGCAGCGTGAGTCCCGCCATGTCCCAGTCGCTTCCCAACGCCGCGCCGTGGAACCAGCCTTTCCTGCCTCCCGCGCCAACCTGGGACGGCGCCAGCCGCGCCCTGCTGCGCGACGCGGGCGACCGCTGGGCGACAGACTTCGAGCGCGATCCCGCGCATGACTTCAGCCCGAACTATGTCGACACCCGCGCCTGGTTCGACCGGCTGGACCAGGCCAGCGACCTGATCCGCATCGAGCCGTTCGGCGTCTCGCCCGAGGGCCGCGCCATCTATGCGGTGATCGCGTCCAAGGACGGAGCGGCGTTCGATCCGGCCAAGCCGGTGCTGATGATCCAGGCCGGCATCCATCCCGGCGAGATCGACGGCAAGGACGCGGGCATGATGCTGCTGCGCGACATTGCCTTCTACGGCAAGGACGCCCTGCTGGACCGGGTCAATCTGATCCTGATCCCGATCCTGAGCGTCGACGGGCATGAGCGCGCCTCCGCCTATTCCCGCCCCAACCAGCGCGGGCCGCGCATCCAGGGCTGGCGCAACACGGCGACCAACCAGAACCTGAACCGCGACTACATGAAGCTGGACCAGCCCGAGATGCGGGCGGTGCGCGGCCTGATCCTGAAGTACCGGCCCGACCTTTACGTGGACGTCCACGTCACCGACGGCATGGACTACCAGTACGACGTCACCTGGGGCTTCAACGGCGAGGACGGGACCTTCACCCGCTCGCCGGGCAGCTCGGCGTGGCTGGATGATGTGTTCAAGCCGGCGATGAACGCGGCGCTGGAGGCGCAGGGCCACATCCCCGGGGAACTGGTCTTCGGCATGGACGACGACGATCCCAAGGCCGGCCTGAACGATGGAGGGCTGGGCGAGCGCTTCTCCAACGGCTGGGGCGCAGCGGCCCACGTGCCCACCATCCTGATCGAGAACCACAGCCTGAAGCCGCACGAGCAGCGGGTGCTGGGAACCTACGTCTTCGTCGAGACGGCGCTGCGCCTGCTGGCGGAGCGCGGCGCGGACCTGCGCGCGGCGACCGAACAGGACCGCGCCCTGCGTCCCGCCGAAATCCCCGCCAACTTCGAGCAGGAGGAGACGCCGTCCTCCACGCGGGCGTTCAAGGGCATCCGCTACGAGATGGTCGACAGCGCCGCCTCGGGCCGCAAGGAGGTCCGCTGGCTGGGCGAGCCGGATCCCGATCTGTGGAGCCTGCCCTTCTACGGCTCGAAGCCGACGCTGACGCTGCATCGGCCGGCCGCTTACTGGGTCCCCGGCTATCGCACCGACATCATCGAGCGGCTGAAGGCGCACGGCGTCGAGGTCGAAACGCTGGATGCGCCGCGCAAGCTCGCCGTCTCCATGCTGCGCCTGGTCGAGCCCCGGCTGGCGTCCCGCGCCAACGAGGGCCATGTCCCCGCCTCGGTCGAGACGGTCGAGGTCGAGCGGCGCGACTGGACCTTCCCCGCCGGCTCGGTCCGCGTCTCCACCAACCAGCCGCTGGGCGATGTCGCCGTCCTGCTGCTGGAGCCGCAGTCCAGCGAGAGCTTCTTCGCCTGGGGAATGTTCCCGGAAGTGCTGAGCCGCGTGGAATATATCGAGGCCTACGCCATCGCCCCGCTGGCCGACCGGATGCTGGCCGCCGATCCGGCGCTGAAGGCCGAGTTCGAGGCCAAGCTGGCGGCCGATCCCGCCTTCGCCGCCAATCCGCACGCGCGCCTGGCCTGGTTCTACGAGCGCACGCCCTTCTACGACGATCGCTATCTGCTCTATCCGGTCGCACGGGAGGACTGACCGATGAGCCCGACCCTGCTGCACGCCCTTCAGGCCGCCGGCCTGTGGACCGGCCTGCTGATCCTGCTGATGATCGTCCTGTCCGGCCTGGTCGTCAGCGGACGGCAACGGCGCATGGTTTCGCTGGGACACGGCGGCCACGCCGACCTGGAGGCCGCCAGCCGCGCCTTCGGCAACTGCGCCGAATATGCGCCCGCCGGCATGGTCGCCATGGTCCTGCTAGCCCTGGTCGGCGGCCAACCGTGGATGATCCATGCGGTCGGCGCGACCCTGCTGGCCGGCCGGATCGCCCACGCCCTGGGCCTGCTGACCCAGACGGGACCGTCGCTGGGCCGGATCGTCGGCATGCTGCTGACCTGGCTGGCGCTGCTGGCCGCCGCCGTGGGGCTGGTCGCCTTCGGCGTGATCTGAGGCGCCGGTTGCGGGGCGCATGGGCGTCCGCCATATCGGGGCATGACCGAAGTCCTCCCCGACCGCCGCGACGCCGCCGTTTCCCCCGACCTGCTGCATGACATCGTCCAGGCCGCGCTGAAGGCCGGCGCCGACGCGGCCGAGGCCGTGACCTCAGAGCGCCAGTCCCTGTCCGTCGGCGTCCGCAACGGCCGGCTGGAGGACGTGGAGCGCGAGGAGGCCCGCGACCTGGGCCTGCGCGTCTTCGTCGGCCGGCGCCAGGCCTCGGTTTCGGCCTCGGACCTGTCGGACGCGACCCGCGCGCGCTTGGTCGAGCGCGCCGTGGCCATGGCCAGGCTGGCGCCGGAAGACCCCTACGCCGCCCTGGCCCCCGCCGAACGGCTGGCCCGCGCCCCCTTCGCCGACCTGGACCTGTACGATCCCGCCGAGCGGACCGCCGAGGCGCTGGAGCGGGCGTCCGCCGAGGCCGAGGCCGTCGCCCTGGCCGTGCCGGGCGTCGCCAAGTCCGAGGGCGGCCACGCCGGCTGGTCCTCCAGCCGCTGGCGGCTGGTCACCTCGACCGGCTTCGACGGGACCTATCGCGGCACGGCCTTCTCGCTGGGCGTCGGCGTCATCGCCGAGAAGGACGGCGCCATGGAGCGCGGCGGCGAGAGCCGCACGACGCGCCACCTGTCCGACCTGCCCGGCGCCCAGGCCATCGGCGACCAGGCCGGCCGCCGCGCCGCCGCCCGCGTCGGCCCGCGCAAGATCGCCTCGACCACCGCCCCGGTGATCTTCGAGAACCGCATCGCGACCCAGGTGCTGTCGCCCGCCGTCGGGGCCATCGCCGGCCCCGCGATCGCGCGCGGCGCCTCCTTCCTGAAGGACCGCATGGGCCAGCGGGTGTTCGCGCCCGGCGTCGACCTGATCGACGACCCGTTCCGCCCGCGCGGCCTGGGCTCCACCCCCTTTGACGATGAGGGCGCGGCGGTCGCGAAGCGCGCCCTGTTCGAGGACGGGGTGCTGACGACCTGGCTGCTGAACACCGCATCGGCCGCCCAGCTGGGCCTGGCCGGCACCGGCCACGCCTCGCGCGGCCTGGCCGGGCCGCCCGGCGTTTCGACCCACAACCTGCACCTGGCGCCGGGCGACCGCAGCCTGGATCAGCTGATGGCCGATGCGGGAACGGGCCTGCTAGTCACCTCCATGTTCGGCCCCGCGCTCAACGCCAACACCGGCGACTGGTCGGCCGGTGTGTCGGGCTTCTGGTTCGAGGACGGCGCCGTCGCCTATCCGGTCAGCGAGGTCACCGTGGCGGGCAAGCTGACCGATCTCTACGCCCGTATCCAGCGGGGCTCGGACCTGGAGTTCCGCGGCGCCTTCAACGCGCCCAGCCTGATGTTCGACGCGGTGGCCATCGCCGGCAAATGACGGACTGGAGCGCCGACCTCGAACTGATCCGCCAGGCGGCGGTCGACGCCGGGGCCCTGGCGCTGGCCGAACGCGAGGCGGGGCTGAAGATCGAGGCCAAGCCTGGCGGCTCTCCCGTCACCAGCGGCGACCTGAAGGTGGACGCCATGCTGCGCGAGCGGCTGCGGGCGGCGCGGCCCGACTACGGCTGGCTGTCGGAGGAGACGGCGGATTCGGCCGAGCGCCTGAGCCGGCGCCGCATCTTCGTGGTCGATCCGATCGACGGCACCATCGCCTACATGAAGCGGACTCCCTGGTGGTGCGTGCCGATCGCCGTGGTCGAGGACGGCCAGGTCGTCGCCGCCGTCATCCACGCGCCCGTGACCGACGAGACCTTCGAGGCCGTGCGCGACGGCGGCGCCCGCCGCAACGGCGAAGTCATCGCCGCCTCCGACGCCGAGGCGCTGGAAGACGCCTCCGTCCTGGGCGACGCGCGGATGATCGAGGCGCCCTATTGGGACGAACCCTGGCCGCCCTTGCGCTTCGAGAAGCGCAACGCACTGGCCTATCGCATGGCCCTGGTCGCCGCCGGCGCCTTCGACGCCGCCCTGGCCCTGACGCCGAAATGGGACTGGGACGTGGCGGCCGGCAGTCTGATCGCCGAGGAGGCCGGCGCCCGCGTCAGCGACCATCTGGGCCGCCCCTGGCGCTTCAACCGCCCCGACCCACGCCAGGCCAGCCTCGTCTGCGCCGCCTCCGCCCTGCACCCGCTGATTGTCAGACGCTGTAAAAACGTGCCGCTTTCAGGGTGAGCGGCGAACGGAATTGCCGCCGGGACATTGATCCATGGGCGATGTGGGCCTATGCCGCCGCCCAATCCCTCCCCAAGCTCCGGATACCGTCATGGCCGAACAGAAGTCCGTCCCGCCGCAACTGCTCCACCTCGTCATCGGCGGGGAAATGCGCGATCTCAGCCAGCCCGTGTTCCGCGACCTGTCGCAGGTCGAATTCGTCGGCGCCTTCGGCAGCTACGAGGAGGCCAGGAAGGCCTGGAAGGCCCGCGCCCAGGCGACCGTGGACAACGCCCACATGCGCTACTTCATCCTGCACGCCCACAGGCTGATCGACCCCGGTTCGGTGGACTGACCGGAACGTCCCGGGCCGCCGCGCGCTGGATAGGGGGACGAAGCGGAGGAGAATCGAATGTCCGCGACCCTGATCGTGCTCGCCCTGATCGTGCTCGGCGTCGCCGTGGTGGCCTGGACGACGCGGCGCCGCCCCGGCCGCCCCTATGAAGAGCGTCTGGAACAGGATACGGCCTGGAACGATCCGGTGTCGCCTGGGTCCGACGATACGCCGCCGCCCGAGGGACGCCCGTGAACCTGGACCCGCAGCAGCTCTTCCAGCTCATCTTCCTGCTGGCGGCGCTGGCCCTGTTCTGCGTCTCTCTGCGCGGCCACATGCGCTACGCCGCCTGGTTCAGGCGTTGGGAGGCCGGCCGCAAGGCGCGCCGCGACGCCGAGATCGCCGCGCATTCCCCCTCCCACGACGCTTCCCGGCGCGGTCCCTGGGACTGAGGCCTACTCCCGCCGCAGCAGCTTCTCGGTCAGGACCGTGCCCCACCAGCCAGCCTTGAACTCGGCGCGGATGGCCTTTGGATCGTAGGCGTCGCTGTCGATCCAGTCGATGAAGTCGATCCCCTTCGGTTCGATCTCGCGGACATATTTCTCCAGCGTGAAGTCCAGCACGCCGGTCAGACCCTCGCGATGATGCAGGTACTTCTTCGACAGCTCCCGCATCGCCACGGCGATCGGCTCGCCCAGGTGGAAGTGCCGGTACAGCACCGCCATCATCCCCGCCCGGTCCGCGCCGGACTTGCAGTGGATCAGGGCCGGATAGTCGATGGTGCGGAACAGCTCGCGGGCGCGATGGATCCGGTCCCCGCCCGGCGCGTCCCGCGAATCCAGCGGCGCGTCGATCAGCGTCAGGCCTAGCCGCTCGCAGGCCTCCTTCTCCAGCCAGTAATAGCCCTCGTCCCGCCTGCCGCGCAGGTTGATGACGGTGCGCACGCCTCTCTTCTTCCAGACGGCCAGCTGGCGCGGCGAGGGCTGGTTGGTGCGCACCAGGTCGGGGCCCAGCCAGTGGGCGTTGGAGAAGGCCAGGCGCAGAAACGCGTGGTCCGCCCAGAAAAAGTGCCAATGCGCCTTGAAACGGCCCATCGCGGTCGAAAGGTCGAAGCGCGCCATAAGCGCCCGATAGCGCGCCGCACCCCGCGCGTCATCTCCGTTCCATGACAGGGCCGGGTTGACTTGCCTCTCAAGCCGTCCGACCGAGGATCGATGACCGTTCCCGCCCCGCCCCCGGAATCCATGCCGCTGCGCCAGCTGCTGGCGCGCATCTGGCGGGACTATCTGTCGAAGAACAAGCTGGCGCTGTTCGCCGGCATGCTGTGCGCGGCGGCGGCCGGCGGCCTGTCGGCGGTGCTGCTGGGCCTGCTGGAGCCGGCGGTGAACGGCCTGTTCGTGCCCGGCGGCGGCCCCATCAGGCTGTTCGGCCGGATCGCCCTGGACGACCGTCAGGCGCTGCTGTGGATCCCGGTCACCATCGTCGCCGTGGCCATGATGCGCACCTTCGCCTCCTCCGGCCAGGCGGCGCTGGTCAACCGGCTGGGCCACGGCATCGTCGGCGATATCCAGGTGCGGCTGTTCGCGGCCATGATCCGCGCCGACCTGGCCCGCCTGCGCAGCCAGCATTCCGGCGCCTTCGTCTCCACCGTCCTGTACGACGCCAACCTGGTGCGGGAAGCCTTCACCACCGGCGTCGTCAACTACACCCAGCACGGCCTGACCCTGGTCGCGGTCATCGCCTACATGGCCTGGATCGACTGGAGGCTGACGTTGGTGGTGCTGCTGGGCGTTCCGGCGGTGGCGCTGATCCTGCGCCGCTTCGGCCGCAAGACGCGCAAGGCCGCCAAGGGCGCCATGGTCGAGAGCGAGGCCCTGTCCACCGCCCTGATGGAGAACCTGGACGGCGTCCGCCTGATCAAGATCGAGAACCGCGAGGCGGCCGAAGAGGCCCGCGTCGCCGAGGTGGTGGCCCGCCGCCAGCGCCACGTCATCAAGGGCGCCGACGCCCGCGCCTTCGCCGGTCCGGCCAGCGACATGGTGGCCTATTCCGTCGTCGCCCTGGTCATGGCTTACGCCGGCTGGCAGGCCCAGCAGGGCGTCATGGACGTGGGCGAGTTCGCCGCCTTCATCGGCCTGCTGCTGGCCGCCGGCCAGTCGTTGCGCCAGGTCACCAACCTGGCCACCGTCATGAGCGAGGGCTTCACCGCCGCGCGGCGCCTGTTCGCCGCCCTGGACATCCAGCCCGAGATTCGCGAGGCGCGCGACGCCGCGTCCGTGCCCGGCGGCGCCGGCGACATCCGCCTGGACCATGTCTCCTTCGCCTATGGCGCCGTCGCGGAGGGCGCGCCGCCGACGCTGGACGACGTCTCCATCCATGTCGCGGCCGGCGAGACCGCGGCCCTGGTCGGCCCTTCGGGCGGGGGCAAGAGCACGGTGCTGAGCCTCCTGCCGCGCTTCTACGACGTGACCGGCGGCGCGGTCCGGATCAACGGGCGCGACGTACGCGAACTGCGCCTGGCCGACCTCCGCGACCATATCGCCCTGGTGACGCAGGAGCCCTTCCTGTTCGACGACACCATCGCCAACAACATCGCCTATGGCCGGACGGACGCGACGCCCGAGCAGATCGAGGCGGCCGCGCGGGCGGCGGCGGCGCACGACTTCATCACCGCCCTGCCCCAGGGCTACGACACCCGCGCCGGCGAGGCGGGCCTGCGCCTGTCCGGCGGCCAGCGCCAGCGCATCGCCATCGCCCGCGCCTTCCTGAAGGATGCGCCGATCCTGCTGCTGGACGAGGCCACCAGCGCCCTGGACACCGAGAGCGAAGCCTTGGTCCAGGCGGCGCTGGAGCGGCTGATGGAAGGCCGCGCCACCCTGATGATCGCCCACCGCCTGTCCACTGTGCGCAACGCCGACCGCATCTATGTGCTGGAGGCCGGCCGGGTGGTGGAGCAAGGCTCCCACGACGCCCTGGTCGCACAAGGCGGCCTCTACGCCCGCCTGGCGCAGCAGCAGTCGCTGGACGGGACTGCGCCCACGGTCGAGACCGTCGCGTGAGGCCGCTGCGCAATCCCGTCGTCCAGTCCGCCCTGGCCTGGACCCTGGCGCAATGGATGCGGTTCTGCTTCGCCACCCTCCGCTGGGCCCGCGAGGACGAACACCTGGCCGAAGAGGTGTGGGCCCAGGGCGGCGGCGTTCTGTGCGTCTTCTGGCATTCGCGCATCGGCCTGTCGCCGTCGTGCTGGCCACTGGACCGCGCCCAACCGGCCAAAGCGCTGATCTCCCTGTCCGCAGACGGGGAGTTCATCGCCAAGGCGGTGGCGCGCCAGGGCTTTCCCGCCGTGCGCGGCTCCTCGGCCAACAAGGACAAGGGCGACCGGGCCAAGGGGGGCTCCCAGGCGCTTCGCGACGGACTGAAGCAGTTGAAGCTCGGCGCCCTGGCCATCACCCCCGACGGTCCGCGCGGCCCCGCCGGCGTCATGGCCGAGGGCCTGCCGCTGATGGCCCGGCTGTCGAAGGCGCCGGTGCTGTTCATTGGCCTGTCGTGCAGCCCCGCCATCCGCCTGGACAGCTGGGACCGCGCCGTCCTGCCCCTACCGTTCGGCCGGGGCGCCATCGTCTGGGACCGGGCGACCTATCCCGAGGGCGCCGACACCGCCGCCGTCGTCGCCGACTGGACCGCCCGGCTGAACGCCGTGGAGGCCCGCGCCGACCGGATCACGGGGCTGAAGCCGTGACGCCGTTGCCGCTGCTGGCCTATCGCGGCCTGACCCGGCTGCTGGAGCCGCTCGCGCCGCGTCTGCTGGACGCCCGGGCGCGCAAGGGCAAGGAGGACCCGGTGCGCGTGGACGAGCGGCTGGGCTACGCCTCCGCGCCTCGCCCGGACGGCGACCTGGTCTGGTTGCACGGCGTCAGCGTCGGCGAGACCCTGTCGCTGCTGCCGCTGGTCGAACGCCTGCGCAAGACGCGTCCGGACCTTGCGGTCCTGGTGACGTCCGGCACGGTGACGGCGGCGCGCATCCTGGCCGAACGGCTGCCGCAGGGCGTGATCCACCAGTATGCGCCGGTCGATGCGCCGGACGTGGTCGAGCGATTCCTGGATCACTGGCGCCCGGCCGTCGCCGTCTTCGTCGAGAGCGACCTGTGGCCCAACCTGCTGCTGGAGGCGAGACGGAGAGGCGTGAAGCTGGCCCTGGTCAGCGCCCGCATCACGGAAAAGACCGTCGGCGGGTGGCGCCGCTTTCCCGCCTCGGCCGCGCGCGTGACCGGCGCCTTCGACCTGGTCCTGCCGCAGGACGAAGCCTCGGCCGAGCGCCTGCGCCGGCTGGGCGCCCGGGTCGACGGCCTGGCCAATCTGAAGCTGGCGGGCGACCCGCTGCCGCACGACGCGGCCGCCTTCAGCCGTCTGTCGGCCGCCATCGGCGACCGACCGGTGGTCGTCGCCGCCAGCACCCATGAGGGCGAGGAGATCGCCATCGTCCGCGCCCTGGACAAGCTGTCGCTGCGCGTCTGCCTGATCCTGCTGCCGCGCCACCCGGAGCGCGGGCCGGGGATCGCCGCCGCGCTGGAGCGGGACGGCTACGGCTTCGCCATGCGGTCGCGCGGGCAGGAACCGGACCGGGACACCGACCTCTATGTCGCGGACACCCTGAACGAGATGGGGCTGTTCCTGCGGCTGGCCGACGTGGTCGTGCTGGGCGGCGCCTTCGCGCCGGCGCTGGGGCGTCCGCCGGTCGGCGGGCACAATCCGCTGGAGCCCGCGCGCCTGGGCAAGGCGACGATCACCGGGCCGGACGCCTCCAACTGGTCCTCGGTCGCCCAGGCCCTGGCGCGGGCCGGCGGCCTGGCCGTCGCCGCCGCGCCCTGGGACCTGCCCGGACTGGTCGAGCCGCTGCTGCAGGATCCGGCGGCGGCCCGCGCCATGGGCGATCGCGCCCGCCGCGCCGCCGCCCAGGCCGGCGGCGGCCTGGATCCGTTGTGGGCGCGGCTGACGTCCCTGCTTCCGACCGGGAGCGCCCGCCGATGACGCTGAACACCCCCCGCTGGTGGTATGAGCGCGACAGCCGCCACGCCCGCGTGACCCGCACGCTGCTGAAGCCGTTGGGCTGGGCCTGGGCCGCCGTCACCGCCCGTCGCCTGGCCCGCGCCGTTCCCGTCGATCCGGACTGCGCGGTCATCTCCGTCGGCAACCTCACCGTCGGCGGATCGGGCAAGACGCCGGTCGCGCGCGAGGTGCTGCGTCTGCTGCGCCGCGACGGGGTGGAGGCCCACGCCCTGTCGCGCGGCTATGGCGGGCGGCTGGAAGGGCCGACGCGCGTCGATCCGGCCCGCCATACGGCCGCCGACGTGGGCGACGAGCCGCTGATGCTGGCGCGCGACGCCCCGGCCTGGATCGCCCGCGACCGCGCCGCCGGCGCC
>JAEWDF010000127.1 GCA_023390245.1 Pseudomonadota bacterium
CCCCAGAACCCCGCCCGATTCCTCAAAGCAGGAGACCAACTTGTTCAACAAGACTAGCAAGCCCGCGCCGAGCCCGCGTCCCGCCGCTCCGGCCATCCCCCCGCTGCCCGACATGCCGGCCGCCGGCGCCCCCCGCGCCGCCGCCGCTCCCGCGCCCTCCCCGCGCGGCCTGTCCACCCTGTCGTCGGAACTGGCCTTCGAGGGCGCCATCACCGGCGGCGGCGACCTTCAGGTCGACGGCCAGATCAAGGGCGACGTGCGCATCGGCCGCCTGATCGTCGGCGAGACCGGCGCCATCGAGGGCGCCGTCCAGGGCGACTATGTCGAGGTGCGCGGCCGCGTCGTCGGCAACATCCAGGGCAAGCAGGTCAAGCTGATCGCCACCGCCTACGTCGACGGCGACATCACCGCCGAGCAGTTGTCGATCGATGTCGGCGCCTTCTTCCAGGGCCGGGTGGCCCAGGGCCAGCGCCAGGCGCCGGCCGCGGCCCCGGCGGCGCCCGTCGCCCCGCGCCCGGCCGAGTCGGAGCCCCAGGTCATCGCCATGAAGCCGGCCTGATCCGACGAAGGCGGCCTTTCGGGGCCGCCTTTTCATCGCGCGCCTCCGCCGCGAGCGCCCGCCGATCGCCGAGCAGGGTTCTGATCCTTTGCTTGACCCGCGCCCGCCGCGACCCCCTAAATCGCGCCTGAGGGCTATCGGGGTTCATCCGGCCTTGGCCGGCGACATGCGGAGCGCACCATGTTCACCAAGACCAAACCCTTCGACAACGCCAGCCAGGACGGCCTGGGCATACCGCCGCCGTCCCCGTCGGGCGGCGCTCCGGCGCCGAAGCCGGACCCCGCGCCGGCGGCGGCGCGAACGCCCGAACCGGCCCGCCCGGCCGCCCGGTCGACCAGTCTTTCCACCCTCTCGGCGGGAGTGAAGTACGAGGGCAATATCTCCGGCGCCGGCGACCTCCAGATCGAAGGGACGCTCAAGGGCGACGTGCGCGTCGCCCGCGTGACCATCGGCGAGGGCGGCATGGTCGAGGGCACGGTCCACGCCGACATCCTCGACGTGCGCGGCCGGGTCACGGGCGGCATCGTCGGCAAACAGGTGCGCCTGTACGCCACCGCCCGCGTCGAGGGCGACATCACCCAGGAACAGCTGTCGATCGAACAGGGCGCCTGGTTCCAGGGCCGCTGCAACCAGGCCAAGCGCGACACGCCCGGCGCCGCCATGCTGGAGCCGCCACCCGCCAAGCCGGCCAAGACCGAAAAGCCCGAAGCCAAGACCGCGGCCTAGTTTAGGCCTTCCTACATCCATGGACTCCGTCGATGGCGATGCCCCTCGGAAGGGGCATCGAAGGCCTGCATCTACGGATTCTCGACCCAGACGCCGGCCCTCGGTCCGCAGAGACGCGACCGAGGGCCGAGGTGGATTGTGCGCATGGGCGGCCCGTGGTGCGAATCCCTCAGGCCTTAGCCCACCCGCCTCAGCACCAGGGCGCTCCAGGCGTCGTGGCGGATACGCTTCTCCAGCCGGAAGCCGCGCGACAGATAGGCGGCCGTCACGCGCCGCTCTTGGGTGCGCAGCAGGCCCGACAGGATGGCGACCCCGCCCAGGCTCAGCGCCGACCTGATGTCCTGCGACAGGGCCACCAGCGGCGGGGCCAGGATGTTGGCGAACACCAGGTCGTAGGGCCCGTGGCGGCGCACCCGCTGGTCGTCCAGGCCCGAGGCGTGGACGAAGCTCGCCTGAGCGCGGTTCAACTTGGCGTTCTCGTTGGCGATGCGAACCGACGGGGCGTCGATGTCGGTGCCGACGGCGACGCGGCTGCCCGTGCGCGCCGCCGCGATGGCCAGGATGCCGGTGCCGCAGCCGACGTCCAGCACCCGCTCGAACCGCTCGCGCTTCAGCAGGTCGTCGAACGCCTCCAGGCATCCGACCGTGGTGCCGTGGTGGCCGGTGCCGAAGGCGGCGCCGGCGTCGATCTTCAGGTTGATGGTGCTGGCCGGGACCCGCCCCTCGTCGTGCGCCCCATAGACGAAGAAGCGGCCGGCGCGCACCGGGGGCAGGCCCGACAGCGACATGGCCAGCCAGTCGGCGTCGGCCAGCTTGTCGACCGAGACGGTGACGGAGTGGTCCGCCAGACGCGCCTTCAGCCCCTCGACCTCCTCGTCCGTGGTCGGGAAGGCGTCGATGCGCCAGATGTCGCGGTCCTCGTCCTCCTCCAGGATCGAATAGGTCGCGCCCTCCAGCAGGGGGTCGGCGTCGATGGCCTGGGCGGCGGCTTCGGCCGCTGCACGGGGGCCGCGCGCGATTATCTGAATTGCGGACTCGGACATTTCTCAAACACCGGTATCATGGCGAATCGTTGCGACCCGGCGCGAGCGTCGGTTCAGCGTCACGTCCGTCTAAACCGAGGGGTCGGGGAAATACATGGCCAAAGCACCGTCGACGACTAAACCCGCCGCCAAGCCGGCGACCAAGAAGGCGGCGCCCAAGGCGGCCGCCGCCAAACCCGCCGCCGCGAAGTCGGCCGCAGCCAAGACCGCGACGCCGAAGGCCGCGGCCAAGCCGGCTCCCAAGGCCGCGGCGCCGAAGTCGACCGCGCCGAAGGCCAGGGCGGCGGCCAAGCCCGCGACCGCCCGGACC
>JAEWDF010000129.1 GCA_023390245.1 Pseudomonadota bacterium
GGAGCCAGGCCAGCCGCGCGATAGCCGAAGCTGTTGATCCGGGTGATGTCCACCGCGTAGCGCTGCTCGCGGTGAGATGAGTGATGGTTGAGCAAGCTGATCCCACCGCCTTGGCCAATCATGAATCTGCCGTCGCTAAGCGGAAACGCTACCTCGCGAGCGTCGGGCGGCGGGACGAGCCCGTATAGAACATAGCAAAGCGCGCTCCCAAACAGTGCAAGCGAGGCTACGGCAGCCCACTGCTGCCGAATTGCTCGTGGATTCCTTAACGTCCACGGTCGGGACATGTGCGTTCTCAGCGACCAGAGCACAGCGCCGAGAAATACGGCCATGAGTATGAAGCGCATGTAGTATCCTGCCATATCCCAGCGTCCGACAAGGAAAACGAGAGCAACTAAGACGGAAGATTGCGCAACATGTATTAGCCAAGCGCCCTTCGTCGGCACGTCAAGCCGCGCAACACGCCATGAACACATTAGCGGCATCCCGATGCAGACGATGAGTAGCACGAGTACGATGAAGAACATTGGGGCTCCTTCGACGTTCTCGCTACGACATGGATGGGGCGAGAGAGCGGCACAAACATCTTGGCGGCCCCACATGATCAGCAACCATGGCCAGATTGTCATTGTGAAGAGCCGCCGGATGCCGTCATCCGCCTATTGACGAAGAAGTTAAAGCCATTCCGCTTTGGGCGGACTGCAGCCTTGGCTCAAGTGCGCCAACAGGAGACATTAGAAGTCCCAATCCTCATATTCCCAAGAACACCTTGCCAATGGAGTAGACCGAGCCCGATGAGGCTTGACAGGCCGAAGAAGCCAGATAGGGTCTGGCCGTTACGGTTCTTCTGTCGATGACGGAAGCTAAGAGGGAATCCGGTGTGAACCCGGAGCTGTCCCGCAACTGTGAGCGGTGAGCCGTTCGTCCATTCATGTCACTGGTAGCAATGCCGGGAAGACAGACGAATTGGCCTCGACCCGCAAGCCAGGAGACCTGCCTAACAGCGTGAAATTCCGTGGTCGGGGTGTGCCACAGGAATGATGGTGCTGTCAGGTCTGTTGGCCCGACCGCACTTTCATTTTTGCTGCCTCCTCATGTCTTGAGCTGTGGCAGTGAGTGAAGTACCCATCCTATACAATGCGATGACCAACCGGCAGGCGATCTTGCTGATCGCAAAGTCGGCGTTCGCGGCCGCCCCCCATCTTGAGATGCAGCGCCTTGCCCATCTCATGGCAGAACAGCAGCCGAGCAAGGTGGTGCGCTTCGCGTTTACGGAGCAGGGTACACCGTCGCTCTGGGAAGAATTGTCCGATCTCCTGGGCGCAGATGTCGAGAGCATCGTCATCGTTCCGCTCGTACTGCCGATGGAGCCCAGCTTCCGTAACTGGCTGACTAGATCGCTGAAACGATGGAAGTTCACGGACAATCGGCCTTGGCCAACGGTATCCATTTCCAACCACATTGCATCCAGCAGATTCATGCAGGACCTGCTCGCCGACCTCGTGCAGACGTCGAATGAGATCGATCTTGCATCCTTGCGATCAGGTGCGACCGAAGGGGCGCTTGTTCCTGTCCAGAAGCGCCGCGTTCTCGTCTGCGCAGGCGGGGCATGCAACTCGGCGGGTGCCGACACCATCTGGAACCACCTTCGTAACCAGCAGGAACGCCGGAAACTTCGCGTCACTGGGGACGGTACAATGACCGCGAAATCGACCTGTCTTGGTCCCTGCAATCTTGCGCCTGTTCTTCAGGTCTTTCCAGAAGGCACCTACTACGGCGGCGTTACGGAGACTGCTGTCGACCGCATAATTACCGAACACCTGCTCGGCGGCACTATCGTCGAGGAGTTTGCCTATCACCCTACTGGCCGCAAACAGCGCCTCCGAAGAACTTTCGAAGACAATCAAGGAGAAAGATCGTGAAACTCAATCTCAGCAGCCTGGTCGCCGCCGCGATGCTCGCATCCGCAGCTTCCTCCGATCAGGCGGTCGCGGCGGATGCCATTCGCGTAGGCGCAACCTTCCTCGCCTCCGGCATCGATCCTGCCAAGGGATCGAACGGATGGGCGTTGACCAGTCACGGCGTCGGCGAGAACCTGTTCTCCGTCGACAAGGATGGCAACCTCAAGCCCGAACTCGCAGAGAAGGCGACCCGAACGGGCGATCTAACTTGGACGATTACCCTGAAATCCGGCCGCATGTTCTCAGATGGAACTCCCGTCACGGCAAAGGCTCTCGCGGCGGGATTTGAGAATACCGTTGCAAACAACAAGGCAGCACTGGCGACTGGCGGGAAGCTCACGTTCGATGCCATGGACGACCAAACCCTCAAGGTCACGACCGAAACGCCCGTCCCCCTGATCCAGTCGCTCTTTGCGGAATGGCCACTCATTGCATACAAGCCGACAGTAAGTGAAACCGCCGTCTTCACCGGTCCGTATCAAATCGCCGATTTCAAGGCGGATTCCGGCGTGACCCTGCAGCCCAACGCCCACTTCCCGGGTGCGGACAAGCGTTCGACGGTGATGTATCGGAAGTTCGGTGATGCTCAAACTCTCGCCCTTGCATTGGAGGCCGGTGAACTCGATCTTGCCTTCGGCCTTCCTTCTGAAGTGATCGCACGACTGAAAACGAGCCCCAACCTCACCATCAAATCCTTCCCAGTCGGCTACCAGTATCTGGCGTTCTTCAATACATCCCGTCCGTTGCTATCCGACGCCAAGGTACGCAAAGCCATCGATTTCGCACTGGACCGCAGCCAACTTGCAGCAGCCATAAACGGCGGAACTCCGGCCACAGGAGCCTATGCACCGTACTTCCCGTTCGCGGCCAAGGAGCCTCGGCAGACGGACCTCGCCAAGGCCACAGAGTTGCTCGACCAGGCCGGGTGGACCAGTGACAATGGCGGCATTCGCCGCAAAGATGGCAAGGAGTTGCGCTTGCTGACAACTGCCTATCCGCAGCGTCCGGACCTTGTCACCATGTTACCTGTGGTCAAAGCACAGCTCGCAAAGGTCGGAATCGCCATTGATACCCAGGTTGTGGAAAACGCTTCGCAGGTTGCAGCGGCCGGTGATTTCGACATCGCACTTTGGGCACAGCATACCGCGCCTAGCGGCGATCCGGCCTTCTTCCTGAATTCGATGCTGCGGAGTGGCGCATCGCTCAACTATGCGAAGTATGCTTCGCCCGATTTCGACGCCATCCTCGACCGTTTCAGCGAGGAAGGTGACGCCGCAAACCGGGTTTCCATTGCCTTGGATGCCCAGAAGAAGTTGTTCGAGGACGTGCCGGTCTCCTTTCTCGTTTCACCTGTCTGGTACGTCGGGTTGTCGAAGAAGCTAGCAAAGTATGAACCCTGGGGTTCGGATTACCATGTTCTGCGAACTGATATCGGCGAGGCCCGCTAGGAAATCAAATGGTGGAACTGGCACAGTATAGCGCTCGGTCTCTACTGGGCTTGCTGGCAATTTCCTTTGTCGCTTTCGTCGTCATCACGATGATGCCCGCAGACCCCGTCACAATCGCTATCCAGACCTGGAACCTGCCCGCGACGGATGACACCGTCGCGGCTCTACGGGCGGAATGGGGGCTGGATCGTCCCGTTCTTGTCCGTTACTTCAACTGGCTCGGAAATTTTGTGATCGGAGATTGGGGTCGTTCCTTTCGCACAGGCGAGCCTATAATCCACGAGTTCATCACGCGCGTGCCCACTTCCTTGTCCCTTGGACTTGCAGGACTGGTGATCGCAATCTGCTTGGCCGTGCCGCTGGGTTTCTTTTCGGCCGCGAAACCCGGTGGTGCTGCCGATAGCTTCAGTCGGTTACTCTCGATATTCGTTCAGGCCGTACCGGGCTTCTGGCTTGGCCTGATCTTATTGTGGGTGTTGGGCGTGCACCTGCGCTGGGTCAGACCTTTCGCCAATGATTGGGCTTCGATCATCCTGCCGATCCTGCTAATAGCCTTGCATTCTGTCGCCGTTCTGGCGCGCGTCTATCGTTGCGATCTGCTCGACACGGCTTCACAACCACACTTTCGGACAGCGCTCGCCAAGGGACTCTCCGAGCGACAGGCGCTTTGGCGGCATGGGCATCGCAGTGCGCTTTATTCCATGCTTTCAGCAGTCCGCGCCGAAGCAGGATGGGTTATCGGCAGTACCGCAACCATGGAAATCCTGTTCGGCCTTTCCGGCATCAGCCAATTCCTTGTCCAGAGCATAGCCGCACGCGACCAGATGGTGTTGCAGGCCTATGTTGTGGTGGCGGCGCTCTGGATGTTGATCTTGAGTGCTTCCGCATCGTTCTGCATGCGCCTTCTGGACCCTCGGATAGCATGAGAACAACGCATGCTGTCTTGATAGCAGTGGTGGCTCTGCTTGCCATCGGCGGCCTGTGGCAGCCGCACGATCCCGACGCAGTTGATATCCTTGCGCGACACTCCGGAATGACCTTCGAGCATCCTCTGGGCACGGATCATCTGGGACGCGATCTGCTATCTCGCATCATGGTAGGTGGGTGGCGAACGGGTTTCGTCATCGTTATGGTCGGCCTGATCGGGTTCACTATCGGCGGAACGCTCGGAACGACCGCTGCCGTCCTCGACGGCTGGCAGGAAGCTCTCATACTTCGAGCCTGCGAATTTTTCATCATGGTGCCGACCTTGGTGGTGGCACTCACCGCTGCGGCAGTGTTCGGCCTCTCTCCGATCAGTGCCGGGATTGCGCTCGGGCTTGCGGGCGTCGGGCCTCACGCCCTCCTCGCTCACTCACTGACCAAACGGGTGCTGGCCCAGCCCTTCATGATGGCAACGAAAAGCCTGGGGATTTCCGCTGCAAATACGATTATTCGGCATCTTTTGCCTAACAGCCTGCCATTGATGTTCGCCTATTCTGCAAATCAAGCCGGGCTTGCAGTGGTTTCATATGCCTCACTGGCATTCATTGGTCTTGGCGCTGATCCAACCAAGCCCGACTGGGGCTCGATGTTGTTCGAATACCGCGTGTTCATATTCGATCATCCGATGCTGATAATCTGGCCAGGCGTAGCAATCGCAGCCGTTGTCACAGTGCTGAACTGGAGCTTCAAGGATTCTTAGATGCTCGTGAGCCTGCCGACACGAAATGGACGAGACGATTATGGAAGTAGACGTCTGCAAATCCCGGATGGATCAGGGGGCGGTCTGATGACTGCTTTGGGCCGAAGGCCGTCATGATGCCGTGCGCCAACACCGGACATGAGGTGGGTGGCAGCTACCACGCTCCGGACGAGCGACCCTATTGCAGTTCGCCACGATCCGCGTCAGCATGAAGAAGACAAAGGGCGACAGCAGGAAAGCTACGACGTAGCCTCAAGTCCGAAAGGACAACGTGACGCTCCTGTGCTCCGCAACTCTTCTTCCTGTCACATCGCTGTCATCGCCCGTCGCTATGAGGATGGAAACGTTTCCATGGCAGGCGGTCGATGCAGCACAAAGCCATCACAATTCGCGACGTCGCCCATGCGGCAGGTTGCAGCGTAGCCACCGCCAGCCGCGTGCTCAACAATTCAGGCCCTGTCAGTTCTGGCGCACGCGAACGCGTGGAGAGTGCTGCACGTCACCTGGGGTTCAGTTTCAATGCCATAGGGCGCGCCTTGCAGAGCCGCCGGACCAAGACCATCGGATGCCTTGTGCCCTCCCTGGCCAATCCCGTCTTCGCTGAAGCCGTTCAGGGAGCTCAGGAGGTGGTGGGCGCTGCCGGCTACCAGCTTCTGCTCGTCGCTTCCAACTATGATCAGGTTCGCGACAATGACCTGATCAACACGTTGGTCGCCAGCAATGTCGATGGTGTGATCGCGACGATGATCAAGCCTGCCGATAGTATCGCTCTCCGGCAACTTCGCGCGCGCGGTATCCCGCTCACCTTGATGTTTCATGATCCGCAAGAGGGCTTCTGTTCTTCCTATGTAGACAACGCCGAAGCTGCCCGTGAAGTAGCACGGCAGTTCGCGAGGATCGGCCATAGAAACACCGGCTTCATTGCGCTCCGCTTCTCCACATCCGACCGCTCTCAGGCACGCTATGCCGGGTTCCTGGCGGAATGTCGGGCACTTGGTCTTCCTGAACCGTTGCTTCTGGAACTGAGTGAAAGCGACGCACGCAATCCAGAGCGTCTGGTTTCGATCCTGCAGAACAACCGCAACCTGTCGGCTGTGTTCGTTTCAAACGATCTCCTTGCGATCGCCGTTCAGAAGGCTGCGCGGCTACTCGGCTGGCGGGTCCCGCAAGACCTTTCGATCGCCGGTTTCGATGGCATCGACATCGGCCTCCTGCTCGATCAGCCACTGGCCACCATCGAGACCTTGCCTGAGGCAATGGGCAGGCAGGCAGCAAGGCTGCTGCTCGAGGCCATCAGCGGCGCGGAGGTGGTGCAGCCGCCGCCTCTGCCGTTTAGATTTCGGGCCGGTGCCACATTGGCTCCACCCGCCCGGAAAACTGCGACGACGGCCAAGGCTGTCACCCGACCGTCGTCTGTCCACCCTGCTCAAGTTCCAGCTCAAACAAGGACGAACCGATGAAACATATAGTTCTCGCCGCCGCGGTCGCAATCACCGTCTCTGCTTCCGCTCAGGCAGAGGAAGCCATCTGCTATAACTGCCCGCCGGAATGGGCAGATTGGGCGTCGATGTTGAAGGCCATCGACGAACATCTTGGCATCAAGATGCCGCACGACAACAAGAATTCCGGGCAGTCGGTGAGCCAGCTTATCGCCGAGCGGAGCAATCCGGTTGCCGACGTCGTCTATCTCGGCGTGACCGCTGGTATCAAGGCGGCAGGCGAAGGCCTCGTCGAGCCCTACAAGCCGGCCGGCTTCGAGGAAATTCCGGAGGGTTTGAAAGACCCGGAAGGTAAGTGGTTTGCCGTTCACTACGGCACCATTGGCCTGTTCGTGAACGTGGACGCACTTGGCGGCGCTCCGGTACCGCAGTGCTTCGCCGATCTTACCAAGCCTGAATACGAAGGCATGGTCGGCTATCTCGACCCGTCCTCGGCCTTTGTTGGCTATGCCGGAGCTGTCGCCGTCAACCAATCGTTCGGCGGCGACCTGGAGAATTTCGACCCGGCCATCAAATACTTCTCCGACCTGGCCAAGAATAGTCCCATCGTGCCGAAGCAGACCTCGTATGCCCGCGTGGTGTCCGGGGAAATCCCGATCCTCTTCGACTACGACTTCAACGCCTACCGCGCGAAATACCAGGAGGATGGCAACTTCGAATTTGTCCTGCCTTGCGAGGGATCGATCCGCGTTCCCTATGTCATGAGCCTTGTCGCCAATGCGCCGCACCAGGAGAATGCCAAAAAGGTACTGGACTTCGTCGTCTCTGACGCGGGACAGGCAATCTGGACCAATGCCTATCTGAAGCCTTCTCGCCCGGTTGAACTCCCAGCCGAAGTGTCGGCGCGGTTCCTTCCCGACAGCGACTATGAACGTGCCGTGGCGCTGGACTATGCCGAAATGGAAAAGGCCCAGGCTCGGTTTAGCGAGCGTTACCTTTCCGAGGTCAAGTAAGATCATCGGGGCGGAGCAGCAACGCTCTGCCCCTTCCTCGGAGGTCATGCCTGATGTCTTCGCGCCACTTCGCGCTTCTATGCCTTCTGCCCGCCGCAGTCTTTTCGATGGCCTTCCTGGCCCTGCCACTGACACGGCTCGTCATGGCGTCCGGAGAAGGACCGGCCGGATGGGCTATCTACTTCCAGATCGTCCAGACACCGCGATACCTGTCGGCCCTGGCCCAGACTGTTCTGGTTTCCCTGGCGGTAACCTTTGCAGCCTTGGCGATCTCGACGACGACCGGCGTCTTTCTGGTGCGCAACAGCTTTCGTGGGCGCAGCCTGCTTCTTTCGATCCTGACGCTCCCGTTGGCGTTTCCCGGCGTCGTGGTCGGCTTCATGATCATCCTGCTTGGTGGACGTCAGGGCTTGATAAACTCGCTGCTTCCCGGCCGTTGGGTGTTTGCCTACTCGATCTTCGGACTTTTCCTCGGCTACCTCTATTTCTCCATTCCGAGGGTCCTGCTTACCGTCATGGCGGCGGCCGAGAAGATTGATCCGGCGCTCGAGGAAGCCGCACGCACGCTCGGCGCGCCGCCCCACCGCATCACCATGGACGTGCTCTTGCCCGCACTTGCTCCCGCCATGATCGCGGCAGGAGCCATCGCATTTGCCACCGCCATGGGCGCGTTCGGCACCGCATTCACGCTTGCGACCGACATCGACGTCCTGCCCATGGTGATCTACACGGAGTTCACGCTCTCCGCGAACATCGCGATGGCAGCTGCCCTCTCGGCCGTGCTGGGGCTTGTCACCTGGCTTCTTCTCATGCTTGCCCGTTCCTTCTCCGGTTCGGCGGTCGCGGCAGGAGGTTGATCAGGTGAAAGCACCCTTAAAGCTCCTTCAGCTTGCCGTTACGCTGCTCGCCTGTACGTTTCTCCTCGTGCCAACGCTGCAGTCGGTCGTCGCAGGTCTTACCGTCAACTACTTCCAGGGCATCTCATCTGGCCTCACACTCAACTGGATGGGCGTAGTTTGGGAGCTCTATGCTGACAGCATCCTTCTATCGATCGTGCTCGCCCTGGCCTGCCTGACAGCAAATCTGGCGATCGGCGTCCCCGCCGCCTACGCACTTGCGCATCGTCCGGGCCGAACGTCTCGCGTGCTGGAGGAATTCATTTCGTTGCCGCTAGCGGTTCCCGGCCTGGCGATCGCTCTGGCACTTCTGCAGGTTTACGGCACCTGGAAAGGCTTCCGGATGCACTGGAGTTTCATTCTTGTCGGCCACGTGCTTTACACCCTCCCGTTTATGATCCGTTCGGTTGTGGCGGTGCTGGCGACGATCGATCTGAACACCCTCGAAGAAGGCGCGGCCACCCTCGGAGCCCCTCCCGCTCGGCGCTTCTTCGATATCGTGCTCCCCAACGCGATGCCCGGCATCCTGGCCGGAGCATTGACCGTCGTCACGCTCTCCATCGGAGAATTCAACCTCACCTGGATGCTGCATACACCCTTCAGCAAGACGCTCCCCGTGGGGCTTGCCGACAGCTATGCCTCGATGCGTCTGGAGATCGCTTCCGCCTATACCCTCATCTTCTTCGTGATGATTGTCCCCCTGCTGATGGCAATGCAATGGGCTTCGACGCGCGCCAGAAAGATTACCCCATGACACTTTCCCTCAAGAATATAGCCAAGACATTTCCAGGTGGAACCCGTGCGCTGCTGCCGACGGACCTTGAGGTTGAACAGGGAGAAATCCTGTCGCTTCTGGGACCGTCCGGTTGCGGGAAGACGACCCTCCTGCGCATCATCGCAGGCTTGGAAAACGCCGATCCAGGGGCGGCCATCCGATTTGACGATGATGACCTGACACATGTGTCGGCGGAGAGGCGCAATATCGGAATGGTCTTCCAGTCCTACGCCCTGTTCCCAAACATGTCCGTGCGCGGCAACATCGGCTACGGCCTGAAGATGAGGAAGCTTTCCCGGCCCGAAGTTGCCGCCCGGGTTGACGAGGTGATCGCCTTATGCCGGCTGGAGCCCTATTCCGATCGCCCGGTGACGGCACTATCTGGCGGGCAAAAGCAGCGGGTTGCCCTTGCCCGCGCATTCGCCCCCCGGCCACGTCTGCTCTTGCTCGACGAGCCCCTATCGGCACTGGACGCCGCCTTGCGCTCCGACCTTCGCGACGAATTGGCGGACCTACTGAGAAAGTTTGGAATTACGGCTATCTTCGTCACCCACGATCAGGATGAAGCCATGGCCATCGCAAGCCGCGTCGCTGTGATGTCCGAGGGGCGGGTAGCGCAGATAGGTACGCCGGAAGTGCTCTACCGGAAGCCGGAAACGGCATTCGTTGCCCGATTTGTTGGTAATGCAACCTGCCTTGGCGGTCGGATCGCCGGAAAAAGCCTCCATCTCGCCGGCGGCATGCTTGAACTGGCGCAGTCTGGGGACGGCAAAGAGGCCTTCGTGCGAGCAGAAGACGTCCGGCTGGACCCATCGGGGCCCCTAAAGGCGAGGGTCGAGAACGTTACCTTCCTCGGCACTCATTACAGAATCGCACTTTCGGGTGCGACGGACCGTCTTCTGTTTTGCCTTCACCAGAGTCAGACGGCACCGAAGCCGGGCGATGAGGTTCGCCTCTCCATAGCACCCACAGCGATCCTGACGCTGGCTGCATAGTCCGGAAAGACAACATCCATGGCCGCATTTATCCACATCACCGACACACACATCGTGCCTGAAGCGCAACTCGCCTACGGTCACTCAGATACGGCCGCTGCCCTGGAGGCTGCCGTTGCCACCATCAACAAGCGCTTGCCAGCGATTGGGCCGATCGATTGCGCGATCGTCACCGGTGATCTCACCGATCATGGCACCTCTGAAGAATATGAACGCTTCAAGGCGATCATGGCTCGACTGGAGCTCCCCTATCTGGCGGTGCCTGGCAACCACGACAACCACTTCGAAATGCGACAGGCGTTTGCGGATCAGGATTGGATGCCCCGCTCTGGCCCCATCCAATGGTGCAGGGACTTCGGTCCGTTCACTCTCATTGGTCTGGATACCCTGCTCGACGGAGCCCATCACGGGATGATGTGCGAAGAAGGCTTTGCATTTCTGGATGAGACGCTGCGTGGGATCGGCGGAAAGCCAATTGTAGTTGCCACCCACCATCCATGGATGCACTCCGGTATTCGGGAAATGGATGAGGACAACCTTCGAAACGGCATGATGCTAATGCAGCGACTACAGGATTATCCTGGTCCGGTCCGGATGATCTCCGGGCACGTCCATCGCACGCTGACGACACAAATCGGTGACGTCTTGTGTCAGATCGGACCTGCACCCTGCCATGCCGTCAACCGTGATCATCGAGGTTCCTCCGTCAATTCGCTTGTCATGGAACCTGGGGCTGTGTCGCTCTATCGCTGGCTTGATGGACCGACGGGCCTGATATCGGACGTACTACCGATCGGCGATTTCGCTGGGCCGTGGCCGTTTGACTAAGGTCCAGGGGGAAGACGTCAAGGCGGGCAATGGGGTTGTTCGGTTTGGGCAGAGGGGAAATGATTTCCGCTTCGCGCTCATTGCAGAAAGGAAATAGGTGGCCGGATTTTACTCCGCCCGCGGCAGCATTATGCCGCCGCTACCGTGGCCGGCTTTTGCACCGCCGCTCTCAAACGCTAGCCCGAAGATCACATAGGCTAGCCAGTCAGCCATTTCAGCTCCTGCGCCTCATCAACGATTTATCCTTGACCGCGAGCTCGGGCCCCTGATCTGGATCATCTGCTCCGGTACAGACAGGACAGGGCATGCCCGCTCCACCGCATCTGCACTGCCGGGAGCCAGTCCATGGCCTTCGAGGTGAAGCTCACAGACCCAGCCAGTGCCATCACAGTTGTCGCAGACTTCCATGACGTCGCCTACAGCAGCGAAGCTTGTCCTGCGGAAGTCTCGCGCTCTGCGGCTCGTTGCGGAAGCAGCACCAGTTCACTTCCGGAGAGGGGACGCTGCAGCTCCTTTGCCTCCGCCCAAGGTGCAGTCAGCCATCTCTCCACCTCTTCCTCGCTGCTGAGGATCACGGGCATCGCCTTGGGATGAATCGGAGCCACGACTGCATTCGGCTCTGTCGTCAGGAAGGCGAATAGATCGCAACGGACAAGCCCTTCCTTCACCTTCCTCACGCATTCCCAGTCCCGCACCCAGAGACCAGCGAAGAACATCAGCGGCTCGCTCTCATCGCGGGCGAACCACGCGTTTGGTGTCCGTCGGCCTTCTACCTTGCTGGCGTGATCAGGCTCGGCAAAACGGGTGAAGGGGACGACGCAACGGTTCTCGATGCCAGTCCAGCGAAGCCAGTGCTTGCTGGTCGTATTCCGGATGTTGGTCGTTCCGCCATCCGGCTCCATCTTCAGCAGTTCCTGGAAGTCGACGTCCTTCCCCTTTGCCCGCAGCTTGTCGGCCCGCTTCGTTGCGG
This sequence comes from Pseudomonadota bacterium, assembly GCA_023390245.1. Classification (GTDB taxonomy): domain Bacteria; phylum Pseudomonadota; class Alphaproteobacteria; order Caulobacterales; family Caulobacteraceae; genus Brevundimonas. The sequence continues at coordinate 12,010 of JAEWDF010000129.1, forward strand.
CCTGGTAGAGTGCCTGCTGCGAACTCGGCATGCCCCAGCGCACCCATGTCATCTCGCGGATGCCGTCGATGTTGCGCACGATGGGAGCCATCTGGTCAGGATAGATGTCGAGTGACGGCTGGAGGTTACCCAGACGGTCGAGCGCCTTGGTAATCGCCCGGATCGCTTCCTGATTGGTGGTGACGTTGTAGAGGTTGCACATCTACAGCTCATCCTCGTATCTGCTGGCGCTCAGACTGTGAGAACCGACATAATTCTCTGGCCGGACAGAAACGATCCTACGTTCTGCGACCACGAACTTCTGCGTCAGTGCCCTGACAATGTCGCGGGTGGCTTCCGCCCTGGCCGCGTCCCATTCGGTCTTGCTGCTCCACCGACGGGCATCCTCATCGTCAATATCGGACAGAGCGGTGAAAACGGTCAAGTAGACGTCGTGGCAGGTAGCAGGCTCGTGGTTGCCGTGTTCCCAGTGGAACGAGAATGGGTGCAGTCCCTCATAAACGATGCGTCTGGCGATGGCGTGCGTGGCCTGAAGCTCGCGTCGTCTCGACCTTCCGGTGCCTGCAAAGGCGTTGATCGTCACCCGGTCGATGCATGCGATGCGATGCCTGATGGCCTCCTTGAGTTTCCCAGCAGCGTCACCCGTCATGCTTCAGTCCTCTCCGGCGAAGGGCTCCAACCGCGCGTAAAACCCCGGCTCATGGCGGCTCCGGTCAGGGCCAATTGAAGTCGCAGGTGTCGGCAATCATCGAGGAGTGTGGCGATGGCCGCGCGAGCATCACCACCGTGCCAGGCAAGAGCAGCCTCGACTTCATCGATGGGGTCTTCTTCTACTGGCGGCTCTGAGGGTAATGCGGACACGGGTTCTCCTTCGCGCCGAGGCGCGTCTGCTGAGGTCTGGTTGTGATGGGAGCACGGCCGCCATGCGGCTCCTGTGTTCTCATTATGTTCTGAGGCGACGTGGAGTCAATGCGATTTCTTATTAAGCATTTCCTGCTGCAATGGCCCGATGATCAAGCGCCCTCGCAAACCTGCTGCGCCGCTGCTCCATGAGCAGGACCTGCCGCTGAAAAGCGGGCGCGTGAGAAAGCGTGACCCGAAGCAGCCTGAACTTCCTTTTGATCCCATGCCGGAGCGCGTGGAGCCTTGCTTGGCAAAGCTGGTCACGAAGCCTCCTCATGGGGATGAGTGGTCATATGAACTGAAGTGGGACGGCTATCGTCTCGCGGTCCATATCGAACCCGGCCGGGTGCGTATCCTCACTCGCGGCGGCCACGACTGGACGCATCGCTTTCCAGGAATCGAGGAAGAGGCAAGACGGTTCTCACCATCGACGATGATCCTCGACGGAGAGGCCGTCATGTTCAACGAACGCGGCATCCCGGATTTCGGCATGCTGCAGAACTCACTTGGGGGCAGAGGCGGAAAGCTGCCTTCCCGGAACTCGGTGCTGCTTGCATTCGACCTCCTCTATCTGGACGGCCACAACCTGACGCGGATGGAGCACAGCGCCAGGCGAAAGCTTCTTGAGGATGTTTTGGCGGAGAAGACGGGCGCAATCCGTTTGTCGGAGGAGTTCGATGAAGACCCGGACGAGCTGCTGCGGCACGCATGTGTCCACGAGTTAGAGGGCATCATCGCGAAGCACCGCGACCGTCCCTATCGCTCCGGACGTACGGGTGACTGGCTGAAGATCAAGTGCGTGCAGAGGGACACCTTCGCCATCATCGGCTATGAG
>JAEWDF010000054.1 GCA_023390245.1 Pseudomonadota bacterium
CAGATGATCAGCGCCGACACGCTGGTCCTGCTGTCGGACATCGACGGCCTCTACACCGCCGACCCGCGCCGCGACCCGGCGGCGGCGCACCTGCCGCGCGTCGAGGTCCTGACGCCGGACATCCTGGCCATGGCGGGCGGCGCCAACGCCCAGGCCGGCGTCGGCACGGGCGGCATGGCCACCAAGCTGGCGGCGGCGCAGATCGCCCGGTCCGCCGGCTGCGCCACCCTGATCGCCTCGGGCCTGACGCGCGGGCCGCTGGCCGCGCTATCGAACGGCGCGCGGGCCACCCTGATCACCGCGCCCGACACGCCGATGGCCGCTTATAAGCAATGGATCGCCGGCAGCCTGGCCCCCGCCGGCGCCCTGACGCTGGACGTCGGCGCCGTCGCCGCCCTGCGCGCGGGCAAGAGCCTGCTGCCAGCCGGCGTGACCGCCGTCGCCGGCGCCTTCGAAAAGGGCGATAGCGTGCGCCTGCTCGACCCCGCGGGCGCCGCCGTCGGCGTCGGACTGGCTGCCTATCCGGCCGAGGAGGCCGAGCGCCTGCGCGGTCGCCGCAGCGACGAAATCGAGACCCTGCTGGGCTATCGCGGCCCGACCGCCCTGATCCACCGAGACGACCTGGTGCTGAACGACCGATGAGCGACCTGACCGCCCGCATGCTGACCCTGGGCCGCCGCGCCCGCGCCGCCGCCCGCGCCCTGCGCGAAGCGCCCGCACAGGCCCGCACCCGCGCCCTGACCCTGTTGGCCGACGGGCTGAAGGCGGCCGAGGGCGACATCCTGGCCGCCAACGCCCGCGACGTGGAGGCCGCCCGCGCCGGCGGGATGACGGAGGCGATGATCGACCGCCTGACCCTGACGCCCGCGCGCGTCGCCGGCATGGCCGAGGCCGTCGCCACCATCGCCGCCGTGCACGACCCGCTGGGCGTCGAGACCGAGCGCTGGACCCCCGCCAACGGCCTGGACATCGCCCGCGTGCGCACCCCGATCGGCGTGCTGGGCGTGATCTACGAAAGCCGGCCCAATGTCACCGCCGACGCCGCCGCCCTGTGCGTCCGCTCCGGCAACGCCGCCATCCTGCGCTGCGGCTCGGACTGCCTGCAGTCGTCGCTGGCCATCGCGCGGGTGATCGCCGGAGCCCTGGCCGAAGCCGGCCTGCCCGCCGATGCGGTGCAGTTGGTCGACACGCCGGATCGCGACGCGGTCGGGCTGATGCTGTCGGGGCTGGACGGCGCCGTCGACCTGCTGATCCCGCGCGGCGGCAAGAGCCTGGTCGCGCGCGTGAAGGCCGAGGCGCGCACCGCCGTGCTGGGCCATCTGGAAGGGCTGAACCACACTTATCTGCACACCTCCGCCGACCTGGAGACCGCACGGCGGGTGACGCTGAACGCCAAGATGCGGCGCGTCTCCATCTGCGGCGCGACCGAGACGCTGCTGGTGGACCGCGCGGCGGCCGAACGGCTGCTGCCGCCGGTCGCCGCCGACCTGATCGCCGCCGGCTGCGAGCTGCGCGGCGACACGGCCGCCCGCGCCCTGGTCCCCGGCATGAGCGCGGCCACCGAGGCGGACTGGACCACCGAATATCTGGCGCCGATCTTGTCCGTCGCCGTCGTCGACGACCTGGACGCGGCCGCCGAGCACATCGCCCGGCACGGCTCGGGCCACACCGAGGCGATCGTGGCCACCGACACGGACGCCGCCGAACGGTTCGCCGCCAAGGTCGACAGCGCCATCGTCCTGATCAACGCCTCGACCCAGTTCGCCGACGGCGGCGAGTTCGGCTTCGGCGGGGAAATCGGCATCTCCACCGACCGCCTGCACGCCCGCGGCCCGGTTGGGGCCGAGCAGCTGACGACCTACAAATACGTCGTGCGCGGCCAGGGCCAGGTCCGGCCCTGACTTGAAAGCGGTAAGGATTTTCCTTACCCTCCATTCATGATCACCAGCCGGCTGACATCCAAGGCGCAGACGACCATCCCGCAACCCGTCCGTGCGGCGCTGAACCTGCAGGATGGCGACGAGCTGCAATACGAATTGCACGAGGATCGCGTCGTGCTGCGTAAGGCGCTGCGCGCGCCGGCCGACGATCCCTTCGGCGCTTTCGACGAGTGGGACGGCGAGGCGGACCGCAAGGCCTATGCCGGCCTTTGAACGCGGGGACGTCGTTCGCGTCCCCTTCCCTTATACCGACCGAGCCACCCGCCAGCACCGGCCTGCCCTGGTCGTCTCCAACGGCGGGCTGGGGGACCAGTCGCGCCTGCTGTGGGTGGTGATGATCACCAGCGCCGAAAATCGACCTTGGGCTGATGATGTCGCCATCGGCCCGGCCTATGCCGAAGCGGGATTGCCGGCGCCGTCGATCATACGGCCCAGCAAGATCGCCACGATAGACGCCGCCGTCGCCGACCGCCTGGGGCGGATCGACGACGACAGGCTGGCGCGGACGATGCAGGCCATCCGCGCCAGGCTCTGAGCGTCCTCAGCCGTTCCCCGGCAGGGCGTAGGCGATCAGGTAGTCGCCTTCCGGCGTCTCCATGAAGTGATGGCCGCCCGCCATGATGACGAGGTACTGGCGGCCGTTCTGCTCATAGATCATCGGATTGGCCTGGCCGCCGGCCGGAAGCACGTCGGACCAGACGGTCTTGCCCGTCTCGATGTCGATGGCGCGGATCAGGTCGTCGGTCGCGGCGGCGATGAAGATCAGGCCCCCGGCGGTGACCACCGAGCCGCCGTTGTTCGGCGTGCCGATCTCAAGCGGCAGCATGGACGGGATCTTCCACGGGCCGTTCTTGCGCGCCGTGCCGAACGGACGGTCCCACAGGGTCCGGCCGGTGTGCAGGTCGATGGCGCGGATGCCGCCGTAGGGAGGCTCCTTGCACAGCAGGCCGGTGAATTTCACCCGCCAGCCGGCGTTCACGTCGATGGCGTAGGGCACGCCGATCTGCGGGTCGCCGGCCCCTTCGGCCTTCGACAGGCTGCCGCCGCGGTTGGCCGCCTCCTTCTCGCGCTCGATGTAGCGCGGGTCGTCGCGCGGGAACCAGCCCAGGCGGTCCGCCTCCTCGCGCGGGACCAGGCGGTTGTAGTTCGGCATGTCGTTGTAGTTGGCAACGATCACGCCGCGCCGGGGATCGACGGCGACGCCGCCCCAGTCCGAACCGCCGTTGTAGCCGGGATACTGGATGTAGTGGTTGGTCGAGGGCGGGGTGAAGTAGCCCTGATAGTCGGCCTTCTTGAAGTTGATGCGGCAGAACATCTGGTCGATCGGCGACATGCCCCACATGTCCTTCTCGACCAGGTCGGGCTTGCGCAGGGTGGCGAACATCGAGAACGGCTGGGTGCGCGCCCGTTCGGCCGGCTCGACGCCGCCCTGGGGCACCGCGCGTTCCTGAACCTCGTGCAGCGGCACGCCGGTGCGGCGGTCCAGCACGTAGAAGTCGCCCTGCTTGGACGGCAGCAGGATGGCCGGCACGACGCCGCCCGCGCTGGGATAATCGACCAGCGTCGCCTGCGAGCCCAGGTCATAGTCCCAGACGTCGTTGCGCACGGTCTGGAAGTGCCAGCGCGGCTTGCCCGTGGCCACGTCCAGCGCGACCAGAGAGGTCGAATACTGCTTCTCCTGCGGACGGCGCAGGCTGGAGTAGTAGTCGGCGGCCGAGTTGCCCATCGGCAGATAGACCAGGCCCAGGCGCTCGTCGCCCGTCGCCGTCGTCCACATGTTGGGCGTGCCGGGGGTGTAGGTCTCGCCTTCCGGCGGGGTGGTCGTCGTCTCGGGACGCATCATGTCCCAGGCGAAGCGCAGGGCGCCCGTCTCGACGTCGAAGCCCTGGATCACGCCCGAGGCGTTCCACCGCTTCTGACCGTCCAGCACCTGGTGTCCCGTCACGATCACGCCGCGCACGACGACCGGCGCCGAGGTGATGGAGACCATCCCCGGATAAGGGTCGCCCATGCCATCCTTGATGCTGACCGCGCCGTTCTGGCCGAAGGCCTGGCACGGCTGGCCGGTGCGGGCGTCCACCGCGACGAGGCGGCCGTCCAGCGTGCCCTCGATGATCCGGGTGGCGCAGGGCTGGGCCGGGTCGGCGCCCGCGCTGGCGTGATAGGTCACGCCGCGGCAGGCGGCGGTGTAGGGAATCTGGTCGTCGGCGACGCGGGGATCATAGGTCCACTTCTGCTGGCCGGTGGCGGCGTCCAGCGCGAACATCTTGTTGCGCGCCGAGCACAGATAGACGGTGTTCCCGATCTTCAGCGGGGTCGTCTCGGCGCCCCAGCGTTCGCCCGGCAGGTCGCCGGTGCGGAAGGTCCAGGCGCGCTCCAGCTTGCCGACGTTGTCGCGGTTGATCTGGGTCAGCGGCGAATAGCGCTGGGCGCTGTCGGTGCCGCCGTAGGCCGGCCAGTCGGCGCCGACGGGCAGCAGGGCCGGATCGTCATAGGCGGCGCGGGCGCCGGGGAGGGGAGCGTCGACATGGGCCTTGTTGGCCACGCCGACCACGACGCCGAAGATCACTGTCAGGACCGCCAGGCCCAGCGCGCCGCCGCCGGCCAGCCGGCCGCCGCGCGGGCGCAGCACCGGCAAGACGGCGATGACCAGGAACATCAGCACCAGCGGGCCGACCAGGCGCGGCACCAGGGCCCAGCCGTTGAGCCCCTTCTCCCAAAGGGCCCACAGCAGGGTGACGATGAAGGTGGCGCCGTAGACCCAGGCCCCGCGCTCGTCTCTCAGGACCAGCAGCACGCCCGAGACGATCAGCGCCAGGCCGGCGAGCAGATAGTACCAGGAACCCCCAAGAGCGGTGAGTTGAACGCCGCCGATCGTCAGCACGATCCCGATCACGGCGAGCAAGACGCCGAGAAGGACGGTCAACCATCCTCCCAGGCCGGTTGGCGTAGTCCATCTTGGCATTTGAGGCCCCAGTTCTGTCGTTCCGGAGCCACGGCAACGCTCGGCGCCGGAAGGCGTTCCGGCGCAATGGCGGCGCAGATCAGTGGATTTTGCGCCGCAAAACCGGATGGACGAGGTTTTAAATCATGCCTCAGCCAAACGATGGAAAATTCTTCCTAAACATGACCGTTCAGCCATTCACAACAATAATATTTGCCTAAAAAGGTGCGTTTGCGGCATATGCCTCCCATGCACAAGACCCTGACGCCAGGCGGGACTTTCGTCGTCGAACCCCGCCGCCTCTCGAAGGCTTCCGCCGAGTTGCGCGCGCGCGGCTTCGGCGAGATCACCCTGCCCCCGTCCAAGGAGACGGCCGAGAAACAGGCGTCGCGCTGCACCGACTGCGGCGTGCCCTTCTGCCAGAACGCCTGCCCGCTCCAGAACAACATCCCCGACTGGCTGCGCCTGTCCGCCGAGAACGAGGCGCGCGAGGCCTGGAAGGCCGCGTCCCAGACCTCGACCATGCCCGAGATCTGCGGCCGCATCTGCCCGCAGGACCGGCTGTGCGAAGGCGGCTGCACCCTGAACCAGTCGGGCTGGGAAGCCGTCACCATCGGCTCGGTCGAGGCGTGGCTGGGCGACCAGGCCTTCGCCAACGGCTGGGTCGAGCCGATCCGCCCGGCGGCCGAGCGCGGCGAAAGCGTCGGCGTCATCGGCGCCGGCCCCGCCGGCCTGGCCGCCGCCGACCGTCTGCGCTCCCAGGGCTATCAGGTCACCGTCTACGACCGGCACGACCGCGCCGGCGGCCTGCTGATCTACGGCATTCCCGGCTTCAAGCTGGAGAAGCACGTGGTGCAGCGCCGGGTGGACCGGCTCGCCGAGGGCGGGGTCCGCTTCGTCCTGGAGTGCGAGGTCGGCAAGGATGTGACCTTGTCCGAACTGCGCGAGCGGCACGACGCCGTGCTGCTGGCCATGGGCGTCTATCAGCCGCGCATCCTGTCGGCGCCAGGCCGGGGGCCGGAGTCCACCGTCGCCGCCCTGTCCTATCTGACGCATCAGAACCGCCGCGATCTGGGCGACGCCGAGCGCGACGGCTGGCACGAAGCGCGCGACAAGCGCGTGGTGGTGATCGGCGGCGGCGACACGGCCATGGACTGCGTGCGCACCGCCGTCCGCCAAGGCGCGACCAGCGTCACCTGCCTGTACCGCCGCGACCGCGACAACATGCCGGGCTCGGCGCGCGAGGTGGTCAACGCCGAGGAGGAAGGCGTGATCTTCGAATGGCTGGCCGCGCCCAAGGCGCTGCTGAGCCAGGGCGACCGGGTCACGGCCGTGCGCGCCCAGCGGATGCAGTTGACCGAAGCCGCGCCGGGCGAACGCCGCAACATCGCCCCCGTGCCCGGTTCGGACTTCGATATCCCGGCCGACATCGTCATCGAGGCCCTGGGCTTCGAGCCCGAGCCGTTCGCCGCGCACGAGGCGAACCTCCGGCTTCGCGACGACGGGACCATCAAGATCGGCGCCGTCAGTTTCGCCACCAGCCTGCCCGGCGTGTTCGCCGCGGGCGATGCGGCGCGCGGAGCCTCCCTGGTCGTGTGGGCGGTGCGCGAGGGCCAGGACGCCGCCGCCGAGATCGACCGCTACCTGAAGGCCGGCGCCGAGGAGGTCGCGGCATGAGCGATTGGCTGACCCATTACGAGGAAACCCGCGACCGGCTGGAAGCCGCCCACGCCTATGACCGCGGCTCCGAGCGCGACGCCTGCGGCGTCGGCCTGGTCTGCTCCATCGACGGGAGCCCGCGCCGCGACGTGGTCGAATACGCCATCCGCAGCCTGAAGGCCGTGGCCCACCGCGGCGCGGTCGATCCCGACGGCCTGTCCGGCGACGGCGCCGGCGTGATGGTCGAACTGCCGCAGGGCTTCTTCGCCGACCAGGTGGCGGCCATCGGCCAGTCCCTGCGTCCCGGCCCGATCTGCGTGGGCCAGATCTTCCTGCCGCGCACTGACCTGGGCGACCAGGACCGCGCCCGCGCCATCGTCGAGACCGAGGCCCTGCGCGCCGGCTTCTGGATCTACGGCTGGCGCCAGACGCCGATCGACCTCTCGGTCGTCGGGACCAAGGCGGGGGCGACCCGGCCCGAGATCGAGCAGATCATGCTGGCGCCGCCGTTGGACGACGCGGGCCAACCGCTGGAGGGCGAGGCGCTGGAGCGGGAGCTCTACCTGACCCGCCGCCGCATCGAGAAGACGGTCAAGACCGAGAACCTGCAAGGCGTCTACATCTGCACCCTGTCGGCGCGCTCCATCGCCTACAAGGGCATGGTCCGGGCCGAACTGCTGGGCGACCTCTATCCCGACCTGGAGGACCCGCGCTTCGTCTCGGCCTACGCCGTCTTCCACCAGCGCTATTCGACCAACACCTTCCCGGAATGGAAGCTGGCTCAGCCGTTCCGCATGCTGGCCCACAACGGCGAGATCAATACGCTGAAGGGCAATCTCAACTGGATGAGGTCGCACGAGATCCGCATGGCCGCCCAGGCCTTCGGCGACCGCGACCGCGAGGTGAAGCCGGTGGTCCAGCCGGGCGGGTCGGACTCGGCCGCGCTGGACAATGTCTTCGAGGTGCTGGTGCGCGCCGGGCGTCCCGCGCCGATGGCCAAGGCCCTGCTGATCCCGGAGGCCTGGTCCAGGGACGGCGGGGTGATGCCCCCGGCGCATCGCGCCTTCTACGCCTATTGCAACGCAGTGATGGAGCCGTGGGACGGCCCGGCCGCCATCTGCGCCGTGGACGGCCGCTGGGTCGTGGCGGGCAAGGACAGGAACGGCCTGCGCCCCTTGCGCGCGGTCGAGACCGTCGACGGCCTCCTGATGGCGGGTTCCGAGGCCGGGCTGGTGCCGATCCCCGAAAGCCGGGTGAAGCGCCGTCTGCACATCGGGCCCGGCAAGCTGATCGCCGTCGATCTGAAGCACGGCCGCGTCTATGACGAGCACGAGGCCATCGACGCCCTGGCCGCCGCCCATCCCTATGAGGCGTGGCTGGACAACATGGTCGACCTGGAGCCGATCATCGGCCCCGGCCCGGAACCGCGCTCGGGCCAGGGCGAACTGTTGACGCGCCGCCAGATCGCCGCCGGCTTCAGCCGCGAGGATTTGGACCTGACGCTGGATCCGCTGATCCGGGACGGCAAGGAAGCGGTCGGCTCCATGGGCGACGACGCCCCGCCGGCGGTGCTGTCGGCCCTGCCCCGGCCGCTGTCGCACTACTTCCGCCAGAACTTCAGCCAGGTGACCAATCCACCCATCGACCCCCTGCGCGAGGCGGGGGCGATGAGCCTGAAGACCCGGTTCAAGAACCTGGGCAACATCCTGGCCGAGGAAGAGGCCCAGACCAACGTCTTCGTACTGGACAGCCCGGTGCTGACCAACGGCATGTACGAGCGGATGCTGGAGACCGTCGGCGCCGGCGGCGTGGCCGTCATCGACTGCACCTACGACCTCCCCGCCGACGAGGCGCGTCCCGGCGCCGGCCTGCGCGCCGCCCTGGACCGCGTCATGGACGAGGCCGAGGCCGCCGCCCGCGACGGCGCGGCCCTGATTGTCCTGACCGACCAGCACGGCTCGGCCGACCGGCTGGCCACGCCGATGATCCTGGCGACTGCGGGCGTGCACGGCCGGTTGAGCCGGGCGGGTCTGCGCTCCTACTGCTCCATCGTGGTCCGCACGGCCGAGACGCTGGACCCGCACGGCTTCGCGGTCCTGGTCGGGGTCGGGGCCACCACCGTCAACGCCTGGCTGGCCCAGGACCTGTTCCAGGAACGCCTGGACCGGGGCCTGTATCCCGGTCTGACGCTGCGCGACGCCTGCCTGCATTACAAGAAGGGGATCGAGGCCGGCCTGCTGAAGACCCTGGCGAGGAAGGGCATCAGCGTCATCTCCGCGTATCGCGGCGGCTGCGAGTTCGAGGTGCTGGGCCTGTCGCGCGCCCTGACGGCCGAGTTCTTCCCCGGCGCCCCGTCGCGCATCTCCGGCATCGGCCTGGCCGGGCTGGAGCAGGCGGCGCTGAAGCGGCACCGCCTGGCCTGGGGCGAGGCCCAGCCAGTCCCCTCCATGGGCGGCTTCTTCAAGATCCGCTCGGGCGGCGAGGCCCATGCCCACGAGGCCCGGACCATCCACCTGCTGCAGGACGCCTGCAATCGCGGCGACTACCGCCGCTTCAAGCAGTATTCCGAGGTGGTGCGGAACCAGCCGGACCTCAGCCTGCGCGACCTGCTCGATTTCCGCGCCGACGTGACGCCGGCGCCGCTGGACCAGGTGGAGAGCATCTCCGACATCCGCCGGCGTTTCCTGACCCAGGCCATGTCGCTGGGGGCCCTGAGTCCCGAGGCGCACGAGACGCTGAACATCGCCATGAACCGCATCGGCGCCCGCTCAGTGTCCGGCGAGGGCGGCGAGGACCCGGAACGCTACATCCCGCGCCCCAACGGCGACGACGCCAACTCGGCGGTCAAGCAGGTGGCGTCCGGCCGCTTCGGCGTCACGGCCGAATATCTGAACCAGTGCCGCGAGATCGAGATCAAGGTGGCCCAGGGCGCCAAGCCCGGCGAGGGCGGCCAGCTGCCCGGCTTCAAGGTCACCGAATTCATCGGCCGGATGCGCCATGCGGTGCCGGGCACGACCCTGATCAGCCCGCCGCCGCACCACGACATCTATTCGATCGAGGACCTGGCCCAGCTGATCTATGACCTGAAGGCGATCAACCCCGACGCCCGGGTCACGGTGAAGCTGGTCTCCGCCTCCGGCATCGGGGCCATCGCCTCCGGGGTCGCCAAGGCCAAGGCCGACGCCATCCTGGTGGCCGGCCACAACGGCGGCACCGGCGCCTCGCCCCAAACCTCGATCAAGCACGCGGGCCTGCCGTGGGAGATCGGCCTGGCCGAGGCCCACCAGGTGCTGACGCTGAACAACCTGCGCGACTCCGTCGTGCTGAGGACCGACGGCGGCCTGCGCACCGGCCGCGACGTGGTGATCGCCGCCATGCTGGGCGCCGAGGAGTTCGGCGTCGGCACCACGGCCCTGATCGCCATGGGCTGCCTGATGGTGCGTCAGTGCCATTCCAACACCTGCCCGGTCGGCGTCTGTTCGCAAGACGAACGGTTGCGCGAGAAGTTCAGCGGCAGCGCCGACAAGGTGGTCAACCTGGTCACCTTCATCGCCGAGGAGACGCGCGAAATCCTGGCCTCGATCGGCGCCCGAACGTTGGACGAGGTGATCGGCCGCACCGACCTGCTGCGTCAGGTGCGGCGCGGCGGCGCGCACCTGGACGACCTAGACCTGAACCCGCTGCTGGCGCAGGTCGACCAGGGCGCGGCCGGCAAGTGGGCCGACAAGACCGCGAGAAAGCCCATCGAGGACAGCCTGGACGCCCGCGTGCTGAAGGACGCCGTGCGCTTCCTGGATCGCGGCCAGACGCTGGAGCTGTCCTATCCGCTGAACAACACCCAGCGGACGGTCGGCGCCGCCGTCTCCTCGGCCATCGTGCGCCGGTTCGGCGCCCAGGGGCCGACGGGCCGGCTGCGGCTGAGGCTGGAAGGCATCGCCGGCCAGAGCTTCGGCGCCTTCGCCGCCAAGGGACTGGAGCTGCACCTGACGGGCGAGGCCAACGACTATGTCGGCAAGGGCCTGTCGGGCGCCGAGATCTCGGTGCGGACGCCCGAATGGCGCGAGAACCAGCTGATCTGCGGCAACACCACCCTGTATGGCGCGACCTCCGGCCGGCTGTTCGTCGCCGGCATGGCGGGCGAGCGGTTCGCGGTGCGCAACTCCGGCGCCGAGGCCGTGGTCGAGGGCCTGGGCGCCCACGGCTGCGAATACATGACCGGCGGCCGCGTGGTCGTGCTGGGTCCCGTGGGCTGGAACCTGGCGGCGGGCATGAGCGGCGGCGAACTGTTCGTCTGGGACCCGGACGGCTCGGCCGCCAAGGCGCTGAACGGCGACCTGGCCGGCTGCGCCGAGATGGATGCGGAGGCCGGCGGGCGGCTGCGGGCCCTGGTCGAGGCGCACCACGCCGCCACGGCCTCGCCGCTGGCGCGCCGGCTGCTGGCCGACTGGACCGCGACCCTGGCCCAGTTCGCGCGCATCCTGCCGCTGACGGAGATCGCCGCGCGGCCAGAACGACTCAGAACATCCGCCTGACGCCCTCCCGCCAAGGTCCACGCCCATGATGCGACACGCCGTCCTCGCCGCCCTCGTCGCCGCGGGGGCGGCGTCCCTCGCCTTCCCGGCCATGGCGCAGGACGGCCTTCTGGCGCACCAGGCGCCGCTGGACATCGACCCGGCCGCGACGGCCTGGGTCCTGACCTCCACCGCCCTGGTGCTGATGATGACCCTGCCGGGCCTGGCGCTGTTCTACGGCGGCATGGTGCGCAAGAAGAACATCATCAGCGTCGTCGCCCAATCGACGGCCGCCTTCGGCGTCGTGACGGTGCTGTGGTTCATCGCCGGCTACAGCCTGGCGTTCGGCCAGGGGCCGGCGGCGGCGAACGGCCTGATCGGCGGATTGCAGGCGGCCTTCCTGAACGGGGTGACGGCCCGGACGGCGCACGGCCTGCTGCCCCATCTTCCCGAGTTGTTGTTCGTCAGCTTCCAGCTGACCTTCGCCATCATCACGCCGGCCCTGATCGCCGGCGCCTTCGCCGAACGGATGAAGTTCTCGGCCAGCGTGCTGTTCTTCGCCCTGTGGCACCTGATCGTCTATGCGCCGATCTGCCACCAGGTGTGGGGCGGCGGCTGGCTCGGCGGCCTGGGCGTGCTGGATTTCGCGGGCGGAGCCGTGGTCCATGTCAACGCAGGCGTGGCGGGCCTGGTCTGCGCGATGGTGCTGGGGCCGCGCCATGGGTTCGGACGGGACAACATGGCGCCGGCCAACCTGGCCTACAGCGCCATCGGCACGGGATTGCTGCTGGTCGGCTGGCTGGGCTTCAACGCCGGCTCGGCCGGCGCGGCCGACGCGTTGGCGGCGACCGCCGCCTTCAACACCATACTGGCGGCCGGCAGCGCGGCGGTGGGCTGGATGTCGGTCGAATGGATCGAGCGGCGTCGCGCCACCCTGCTGGGCCTGCTCTCCGGGATCGTGGGCGGCCTGGTCGCCATCACGCCCGCCGCCGGCTTCGTCGATCCGAAGGGCGCCTTCGCGATCGGCCTGATCGCCGGCCCGGCCTGCTACGCCGGCGCGGTCTGGCTGAAGCACGCCCTGAAGTACGACGACAGCCTGGACGCCTTCGGCGTGCATGGCGTCGGCGGCATCGTCGGAGCCCTGTTGACCGGCCTGTTCGCCACGACCGGCGTCAACGCCCTGGCAGAGGGCGCCGCGGTGTGGAAGCAGGCCCTCGGCCTGCTGGGCGCCATGGCGTGGAGCGCGGCCGGCACCTTCCTGGTCCTGATGATCTGCCGCTTCACCACCGGCCTGCGCGTCTCGAAGGAGCAGGAGATCGAGGGCCTGGACTACACCCAGCACGGCGAGACCCTGCACTGAGGCCTCAGCCGGCGCCCTCGACGGCCGCCTGCATCTTCAGCGCCTGGACGGTCTGGCGGACGTCATGGACGCGCACCATGCGCGCGCCGCGCCGCGCCGCCGCCAGCGCCAGGGCGATGGAGCCGCCCAGCCGGTCGCCCGCATCGGCCGCCGTCGGGTCTACGGCCTGGATGGTCCGCTTGCGGCTGGCGGCGTAGAGCACCGGGAAGCCCAGCTCGGTCAGCGCGTCCAGCCGCGCCGTCAGCGCCATGTTGTGCGCCAGGGTCTTGCCGAAGCCGATGCCGGGATCGAGCCAGATCCTGTCGCGCGCCACGCCCGCCGCCATGGCCGCCTCGGCCCGCGCCGCCAGATGGTCGCGCACCTCCGCCACCACGTCGTCGTAGCGCGGGTCGTCCTGCATGGTGCGCGGCTCGCCCTTCATGTGCATCAGCACCACCTCGCAGCCCAGCCCGGCGGCGACGGCCAGGCTGTCCGGCGCATGCCCCAGGGCGGTCACGTCGTTCCACATCGTCGCCCCGGCCGCGACGGCCGCGCGCGCCACGGCGGGCTTCATGGTGTCGATGCTGATCGCCCCGGACCAACGCGCGCGCAGCCCTTCGATGACGGGAACGACCCGGTCGATCTCCTCCGCCGTTTGGACAGGGGCTGCGCCCGGCCGGGTGCTCTCGCCGCCGATGTCCAGCATGTCCGCCCCCTCCTCGACCAGCTTCAGCGCATGCTCCAGCGCGGCCTGGGTCGAGATCCAGCGCCCGCCGTCGGAGAAGCTGTCGGGGGTGACGTTGACGATGCCCATGACCCGGGGCGGGGACGACGGCGTCATGCGGCCTCCAGCGCGGCCGGTTTGACTTTCGCGGGGCCGCGCTGCACCGTCTAGCCGATGATCGCCCATTCCGTCAGCCAGGCTCGACGCCTTTCCCACGCGGGACGCCTCGTCGCAGGCGACTGACCCGGAACGGCGCGCCTGCCCGGCTCCGTTCCGGGACGCCCGATTCCGTCACGCCTCCAGGATTAAAGATCATGACCGCCCCTTCCCCCAAGCGCGTGCGCGCGCGCACCGACCTCGTCCTCACCGCCGCCGACCACGACGCCCTGTCGCGGCTGGTCGGCGACCTGCCCGGCGAAGGCGTCGCCGGCCTGCTGCAGCAGGAGCTGGACCGCGCCGTCATCCAGGAGCCGGGCGCCGGCCGCCCCGCGCGGGTCGGCCTGGGCCACTGGATCGAATATCGCGACGACCGCTCCGACCGCGTGCGGCGGGTCCAGGTCGTGGCCCCGCGCGAGGCCGACATCGACCAGGGCCGCATCTCGGTGCTGTCCTACGTCGGCGCCGGCCTGGTCGGGCTGGCGGAAGGGCAGTCGATCGACTGGCAGTCGCCCGGCGGCGATCCGCTGCGGCTCACCGTCGTCCGCATCGAGCCGCGCTAACCGCCCTTTCGCCCGATCAGGCCGCCGAGCGCCTCCAGATAGGCGGCGAAGGCGCGGCGGCCCTCGGGCGTGATGGCGATCCGGGTCAGCGGCTTGTTGTTCACGAAGCTCTTGGAGATGGCGACATAGCCCGCCTCCTCCAGCTTCTTCAGGTGGACGGACAGATTGCCCTGGGTCGCCTCCAGCACCGTCTTCAGCTCGGTGAAGTCCGCCGCCTCGGCGTCGGCCAGATAGACCATGATCCCCAGCCGCAGGCGGCCGTGGATGACCTCGTCGATCTTGCCGAGATCGCTCAGGCTCATGGGTCAGTCGGCCGCCGTCCGGGCGCGCAGGGCGGCGCGGGTCATGATCCATCCCGGACCGGCGAACAGCAGGAACAGGGCGGCGGTGCAGACATAGAGATAGATCACCGAATGGCGCACCAGCAGGCCCAGCGCCACGGCCGTCAGCCAGCCGCCCAGGGACGCCGCCAGCATCCAGCCCTTCCTCTTCAGGTTCCACGCCACGAACCAGGCGGCGGACTGAAGGGCGAAGATCATGGACGGATAATAGAGCCAGATGGCGAAGTCCTCGTCCCGCCGCGCGCCGAAACCGAAGACGATGACGATCGCCAGATTGGCCATGCCCGCGCCGCTGAAGGCCGCGTTCAGCGTACGGGTCACGATGGGGCCCGCCCCGCTCTTGCGATCCTCGCGGACGGCCCACATCAGCACGATGAAGAAGGCGACCGAGACGGCGATCACGAAAGCCAGGTTGGCCAGGTCGGGCCAGCGGATCAGGCCCCACACCTGGCCGATGTGGAACAGGCACTGGAGCCCGTAGAGCAGACCGCCGGCCAGATAGGCCACGCCCAGCGTCAGGGTCGCCCTGCCGCTGTTCCCGCCCTGGACGATGGAGCGCAGGAAGGCCAGGTCGGCCTCGGGAGTGGTGCGGGACTTGTCGGGCATCGCGTGATTCCTGTGCGGCCGGCGCCTCCATCGGATGGACGCGCCGGCCGGCGTTGGCAAGCTATTCGGCGGGGACCAGGGCGGGTGCGCCGGAACGGCGCCACGGCACGCGCCGCCCGTTCAGCCAGCGTCCGATGGGGGTATGGCGCACCAGCAGTTCGTAGCTGGCCAGGCCGGCGGCCAGGACGCCCAGGGTGACGCCCGCCAGCTTGACCGGCCACGGCCAGGTCCACTGCTGGATCCAGACCTGCGCCGCCATCACCAGCGGCAGGTGGACGATGTAGATCCAGTAGGAAGCGTCGGCCAGGTAGCGCCGCAGGACGCTGCGGCCCGAGAAGAAGCGCAGCGCCAGGCCTGCGGCGGCGAAGACCGAGGCGTACACGCCGACGCCGAAGGCCGCGGCCGTCATCGCCTTGGTCGCGGGCTCGGTCATCGGGACCAGCCGGGGGACCGGGCCGCCCGCCAGCATCATCGCCGCGCCGCCCGCCAGGATCGCCAGGCCCAGGAAGACCGGCCACCGGCGCCCGAGGCGCGCCAGCAGGTCGCGGCGCCGATCCAGCAGGACCCCGAGCCCGAAGGCCAGGCCGAAGCCGACCAGGGCCGGCGTGTTCGGGACCAGGCCGGCGTCGGGCGTCGGCACGCCGAAGAAGGCGACCCAGCCCGGATGCAGCCACAGGGCCAGCGCCAGCGGCGCGCCCAGCACGAACGGTCCCCACGGTTCGACCAGGCCGGCCGTGGCGCGATCGACGCCCCGCCCCAAGGCGCCGCCGCGATCCAGCAAGGCGAAGGCCGCGCGCAGGATCAGCAGGCCGGCGTAGAAGATCAGCAGCACCCACAGAAACCACAGGTGCGTCAGCGGCATGTTGGTCCAGTCATAGGTCGGCTGGGGCGGCGCATCGGCGGCGGTATAGCCGTGAAGGCCCGCATTCCAGATCAGCACTGCGACGATGGCCATCAGCACCACGCCCCAGAACACCGCCAGGGGCGCCGCGATCCGGCTCAACCGGTCGCGGATGAAGCCCCACACGCCGCGCCGGCCCAGCATCATGTGGGCGAACAGGCCAGCGATCAGGAAGAAGGTCGCCATCCGGAACAGGTGGATGACGAAGAACAGGCCGCTGGCCCAGGCCGAGCGCTGGTCGTCGGCGACGATCCAGGCCTGGGTCGGAAAGAAGGACATGGAGGCGTGTAGCAGCACCCCCAGCAGCAGGGCGGCGCCCCGCAAGGCGTCGAGGCCGTGCAGGCGCTCGGATTGGACCGTCTCGGATGCCGACATGGCGACCCTCCCGTGATGAACGAGAGGGATATGTCACAGACTAGTCTGAGATTCAAACTGGTTCATCAAAAGAAATCCGCCGGCGCGCGGCGGCTTGTCATTCCCATTGCCTAATCGCCGCCCCTCCCCGTCATCCTGGGCGCGCGGCCCAGGATGACGGGGAGACAGGGAAGCGCGCCGCCTCAGTGGACGGTCGGCACACTGGTCGAGGCGGCGACGGGGGCCGGGACCTCGATCTCCGTTCCATCCGACACCGGCGTCACCGGCACCGCGACCGAAGGACCGGAGTTGGGGAAGTTGTTCTCGTCGCGGTTCGGCGCGACGCCCTTCTCCAGCAGGTCCTTGATCTCCTCGCCCGACAGGGTCTCGTACTCGAGCAGGGCCTGCGACAGCGTCTCGTGGTCCTCGGCCTTGGTCGTCAGGATCTTGCGCGCCTCTTCCCAGCCGGAGGTGACCAGCCGCTTGACCTCGGCGTCGATGGTCCGGGCCGTCTCTTCCGAGATGTTCTGGGTGCGCGACACCGAATGGCCCAGGAAGACCTCCTCCTGGTTCTCGCCATAGGCCACGGTGCCCAGCTTCTCGGAGAAGCCCCAGCGCGTGACCATGGCCCGGGCCAGCTTGGTCGCCTGCTCGATGTCCGAACTGGCGCCGGAGGTGATGTTCTCCGGCCCGAAGATCAGCTCCTCGGCGACCCGGCCGCCGGCCATGATGGCGATGCGGTCGATCATCTGCTGGTACTTCATCGAATACCGGTCGCCTTCCGGCAGCTGCATCACCATGCCCAGGGCCCGGCCGCGCGGGACGATGGTCGCCTTGTGCACGGGATCGGCCATCTTGACGTTCATGGCGACGATGGCGTGACCGGCCTCGTGATAGGCGGTCAGGCGCTTCTCTTCCTCGTTCATGGCCATGGAGCGACGCTCCGAGCCCATCAGCACCTTGTCCTTGGCGTCCTCGAAGTCGCGGTGGGTGACCATGCGACGGTCCTTGCGCGCCGCCATCAGCGCCGCCTCGTTGACCAGGTTGGCCAGGTCGGCGCCGGAGAAGCCGGGCGTGCCGCGCGCGATGGTCTTGACGTTGACGTCGGCGGCCAGGGGCACGTCCTTCATGTGGACGCGCAGGATGCGTTCGCGGCCGGTCACGTCGGGGTTCGGCACCACCACCTGGCGGTCGAAGCGGCCGGGACGCAGCAGGGCCGGGTCCAGCACGTCGGGCCGGTTGGTGGCGGCGATCAGGATGATCCCCTCGTTCGCCTCGAACCCGTCCATCTCGACCAGCAGCTGGTTCAGGGTCTGCTCGCGCTCGTCGTTGCCGCCGCCCAGGCCGGCGCCGCGATGGCGGCCGACGGCGTCGATCTCGTCGATGAAGATTATGCACGGCGCGTTCTTCTTGGCCTGTTCGAACATGTCGCGCACGCGGCTGGCGCCGACGCCGACGAACATCTCCACGAAATCCGAGCCGGAGATGGAGAAGAAGGGCACGCCCGCCTCGCCCGCCACGGCGCGGGCCAGCAGGGTCTTGCCGGTGCCGGGAGGGCCGACCAGCAGGGCGCCCTTGGGGATCTTGCCGCCCAGACGCTGGAACTTGGCCGGATCCTTCAGGAAGTCGACGACCTCCTGCAGCTCGACCTTGGCCTCGTCCACGCCGGCGACGTCGTCGAAGGTCTTGCGGCCCTTGTGTTCGGTCAGCAGCTTGGCCTTGGACTTGCCGAAGCCCATGGCCCCGCGCGCGCCGCCCTGCATCTGGCGCATGAAGAAAATCCAGACGCCGATCAGCAGCGCGATGGGCAGGATGCCCAGCAGCAGGCTCATCCACATCGACTGGCGCGTGGTCTTGGCGTCGACGTTGACGCCGCTGGCCAGCATGGCCGTGACCAGATCCTCGTTCGGATAGGGGGTGGTGGCGATGAAGCGCTGGTCGTTCTTGTAGACGCCCGTGACCTCGTCGCCGCGGATCACGGCCTCCTTGATATCGCCGGCCTTGGTGCGCTGGACCAGTTGGGAATAGGTGATTTTCTCGGGGCGGCCCTGGCCGCCCTGGGCGGCCATGCCGGTCATCGCCCCGCCCTGCGACACGGCGGCGTACACCGCCAGCAGGCCCAGGATGATCATGCCGGTGATCGCCAGATTACGCAGGTTCATTGAGGTCCTCGATCGTCCGCCGGCCCGAAGGGAGCCGCCGGTCTGGATGTTCTGTCCGTGAAAATAGGTCGTTCCACGGCGTTACGCCATCGTCGGCGGGATTCAGTTCGTCTTCATGCGTCGTTTCGTCCAGGGCCAGCCTGAGCCGTTCCGGGATCAGGTCGGCCCGATCCACCGCCGGGCTTGCAAGAACCGGCCCGTCCGCGCCGTCCCGAAGCAGGACCGGCGCGGCGCCCCGCGCTGCGGCCGTCAGGACCAGGATCGCCGCGCGATCCGCCTCCGACAGCGCCGTCATCAGCCCGCGCGCGGACCGGACGCGCCAGCCCGCCTCATGCGCCAGGAAACGGAAGCGGCCGTCCCAGACCACGGCCCGGCCCGTCGGCAGGTCCAGCGGCGGCGCGGGCCGGCG
>JAEWDF010000080.1 GCA_023390245.1 Pseudomonadota bacterium
CCTTTCAGGGCGGTCGAGGCCATCTCTCCCGGCGCCGACAACGTCCAGCGCCCGGCCCATTCGACGAAGTCCACCGTCGACGGCGGCAGGGCCGGATCGTCCAGCACCGCCTCCACCGCCTTCAGCCGCCGGTTCGATCCGGTCGTCTCGAAAACCTCCGACACGATGCCCCGCATCAGCCGCGGCCCCAGGGGCACGGCGACCTGATCGCCGCGCGCGACGGCCATCGCCTCCGGCACGGCGTAGTCGAACGCCTCCGGCACCGGCAGCGGAATGAGCACGGAGGCGACTTTCACGACACGTCTCCTCCCCATGAAATGGGGAGGGGGACCGCGAAGCGGTGGAGGGGTTCTCTCCGCGACACAGGCCCCTGTGCGGACCAAAGCCCCCCTCCGTCACGGTGCTGCGCGCCCCGCCGCCTCCCCATTCGCTTCGCGAACAGGGTGGAGAAAGGGAGTCGCCTCCTCGCCGCGACGACGCTAAAACTCCCGCCCATGAAACTCTTTCTCGACACCGCCGACGTCGCCGTCATCAAGGATCTCACGCCCACCGGCATGGTGGACGGGGTCACCACCAATCCGTCGCTGATCGCCAAGTCGGGTCGGAACATCGCCGAGGTCATCGCCGAAATCTGCGCCCTGGTCGAGGGGCCGATCTCCGCCGAGGCCGTCTCGCTCGATTTCGAGACCATGGTGAAGGAGGGCGACAAGCTGGCCGCCATCGCGCCGAACGTCGTCGTCAAACTGCCGCTGACCTGGGATGGCCTGCGCGCCTGCCGCGTCTTCGCCGACAAGGGCGTCAAGACCAACGTCACCCTGTGCTTCTCGGCCGCCCAGGCCCTGATGGCGGCCAAGGCCGGCGCGACCTTCGTCTCGCCCTTCGTCGGCCGGCTGGAGGACCACGGCGCAGACGGCATCGGCCTGCTGGAGGAAATCCGCGTCCTGTACGACGTGCACGGCTTCGAGACCGAAATCCTGGCCGCCTCCCTGCGCAACGTCGCCCATGTGTCGGCCGCCGCCGTCGCCGGGGCGGACGCCGCCACCTTCGGCGCCGACACCTTCAAGGCCCTGGTAAAGCACCCGTTAACCGACAAGGGGCTTGATGCCTTCATGGCCGACTGGGGCAAGACCGGCCAATCCATTCTGTAACACCGCGCTTCCGGAGAGGTCTGTTGAGCGGCTCATTGGACCTCTTCGCTGCGTCGGAAACGGACGAACCCGCGCTTCACTGGCCCGAGGTGCGGGCCTGGCTCCAGGCCCATCCCGATCTGCTGACCGAGGACCGCTCCCTGCTGGAGGAGGTCGGGCTGCGCCCGCACGGCCGCAATGTCGTCGACTTCGGCGCCGCCGCCCTGACCCGGCTCGAGGCCGCCGCCCAGCGCGAAGCGGGCGCCCGCAAGGAGATCGAGACGATCGCGCGGGCCAATTTCGCCGCCCAGACCCAGACCCACGTCGCGACGCTGGACCTGATGGAGGCGCGCAACCACTCCGACCTGGCGCGGCGGCTGGACGCGGCGGCCCAGGGGCGCTTCGGTCTGGTGGGCGCCGTGATCGGCCTGGAAAAGCCCGGCGGCGTGCCCTTCGGCTGGCGCGCCATGGACGCCGGGGCGGTCGATGGCCTGCTGGGCCAGCACGGCCTGACCTGGCTGGGTCCGGCGTTCGACGGGCTGGACCTGTTCGGCGCTGCGGCCGAGGCGGTGCGCTCGGTCGCCCTGATCCGCATGGCGCCGCAGCTGACGCCGGGCGAGCCGGCCCGTCCGTGCCTGTGCGCGTTCGGCTCGCCCGAGCCGGAGGGCTTCACCCCGACCATGGGCTGCGAACTGGCCGCCTTCCTGGCCCGGGTGGTCGAGCGGATGGCCGAACGCTGGCCGGTGCTGGCCTGAGCCGCCCATGACCGCCGGCGACGCCCTTTCCGCCTGGCTGGAGCACCTGGCCCACGAACGCCGGCTGTCGCCGCGCACGCTCGAGGCCTATGGCCACATCGGCCGGCTGTATCTCGCCTTTCTGGAGCGTCATCGCGGCGAACCCCAGTCCCTGAGCGGCCTGGGCGCCGTCACCGCCGCCGAGGTCCGCGCCCACATGGCCGAGCGCCGATCCGGCGACCACCCGCTGGGCGCCCGCTCGCTGAGCCAGACCCTGTCGGCCATCCGCAGCTTCCACGCCTTCCTCGACCGGCGGCTGGACACGCCGGCGCCGCAGCTGGCCCTGGTGCGCGGCCCGCGGCTGAAGCCGTCCCTGCCCCGCCCGGTCACAGAGGACCAGGCGCGCGGCCTGCTGCAGGAGCCCGACGCCGACCCGGACGCCGAACCGTGGGAGGCCGCCCGCGACCGCGCCGTCCTGACCCTGCTCTACGGCTGCGGCCTGCGGATCTCCGAGGCTCTGTCATTGACCCGCGCCGACGCCCCCCTGCCCGACACCCTGCGGATCGTCGGCAAGGGCTCGAAGACGCGGATCGTCCCCGTCCTTCCGGCCGTGCGCCAGGCGGCCGAGGCCTATCTGGCGGTCCAGCCCTTCGTGCTGGCTCCCGACGACGCCCTGTTCCGCGCCCGTCGCGGCGGCCCGCTCAGCCCCCGCCACGTCCAGGCCACGGTCCAGCGCCTGCGCGGCCGACTGGGCCTGCCCGAGCGCACGACGCCCCATGCGCTCCGTCACAGCTTCGCCACCCACCTGCTGGGCGCCGGCGCCGACCTGCGCTCGATCCAGGAGCTTCTGGGCCACGCCAGCCTGTCGACAACGCAGAAGTACACCGGCGTCGACGCCAAGCGCCTGCTGAACGCCTATGCGTCCGCCCATCCGCGCGCATGAAAAAGGCCCGCCGGAGCGGGCCCTTCCCTAACTAGCGGCAGCGGGCGTTCCCGTGCGGCGTCGCCCAGTTGGAGCCCGGACCGCCGCGCGGGCCCGGCGGATTCCAGCGCGGATCGCGCCAGCAGTCGCGTCCCTGCTCCCACCAGCCGTAACGCGGGTGATAATAGCCGTAGTTGTCGTTGTAATAGTAGCCGCCCGGCCGCTGGGCGAACGCATAGCGCTGGCCGCCGTAGTTGTAGTAGCGGTCCGATCCATACGGCCGCTCCCAATATCGGCCATAGCCGTAGGACGTGCAGGCCGACAGGGCCGTGATCGCCAGCGCGCCGGCGAGGACAGGTTTGAACATGAAATCCTCCTGGAGTCGGGAAGCGGCGGCGCCGCACGCCTCGCAACTCGAGAAGGCCGCCTTGGACGGTTAACGCCGTTCGCCGGAAAAGGATCGCGGCGCGGGCTGGGGCGGCGTCGGGACGTCGGGCCCGCGCCGCTCCGGCGGGCGGCCTCCCCACTCCCGCCCCAACGCCCGCGACGCCTCGGGGACAGGAAAGCTGATCGGCAGCGGACAGTTGTTCTGGTCGCGGAGGTCCAGCAGCAGATAGCGCCGCACCTCCCGGCCTCCGTCCGCGCGATCCAGACGGAGTAGACCCGACGGCGCGGCCTGCCCCGACCGCGCCTCCATCAGGCCAGGTCCGCAGGGAGCCGGAGCCGGCTCGACGCTCGACGCCGTCGCCAGCGCGCCCGACTGCAACAGCATCATGAGCATCAGCATCGGCGTTCTCCTCGACATCGAAAGCATACGCCCGCAACCGGAAATAGGCCAGCCTTCGCCTCAGATCGCCTTCACCGCCCCGCCGTCCAGGCGGATCATCGATCCGGTGATATAGGCCGCCAGCGGGCTGGCCAGGAAGGCGGCGGTCGCGCCGAACTCCTCGATCGTCCCCAGCCTGCCGACCGGGATGGCCTTGAGCGATTCCGCCCGCGCCTGCTCCGGCGTGGTTCCCGTCCTCTCGGCCGCGGCGCGGTCCAGCCGTTCGATGCGCGGGGTGTCGATGCGGCCCGGCAGCAGGGTGTTGACCGTCACCCCGTCGGCGGCGACCTCTCCGGCCAGGGTCTTGGCCCACGCGACCACCGATGCCCGCAGGGTGTTGGACACGCCCAGCGAGGCCGACGGCTCGACCACGGTGACCGAGGCCACGTTCAGGATGCGGCCCCAGCCCGCCGCCCGCATGGCCGGCAGCACCCGATCCGTCAGCCGGAACACCGACAGCGTCATGGATTCGAAGTGGTCGCGCCACACCGAAGGCTCCAGGCCCGCCACGCCCGAGGGCGGCGGTCCGCCGGTGTTGTTCAGCAGGATCTCCACTGGCCCGTCCAACAAGCGCTCCGCCTCGTCGACCGCCGCCAGCAGGCCGGCGTGGTCGGCCAGGTCCGCCGTGACGAAATCGGCGCGTCCGGGTCCCGCCGCGGTCATCTCGCCCGCCGCCTGCGCCAGCCGTCCGGCGTCGCGCGACAGCAGAACAACCCGCGCCCCTTCTCGGGCCAGGGCCGCGCCGACCGCCCGTCCCAGGCCGGACGAACCGCCGCAGATCAGGGCGCGCTTTCCGGAAAGCTTCAGGTCCATGGCGATCTCCTACGTCGGGTCCCTCGACCCTATCGGCGGCGCGTGGCGCGATGCAACGCACCGTTAACCGCAGCGGCGCACCCTCGTCTCGAGGGAACCGCCGTCGGGCGGCCAATGGGAGGCGTCGATGTCCACCAAGATGACTTCGAGCATGCGCCGCTACAGCGACCACTTCGAGCCGCAGGACACGGACCCGCAGGAGCAGCGCCGCCTGCGCGGCCAGCTGGAGCAGATCGACTACGCCGCCTATGTCGCCAACAAGGAGGTGATCGGCCAGTCGCTGGCCGGCCTGGATGCCGCCTCGCTTCAGAAGCTGGCGGTCCTGACCGCGACCGCCCGGGCCAAATGGGTCGCCGAGGCGCTGCGCCTGGCCCACTCCGGCTCCCCCGTCACGCCCGACCAGACCGCCCGCCTGACGGCGGCCCGCACCGCCTTCGACGAACTGGTCGAAGCCTACGACGCCCTGCGCCGGCTGGTGGAGCGAGGCTACGTGGCGCTGCGATGAAGAAAATAGGGAAAGGCCGCCTGGTGGAGCCGAGGGGACGACATGAGGGTCGTTTTGGGGGCTTTGCTCTACACGGCCGGCGAGGTGGGCGGCAGGGTCTTTTTCGGGCACCGGGCAATGCTCCTGAATCGGCTCTGGGGAGCGATCAGGCTTGAGCCTGGCCCAATGCCTCGTCAACGCCTCTGGACGGCCTCTGTGACCGTCTCTGACGTTCTCCAGGGCATCTAAACCCGTCTTGCCAACGCCTCCAAAGCGAAGCCACATGCGTCGTCGCGGGGAGAAGCGAAGTTGGCTGATGATCCAAAAACATTCTGGGATTTCGCAGAAACGGCAATCACCATCGGAGGAACATTGGGAGCGGCGTGGCTTGGCGCGGCCTACACCGAACGACAGGCTAATGCCCGACTCGCGAAGGAGAGGAAGCACAAACTCGCCGACGATGCTGCGGCGGATGGCAAAGTTGAAGCGGTCCTCAAGGCTAAGCGGGCCTCCTCCCTTCTGATCCTCGCCCTGCACCTTGAGCGGTATGCGGAAGAGTGCGCCAACACCGTGTCAGACAACAGCGAGCCGGATTTGGAGTTCGCTGCTGGCCTACCCAAATTTCCGCCGTGGCCCGCCATTGATTGGGATGTGATCGGGGCGAGCGAGACGGCTACGGTGCGTGACATCGAGACGATGGTGAGGTTGCGCGAGTCCTACGTCCAGGCAGACGTCCACTATGCGGCGGTAGACGCCAACGACGCGGCAGGGTTCTACTCCGTGGGCGCGGCGAAGACCGGTCTCGAAGCATGGCGAGCCGCCGTTGAGTTGCGCGGCAAAGCACAAGTTCCGCCCCTTCGGTTCCCCCCCGATGGTGAGGGATGGAATTTTGTCGAGACGCTTGAGCGGGAAGTTGCTCGCCACCGTCAAGAGCGAGAGGACGCGCGGAGCTAACCCGATTGCCTCAACCGGCTGAGACCAGACGGCCAGCTTGCGGGTCATACCTGAAGCCAACGATGCTCCCGTCGCGGATGCGCTCCACGGCTTCATCAATCGCGCTGATTGGCACCAAGAACCACTCGCGCGGCTTCACGTCATTGCTGAACCGATCAGGGATCGTGAGATCGAACAGCGCGGGCGCGAAAACCTTGTGGATGAGGGCTTCGAGCTTCCGACACTGGACGCCGTAGACCTTGTAGGTGGCGACGACCTCGACGTCTGCGAGCAGGTAAGTCGCGCTCTTGTTCGCTCCGGCAATCCGTGCGGCCACTTCGCCGCCGGTCACGCCGATCTTGTGAAAGACCTGGCGGTGTTCCGCGACGAACGGCTGGTCCGAGAGGCTACGCAAAACGTAGATCGTGCCGTCTTCGATCTCGCCGTCGTCGGCCGCGCTACCGAAAACCGGGCTGGGTGCGGCGTCCTCAGCCACGCCTCCAAAGAGCGGCCCCGCATCGGGTTCAGTGATGCGGCGTCCCGCATCGTCCTTATAGAGTGCGCGCTGCAATGAACGGAGCAGGAGATCACTTTCGGTGCCGTTCGCGTAGATGACGCGCAAACGCGCGTCCGTCTCGCCGTTCGGGGCCTTGATAGGTTCTCCTACCGACGCGACGTAGGCGATCTGACCGCCGACAATGAAGAAGTCGCCCACGCGGATATCGGCTTTCTGGAAGCCGGCGTCACGAACAAAGCGGCGGGTGACGCGAATGCCCGCCTTCATGCGCTACGACCGGGAAGGCAAGTATGGCTGATCTGAGCCTTGACGACCTGCGCGCCGAACTCGCCGACTTCGCTCCGGTCGAGACTAAGACGGCGACCTACACACCACGCGAGGAGCGCATCATCGCGGGCTTCGAGGACATCGTGCGCTTCTTCGAAGAGCACGGTCGCGCGCCTCTGCACGGCGAGGATCGAGATATCTTCGAACGGCTCTATGCTGTGCGCCTGGATCGCATGCGCGGTTTGGAGGAATGTCGGACGCTACTCGCGGCATTCGACAAGAACGGTCTCCTGAACGCCGAGGCGGTGCCTGCCGAACCCGAGGAGATGGACCTCGACGCCCTGCGCGCTGAACTCGCCGGCGCCGACGATCAGGATATCACCAAGCTGCGGCACGTCTCGTCGCGGGAAGAGCGTCAGGCCGCCGAAGAGATCGCCGGGCGCGAGCGTTGCGAGGACTTCGAGGTCTTCGAGCCGCTGTTCGCTAAAGTTCAGCGAGACCTCGATGCGGCGGCGCCCTCGGCCAGAAGCACATCGAGAAGCTCGCGTGACGCTTCCCGGTCGATGGAGCGGATCGTGCGGTTTTCACCCCAGAGGCCAACCGTCAGTTCGATGAGGTTGAGATAGTGGAGGTCAGTCTTTCGAGAGCGGTGCTTCGCGGGGTCGGTTCGAAACAGTTCGAACGCTTGGCGAAGCGTCTTGTCCGCTGGTGACGCCGGAGGCGGCGGCGCGGGCTTCGATCGCTTGGACGGCGCGGCAATGACAGGTCGGACCCCATGAACCTCGATGTCCCGCCACTCCTGCTCGAACGTCGCCGCAACGATCCGAGCTTTGCGGACAGCATCAGCCCGATAGCCGGTGCCGAGAGATTTCATGACCTCCGTCTTGCCGATGATCCCGGCCAAGGAGCGCGGAACACGAAGTCGAAGGTAGTAGGTCGATCCCCGGACGATCAGGCCAGACGATTGCCGACGCCGAGCATCAGGTGACCGAGGAGACGGTTGAAGGGGCCGTTTGGACGGTGTGTGCGACGAGGTGGTGCTACAGCCTCGGGACGGTGAACTGACTGTCGGGGAACGCTTTTTCGACGGTCCCTTGGAAGCCGCGTGTAGCAGCGTGGTGTCAGATTTATCGCCTGTTTCCGTCCAAACCCTTGCTCCGCAAGGATTTGGTGGAGCCGAGGGGAGGCTCTATCGAATTAGATAAATCAATCACTTATAGCCGCGTCGGCGCGCTGTGTGTGATTGTCGTGTGTAGCAGTTTCAGCAGTAAACGCAAATCGGGCGTGATTGAGGATTGCTTCACGCTGACTGAGCCGCCTGGACGAATGTGAGAGCTACTTGGTCGGCAAAATCCTTCTTGCCCATCAAGCCGAGGAAATCTTCACCGAAATCCATTGGCGGTTGAAAGCTTGTTGCAACGCAGCCTGCATTGTCCATTAGAATAACGGAGAGAAACTCGCCGCGATCCGGGGTCCTAACGTAACCGTAGTAGAAATTTCCCATTTCGTTGAACTCGAATTTCTTCGCTGTGGTTCCATACTTATTAAAGTATTGCTCAATAGTGCTAGGAGTGTGCGAAGCTAACTGCTTGCCGTTATAGAACGCCTCGTCTGACGAAGCTTTTTTTGCAATCAGTGAGGCACTTGCGCCTTGCACCAAACCGGTCAGAAATCCCATAGTCCCCTCGAACCAAACGTCGTCATTAGATCATAGACGACTGCTCGCGGACTGCCAGCGCTCCTCGCGCAGGCGTGGATGGCATCGAAGGGGTTAGCTCGCAAACGTCTCAATTCCCGAACCCACCTTGCCTTGCTAGGGAAGAGCGTCATTGCAGTGCGAAGGGATCGATATGGCCAAGAGTTCTAAAATTAAGTTGGCCGATCAGACTGATCCCATCGTTCGCCTCGGGTTGGCCTCCCTTTACAAAGGCGATGCACTGGCAGCTTACGAAGACTGGCACGCGCCTACCGTCATAATTTCGGATGGTCCTTACGGCTTGGGGAAATTTCCCGGCGAACCTCACACAACTGACGGCCTTGCTGAATGGTACGCCCCACATGCAGCCGCGTGGGCCAAATACTCCCAGCCCGCCACAACGCTCTGGTTTTGGAACAGCGAGCTCGGCTGGGCTAAGTCTCACTCTGCCCTAGAGATGCATGGTTGGCAGTACGAAGAGGCGGTGATCTGGGACAAGGGCATCGCGCACATCGCGGGGAACGTGAACTCCCGAACCATTCGCGGCATGCCGGTCGTGACGGAGATCGCGGTTCGCTATACAAAGAAGGCAACGTTGGCCTGTGCTGAAGGAGCGCAGCTTCCCCTGAAGGAGTGGCTGAGAGCGGAGTGGCAGCGTTCAGGTTTGCCGCTATCTCAAAGCAATGAAGCCTGTGGTGTCGCGAACGCGGCAACCCGCAAGTATCTAACCCAGTGTCATATGTGGTATTTCCCGCCTGGTGACGCCGTTGAAGCAATGGCCAAGTGGTGCACGGAAAGAGGTCTTCCGACTAATCGACCCTACTTTTCGATGGACGGAAAAGCTCCTGTATCTTCTAGCGCTTGGGACAAGATGCGAGCGAAGTGGACGCACGTCCACGCTCTTACCAATGTGTGGCAAGAGCCCCCGGTGCACGGGTCGGAGCGAGTGAAAGTAGCGAATGGAACAGGCTACCTCCACGCCAATCAAAAGCCATTGAGCTTGATGCAGCGTCAGATTGCGGCATCAAGCGATGTTAACGACGTTGTTTGGGAGCCCTTCGGAGGGCTGATGTCAGCGACGGTGGCAGCACTTGGAATGGGGCGACGGGCACATGCCGCAGAAATGAACCCAGAATTTTTTGAGGCAGCATCGGCTCGTATCAGGTCGGTACTCTCCAATCCTTTGCGGAAAGTTGGCTGATGACCGCCCCAATAAGAACAAACGGGCCTGACGCTAGCTGGCCACATCGTGATCTGT
The DNA here is from genome assembly GCA_023390245.1 of Pseudomonadota bacterium. GTDB lineage: Bacteria > Pseudomonadota > Alphaproteobacteria > Caulobacterales > Caulobacteraceae > Brevundimonas. The sequence continues at coordinate 9,578 of JAEWDF010000080.1, forward strand.
ACGAACGAGTGGTCGAAGCGCTTCATGCTCTACCGGCCAGATTTCGTACAGAATTGAAGATCGCGGGTATCAGCGCGACTGATCTGTTCACGCTCAACACTCCTTTAGGTGCAGCTATTGAAGCGTCAGTGGTTGAGAACCTGAACTTATTGCGTGAGTTATGGGACCCGGATGAAGAGTATGAAATCTACTCTTTTCTAAGGCAGGCTCAAGTATTTCCTGACGTTCTCCTCACCACTACCGCACCGGGTGTTCCTGATGAAGAACGCGTGCTCATGGGTATAGAGTTGAAAGGTTGGTTCATCCTCTCAAAGGAAGGTGAGCCGTCATTCAGATATAAAGCGAGTGCCAACGTTTGTGCGCCCCAGGATTTGTTGGTGGTTTTCCCTTGGGGTTTGAACGAAGTGATTTCTGGCTCGCCAAGACTGCTTAGGCCTTTCGTTGAAGAGGCAAAGTATGCGGCAGAGCATCGCAACTATTACTGGGAGCATATGAGGGCGGGGGTGCAAGGCGATGCAGCTTTGGTAGACCTATCTCCTATTGCCGCGCCCTATCCGGCAAAAAGCCAAAAATTCAATGACGTGCCGCGCGTAGATAAAGGGTCCAATTTCGGTCGTGTTGCCCGAGGTGGACTGATGTCAGACTTCATAACTGAACTTATGAGCGTTCAGGTATCGGGCATTCAAGCCAAGTACTGGCAGAACTTTCTCCACATATTCTCAGAAGGTGCGAGCGCTGACGAGATCGAACGGCGACTAAGTCGGATGCGTGCGGACGCTGAGGCCCACGGACTTTCACCGGACGGTTTGGATGCGCTTGAGCGAGTTCAGGATGGCCTTCGGGACCTGATCACGGGCTCCGACTAAATCTCTTCATGGAGGGGCAATAAAATTTAGCGGAGCTACCAGACGAACGGCTGTGCAAGTGGATTGAAAATTTTAAATCGATAGGCACGACCAGAGATCAGACAGTTTGCCTCAAAGACGTCCCCATATGCCCCGGTCACAGCGCTCGGAACTGCGCGGCTCATAAGTTCTAACTATTGCGCCATAGCTCAAAAGACGGCTTGACCACGATTTGCGCCATGCTAATGAGCTAGGAGAACGCAACCCCTAACTTGTGAGCCATCATGCACCGGATCGCCTACTATCGCGTCAGCACCGGAGACCAGAGCATCGAAGCGCAGCGCGCGGCCCTCGGCGGCTCATTCGATCAGGAGTTCGCTGACGAAGGAGTGAGTGGGGGCATCCCCGCCGCACAGCGCAGGGGCTTCGGCGACCTGCTCAGCAAAATCCGCTCCGGTGACACGCTGTACGTTTACGCTGTTGATCGCCTCGGCCGGGATGCGCTGGACGTTCAGGCGACGGTGCGGCACCTTATAGAGCAAGGCGTGACCGTGCACGTCCACGGGCTAGGTCCTATTGGCCGGGGAGTGGGCGAACTCATCCTCGCCGTGCTGGCGCAAATCGCGGACATGGAGCGCCAGCGGATCGCCGACCGAACCCGAGCGGGTCGAGAAGCCGCTAGGGCGGCCCTAGAGGCCACCGGGCGTACGCACCGGGGGGCAACTAGCCTAGGCCGCCCAAAGTCGCTCCACGGGCCGGAAATCGCCGCTTGGCGGAGAGCCAATGGACCGGCGCCCCACGGAGCCAGCATCGCTGATACCGCCCGTCACTTCGGGCTCTCGCAAGCGACGGTTAAGCGATACTGCGCAATCTCCAAGCGCAGCGGCTAGAGGCCCAAGGTGGACACGATAGCATCAGTCGCGGCGCGGGTTCGCTGCTCGCGCTCCAAATAGGTTTGCTCCGCGACCTTCAAAAGCGGAACGTCATAGCCTCGAAAGCCATATGTCGCCGAATGAGTGGACGCACTTAGGAGCAGGTTGCCCAAGGCCAAGTGCATCTGACTGAGAGTATCTTCGTCAAACTTCTCTGCCTCGGAGGCGAGACCCACTGCCAACGCCGCCGCCGCACCAGCTACGACATGGGGAGCATTCTTCCCCGGACTGCCGTCATAGAAATCCGGGCGTCCTGTTGACAGCATCATCGTTAGCTTGGTCGCCAGCTTGTCTGGATCGGAACCCGAACCAAGGAAGCGGACCTCCTTCAGCGCATCCTCAATCAGGTTCCGGGTTTCGGCCAACCGCTTCCTGGCCTTCAGTCGCCCAAACATAGAGTTCCCCCTTCAGCTGCCGCTAGGCTTATCGACAGTCACTTAGAGCGGATGCGACTTGCCGTAAATGCCGTGGCCGTAGGTGCCGTGTTATCGTCAACGCTGGCGGGTGGCACGAATATCGGCAAAGGCTGACGTGGACGGTCGTCTCGAGCAACTCGGGACGGGCATTCGGATTATCCGCGAACGGGCCGGACTATCGCAGGAAGCGCTCGCAGACGCAGCAGGGATCGACCGTTCCCACATGAGCCGGATAGAACGGGGAAAGCGCAACGTCACATTCCTCAACATCTGTCGTGTCGCAAAGGCGTTAAGCTGCAAGCCATCTGATTTGCTGTTGGCTGGGTCGCTTTAGTTCTCCGGCGGTGGAACACCGGGACTACGCAGAATGGTGGGATTTTTTTGGCGCGCACGATCCGCCGCCTAGTAGTTTACGATCCATGAGCGGATCGGATATGAGCGGCTACCAAGCCAAATAAGGCTAGGTTGAATTGATACCCTCACGAACAAGCGAAACATCTTGTTCACGTCCGCCTCCAGGCGGTGGTCTTACGCAAAAGACATGATCACACGGGAGAGATTAGCTAAGCTGATCGTGATCAGCGGGTATCCTTACGCAGCGCACAACGCAGCCAATGGTCATAAACTATACCCGTCCAGCCCCTTAGCATCACTTCCAGAGATAGATACGCATGTTTTTTTATCTATTTCCCGGGTTATCTGAGGGGGAGAGGCGGAAAGCCTACGAGCAACACACACATACCATGGTCAGGAATGGATAAGTGCAGATAGTACCTAGATTGGAAGCTAACTAACAGAGAGTGGATCGAAAAGAAATAAGAACTGACATTGCACAACAAATATGCATGTGCAAGCGATGGCGCAGAAAAGACGATTGCTGCAAGGGATAACCAAGAGGAATATAGCATTTACCCGGGCGGCTTAGGAAGATTTACCCCAACAAGACGACATGCATGTACGGCAGCGACTATGACATGCATTGGATAACCCTCTCCATAACTATCAGATACATCATCATCGCCATGGCCGACTATCTGACTATGAACCCTCTTCGGCACGTTCGCACTTCTACACATGTCTATAAACGCATGGCGGAAAGAATGAAACACAACGCGCCTATCTGTTATCCCCACGCGTCGCTTATATTCAGAGAACCATTGCCCCCATTTTTCGCCTAGCTTACCATCACCATCCGGCCTGAGCTCAGGGAACACCAGTGAGTTTCGAGGTAGATGGCTGCAGTACTTAAGGAACCCAAGCGCGATGAGGGATGGGTGGATAGGAACTATACGCTGGCTGGCATCCGTCTTAAGCTGATTTTCGCCTTCCTCACCATAATCTATATTGATCGTCCAAGTCGCCGCGTCACCGCCATCGGCCGTTCTATACGGCACTTCCCTAATGTCCCGAGCCCGAAGCTGCGCGAGTTCCTCCCGGCGAGCTCCGGTAAATAGGGCAAGCAGCGGCATCCAGTATGCGGCTTCCCCCCTGCCCCGCACCGGCCGCTCGCCGAGCCGGTGAACAGGCCCGGAAAACAGCTTGTTGAGGTCATCGGCAGACCAAGAGGAACGAGGTTTGCCCTTCTTTGATTTGGGGGCCTGAACGCCCGCAGCCGGGTTCACGACGATCAACTCCGCCGCGACTGCGAAGCCCAGGATAGTCCGGAGGCGAGAGAGCTTGGTTTTGATGTTCTCGGGCGAAGTTCCCTCAGCCAGCATCAGGTCCTTGAATTGCAGCACATGCGCGCGGCGAACCTGATCCACATTTAGGACACCGGTCCGCTCCGAGAACCACTTAGCCACGGCGGCGTGAGCGCGCACAGTCTTCGGAGCAGGAGCTCTTTCCCGCCCCCACATTTTTACCACCTCGGCCAGCGAGTTCCGAGCGGACGACGTTTGAGGCGTGGGCTTTACGGGGAGAAAGCCAGCAGAGTTATCGGCTCCTGCCAGCTTCGTCTCAGCCGATGCCACCAGCCGTGCGAGCGCTTCCGCTTCCGTCTGATAGTCGCGGATGATGTCCCTTAGGGCCTTCTCGCGTTCCGAAAGCGCATCTTCATTCCTGACCCTCATTACAGAAAGAAGCTGCTCGCGGATGGGCTCACGTCGATCGTACTCGAACCCTTCCATGAACTCATCTTCGCTATCCTGACGGAACTTGCTCAACGCATATTCGAGCTCCTCGTCCGAAATGGTCTGAACCTGCGGCGGGCGCTGCTGCCACACCTCCCGTATCTGTCTTAGTTTCTCGAGAATGTGCGCGTTAGGATCGCGCGCCTTCCTGCCGCGCGCGGCGGCGAACTCTTCATCCAGGGCAACCCAAGCCAGGGCATGGAGGCGTTTGGCCTCAGCTCGGTCCTTCGTTCCTAATGCGCGGACAATTTCAGCCCTGCCATACGCGCCGATAAGTTCCTTCGGTACGCGCCTGCGGAGGCTGTATGCCGCTCCGCGCCGGATCAATCCTGTAGGCATGTCGGTCATTGCTCCGTGTGTAGCAGACACAAGGTGCACCGGCATAACTAAGTGGCTGATTTCGCTACATTCATAAGCAAATCAAATGCCTATGTAACGCCTGGTGGAGCCGAGGGGAGTCGAACCCCTGACCTCGTCATTGCGAACGACGCGCTCTACCAACTGAGCTACGGCCCCGTTTCCAGACTGGATCGGGCCCCAGGCGAGGGCGCGACATAGGCGGGCGGCGGGGGCGGTGTCAACGGCCTTGTGCGCGCAATCGGCGCAGGCGGGCGGCGGGCGTTGGCGCCGGGGGGCGGAGCGGTCTAGAAGCCGACATCCCCCTCAAGGAGAAGGTCCATGGGTTTCGCCCTCGTCTGGCTGATCAACGCCCTCGTCAAGCTGATGATCTGGCTCATCATCGGCCAGGCGATCCTCAGCTGGCTGGTGGCCTTCGACGTCATCAACTACCGCAACCGCTTCGTCTATTCGATCGCCCACTTCCTGGATCAGGCGACCCGGCCGCTGCTGGAGCCGTTCCGGCGGATCATCCCGTCGCTCGGCGGCATCGACGTCTCGCCCATCGTCGTCATCCTGCTGCTGCAGTTCGTCGCCATCCTGTTCAACCGGATGGCCGCGCCGGCGCTGATCATGATGCTGGGCTGAGCGGACACGCCGGGATGAGAATCCGCGCCGGGGCGTGATTGGCCCCTTGCGCCGCGCGGCGACCTTCCTAAGGTGCCCGCCCCGACAATCACCGACCGCGGTTCATGAGCACGATCAAGACAGTCGCCATCCTGGGCGCCGGACAGATGGGCGCCGGCATCGCGCAGACGGTGGCGCTGGGCGGCTATTCCGTGCGCCTGTACGATGTCGCCGCCGACCGCCTGCCGATGGCGCAGGGCGAGATCGCCGCCAGCCTGGGCCGCCAGATGGCCCGCGGCGACCTGGCCCAGGCCGACGCCGACGCGGCCCTGGCCCGCATCACGCCGGCCGCGACCATCGCCGAGGCCGTCGCCGGCGCCGACCTGGTCGTCGAGGCGGCGCTGGAGGACGAGGCGGTCAAGAAGGCGGTGTACGCCGAGGCCCTGCCGCACCTGGGCGCCGAGACCCTCCTGGCGACCAACACCTCCTCCATCTCGATCACGCGGCTGGCCTCCTCCACCGACCGGCCCGACCGCTTCATCGGCCTGCACTTCATGAAGCCGGCCCAGGTGATGAAGCTGGTCGAGATCATCCGCGGCATCGCCACCTCGGCCGAGACCCATTCCGCTGCGGTCGCCTTCGCCGAGAGCCTGGGCAAGACGACCACGGACGCCGAGGATTTTCCCGCCTTCATCGTCAATCGCATCCTGGTGCCGATGATGAACGAGGCGATCTTCGCCCTGTACGAAGGGGTCGGCAACGTCGCCTCCATCGACAAGGCGCTGCGGCTAGGCGCCAACCATCCGATGGGGCCGCTGGAACTGGCCGACTTCATGGGCCTGGACGTGGCCCTGGCCATCATGAACGTGCTGTACGAGGGCCTGGCCGACAGCAAGTACCGGCCCTGCCCGCTGCTGGTGAAGTATGTCGAGGCCGGCTGGCTGGGCCGCAAGAGCGGGCGCGGCTTCTACGACTATTCGGGCGAAACCCCGGTGCCGACGCGATGAGCCGCCGGTTCGACGGTTTCGACGACCTGCCCGGGCAGGCGCGCATCGCCCCGCGCCGCGCGCCCCTCTATCCGATCCTCGCCGCCCTGGCCGGGGCCGCCTGGCCGCCGCTGCTGCTGACCCTGCCGGTCTGGCCGCCCAGTTCCTGGGCGCCGGGGCGCGAGTTGGACTGGCGGCTGACGGTTCTGATCATCGGCCTGATCGCCGTGCCGCTGGGCCTGTGGCGCATCCACGTCGAGCGCGCGCGGACGGACCGGCCGGGATCGCGTCTGGGCGTGGTGTGGCGCTTCATGCTGTTCGGCGGCCTGCTGGCGGCGGCGCTGCAGATCCTGCTGGCCCTGGCCATGACGGTGATGGGCTGGATCGAGGCGGGCGACGTCCTCCAGGCCATGGGGGCGACCGAGACCATATTGCTGATCTTCGGCGTCGGCGGCCTGCCGATCGCCATGGTGGTCGGCGTCAGCTACGCGCTGTGGGCCGGACTTTGCGCCGCCTTCATCGCCTTCGAGGCCAGGACGCCAGTCAAGGATCGTCTGGGGCTGACGCCGCGGCGCTGAGGGACGTCCGGCCGCGAAAGGGGGATCGCGGATGACGACTTTCGACACGGGAACCCCGGCGCCGGTCAGGCCGGGCGACAGGATCGCGACGCTGGACCTGGTCCGGGGTTTGGCGGTGCTGGGCATACTGGCGGTCAACGCCGGCGGGTTCGCCGTCACCTTCGCCGGCTACAGCGCCGCGGACTTCTGGCCCTTCCCCAACGATGGCCCAAGCGCGATCGGCCGATGGGTGGTGGACGCCTTCTTCCACCAGAAGTTCATCACCCTGTTCTCGATGCTGTTCGGAGTGTCGCTGTTCCTGGTGGGCGGGGAGCGAACGAACGAGGCGCGGGGCCGGCTGCTGCGGCGCCGGCAGTTCTGGCTGGCGGTGCTGGCCCTGATCCATGGCCTGGCGATCTGGTGGGGCGACGTGCTGCTGCTCTACGCCTGGTCGGGCCTGTTCATGATGTTCGCCCGGTCGTGGAAGCCTCGGCGGCTGTTCATCGTCGGCCTGGTGCTGTTCGGCCTGTTCGCGGCGTTGCAGATCGTCGGCGCCGTGGCCCTGGCCTTCGCCCCACCCGAACAGCAGGCCCGCGTGGCCGCCCAGATGCATCCGTCGCCCGAGCGCATCGCCCAGGTGCACGAACAGTATCGCCTGGCCGCCGGATCGCTGGCCGGCGCCTATCGCCAGAACCTGGCCGACTGGGTGTCGATCCAGGCCCCCAGCCTCCTGGCCTTCGTCTTCCCGACCGTCGGCTTGATGATGATCGGCCTGGGCCTGTTCAAGTCCGGCTTCCTGACCGGCGCGCGCGCCGTCCGGACCTATGCGGTGACCGCAGCCGTCGGCCTGGTCGCCCTGGCGGCGGTCGCCTGGATCACCTGGACGCGGGATGTCGCGGGGACGGAATGGGCCCTGGGCCACGGCCTGGAGTTCGCGCTGAACCCCCTGGTCTCCACCGGCTATGCGGCGTTGCTGATCCTGGCCTGGAATGCGGGGGCCGGAGGCCTGCTGGCGCCGCTGGCGGCGGCGGGGCGGATGGCGCTGACCAACTATCTGGCCCAGTCGCTGATCATGACCACGATCTTCTGGGGCGGGCGCGGCCTGGGCCTGATGGGCCAGGTCGACCGGCCGGCGCTGTGGGGGATCGTCGTCGCCGTCTGGATCGTCGAACTGATCTGGTCCAGCCTGTGGCTGAAGGCCTTCGCCATGGGGCCGATGGAGTGGGCGTGGCGCCGCCTGACCTATGGCCGGCCGGTGGCGATCCGCCGGGCGGGCTGAAAACCCGCCCTCCCCGCCTTTTCCCCCGCGCGCGAACGGACTAACTGGAGGCCATGGCCGCCCCCGACAGTCCCGCCGAAACCTTCAAGCGCGCCCTGGGCCACGCCGCGCGCGCCCTGGCCGAGCAGCCGGAGCTGGAAGTGGCCTTCGGCGCCGACGGGCCGAAGATGGCCGGCGGCGTCCTGACCCTGCCCCACCCGCCACGCGATCCTTTCGGCCCCGAGAGCGCCGCCCTGCGCGGCCAGGCCGACAGGCTGGCCCTGCGCCTGGCCAATCATGACGAAGCGACCGACCGCCGGATGCGCCCGGCCGACGCCCAGGCGGCCGATGTCTTCGACGCCGCCGAACAGGCGCGGGTGGAGGCGGTGGGCTCCGAGTTCCTGGCCGGGGTGCGCGGCAACCTGGATGCGGCGCTGCTGACGCGGCTGGAACGGACCGGCGCCCTGCGTGCGGCCGAACCCGAGCGCGTGCCCCTGTCCGAGGCCGTCGGCCTCTTGGTGCGCGAGCGCCTGACCGGCCGGACGACGCCGGACGGCGCCCGGACCATGCTGGACCTGGTGCGCGCCAATCTGGAGGCGCGGGCCGGCGACAAGCTGGATGCGCTGAAGGCGGCGGCGGGCGACCAGGCGGCCTTCGCCCTGAAGCTGCGCGAGGTGCTGCGGGCCCTGGACCTGGACCCCGGCGACGGCGAGGGCGACGACGCCTCCGAGGATCCCGGCGAGGAAGAGCCCGATCCCCAGGACCAGAAGGACGACTCCGACGAGGACCAGGAGGAAGAGGAGGACGGCGGCGAAGGCTCCCAGTCGATGGAGGGGTCCGCCGACGACCAGACCTCGGAGGACGAACGCGAGAGCCGGCCCGACGGCGCCCCCGCCGATCCAGATGGCCAGGCCTCCGATGACGCGCCCGAACTGAGCGAGGGCGAGCAGCCCAACCGCCAGCCGAACGCCGACGACGGCCGCTCGGTCGAGACCTACCGCGTCTTCACCACCGCCTTCGACGAGGTGGTGGACGCCTCCGACCTGTGCGACCCGATGGAGCTGGACCGGCTGCGCGCCCTGCTGGACGCCCAGCTGACGGTGCTGTCCAGCGTCGTCTCGCGCCTGGCCAACAAGCTCCAGCGGCGGCTGCTGGCCCAGCAGAACCGATCATGGATCTTCGACCTGGAGGAAGGCGTGCTGGACACGGCGCGCCTGACCCGGATCATCACCGACCCGACCGCGCCCCTGTCGTTCAAGGCCGAGAGCGAAAGCCCGTTCCGCGACACCGTCGTGACCCTGCTGCTGGACAATTCCGGCTCCATGCGCGGGCGGCCGATCATGGTCGCGGCGGTGTGCGCCGACATCCTGGCGCGGACGCTGGAACGGTGCGGCGTCAAGGTCGAGATCCTGGGCTTCACCACCCGCGCCTGGAAGGGCGGCCAGAGCCGCGAGGCCTGGATCACCGCCGGCAAGCCCGCCAATCCCGGCCGCCTGAACGACCTGCGCCACATCATCTACAAGGCTGCCGACGCGCCCTGGCGCCGGGCCAAGAAGAACCTGGGCCTGATGATGCGCGAGGGCCTACTGAAGGAGAACATCGACGGCGAGGCCCTGCTATGGGCGCACGACCGGCTGCTGGCCCGCACCGAGCAGCGCCGCATCCTGATGGTCATCTCCGACGGCTCGCCGGTCGATGATTCGACCCAGAGCGCCAACGCGGCCCTCTACCTGGACCGCCACCTGCGCGCGGTGATCGCCGACATCGAGGACCGGTCGCCGGTCGAACTGCTGGCCATCGGCATCGGCCACGACGTGACCCGCTGGTATCGCAAGGCCCTGACCATCGTGGATGTCGAGCAGCTGGCCGGCGCCATGACCGAGAAGCTGGCCGAACTGTTCGAACAGGAAGCCCAGGCCGCGCCGCGCGCGGGCCGTCGCCGGAGGCTGGCGGCGTGAAGCGGATGAAATGGCTATGGGCCTGGGCCGCCCTGACCCTGGCGGCCTGCGCCAGCGCGCTGGGCCCGCCCCAGCCCGCGCCCAGGCCGGCGGCGGGCTGGACGGCGGCGACCGCCACGCTGAAGAGCGTCGGCCTGGGCCTGCCCGGCGGCGCGGTCCTGGCCGACGGCGTGCGCTTCGCCGGCGGGATGGAGATCGTCGCGGAGGCGACCTCTCCGCTGCACAGCCTGTCGGACCTGAAGCTGACCGGCGACGGCGGCCTGATCACGGTCTCGGACGTGGGCGACCTGGTCCGCGCGCGCCTTCGCCTGGACGGGCATGGCCGGCTGGTCGGACTGGACGGCTTCCAGGCCCGCCGCCTGACCCTGACCGATGGAAGTCCGATCACGGAGAAGGTCGACGGCGACGCCGAAGGGCTGGCGCTGACCGCCTCGGGCGACCTGCTGGTCAGCTTCGAGCGCGACCACCGCATCTGGAACTACGGCCCGCCGGAGGCCTTGTCGGCCCGGCCCCGGCCGATGCGCATTCCCGACTTCCCCTTCACCGAGAACGACGGGATCGAGGGGCTTGCCGCCGCGCCCGGCGGCTGGCGCGTCGCGGGGGAATCCGGCGGCGTCTGGGATTGCGCCCCGGCCGACTGCGTCGTCGTCACCCCTCCGCCCGCCACGCCGATCCCGGACAGCGACTACCGCATCACCGGCATGGACCGCGACCCGGCCGGCGACGGCTGGATCGTCGTCCAGCGCCGCTTCCGCCCGCCGGTAGACGCCCGAGCCCGCATCCGCCGCCTGGCGCCCGACGGAACGCTGGGACCGGTGCTGGTCGAGTTGAAGCTGCCCGGCACCACCGACAATTTCGAAGGGATCGCGGCCGAGCGCCGGGGTGGCAAGACCCGCCTCTACATCCTGTCCGACGACAACTTCAATCCGCTGCAGCGCACGCTTCTGCTGGCCTTCGACCTGGACTGAGGCTCAGGCCGCCGCTCCCTCGACCCCGGCCGTGTCCGGCCGGATCTCGACCGAGGTCAGCGCCTTGACGAAGGCGTCGCGCCAGACCGACACGTCGGTGTCGCGCACCACCTGCATCAGCGCCTCCCACTTCCGGATGCGTTCGGCCAGCGGCATGGTCAGGGCCTTGTTGATGGCGTCCGACAGCTCCTCGCGGCTGTAGGGATTGACCAGCAGGGCCTCGCCCATCTGCTCGGCCGCGCCGGCGAACCGCGACAGGATCAGCACGCCGGGATCGTGCGGGTCTTGGGCGGCGACATATTCCTTGGCCACCAGGTTCATGCCGTCGCGCAACGGCGTCACCAGTCCGACCTTGGCCGCGCGATAGATGCCCGCCAGCTGGTCGCGGCGATAGGTGCGGTTCAGGTATCGCACCGGCTGCCAGTCCATGTCGGCGAAAGCCCCGTTGACCCGCCCGGCCAGGGCGTCCAGCCGCGCGCGGATGTCCTGATAGCTGCCCACGTCGTCGCGGGAGATGGGCGTGACCTGCAACAGGAAGACCTCGCCCCGCATCGACGGGTTGTCGTGCAGGAACTGCTCATAGCCCAGCAGCCGCTCCTCCAGCCCCTTGGAATAGTCCAGCCGGTCCACGCCCACGATCATCGACCGGAACGCCGCCGAAGCCGCCATCCGGTCGTAGGTGCGCGTGCCCAGCGTGGAATTGCGCGCCGCCAGGAAGCCGTCCACGTCGATGCCGATGGGGAAGACGCCGGTCTGCACGCGCCGGCCGAAGCATTCCAGTCCGCCGTGCCCGAACAGCTCGCCCTGCTGCTCGGTGACCACATAGTCGACGAACAGGTCGCACCACTCCCGCGTATGGAAGCCCAGCAGGTCGAAGTGGAACATCGACTCCACCAGCCGGCGATGGTGCGGCAGGGTGACCAGCAGCTGCCGCGCGGGCCACGGCGTGTGCAGGAAGAAGCCCATGCGGTTCTTCACGCCTTGCCGGCGCAGGTACATGGCCATCGGGATCATGTGGTAGTCGTGGATCCAGATGACGTCGTCGGGCTGGATCAGCGGCGCCAGCACCTCGGCGAAGCGACGATTCACCCGCTCGTAGCTCTCGCCATAGGTCCGCTCGTACTGGGCCAGGTCGATGCGGTGGTGGAACAGCGGCCACAGCGTCTTGTTGGCGTAGCCGTTGTAGTATTCGTCGACGTCCTGGGCCTCCAGGTCGACCAGGCCGACGGTGACGCCGGCCCGATCCTCGATCTTCACCTCGCCGGTCCAGTGCTCGACCGTCTCGCCCGACCAGCCGAACCACAGGCCGTCGTATTTCCTGAGCGCCGCCGACAGGGCCATGGCCAGCCCCCCGGCCGACCCCGCTGCGGGATCGACGGGCGCGGACACCCGGTTGGAAACGACGATCAGGCGAGACATGACTTCACTTCAAGCGGCGACCCCAGCCCCGGGGTCCGGACATCAACGCACATCGGTCCACGAACGGCTCAACAGCACGGCGCAATTGATGATGCCGACCAGGGAGTAGGTCTGCGGATAGTTGCCCCACAGCTCCCCGTCCTCGATCGAGATGTCCTCGCTGAGCAGGCCCGCGTGCGTGCGCCGGCTCAGCATCTCTTCGAAGATTTCCCGGGCCTCCTCGACCCGGCCGTTCTGGTGCAGGGCCTCGATAAACCAGAAGGTGCAGAAGTTGAAGGCCGTCTCCGGCTCGCCGAAGTCGTCGGGCTCGACATAGCGGAACAGGTGTCCGCCCTTCTTCAGGTCGCGCTCGATGGCGTCGAAGGTGGCGACCTGGCGCGGGTCGCGCGCGTCCAGGAAGCCCAGGTCGGTGAGTTGCAGCAGCGAGGCGTCCAGTTCGCGCCCGCCGTAGCTGGCGGCGAAGCGGCCCTCGTCGGGCAGATAGGCCTCCTTCTCGACGCGCTGGCGGATGATGTCGGCCCGCTCCCGCCAGGTCTCGGCCCGCGCGTGCAGGCCCAGGTGGTCCGCCGCCTTGGCCAGGCGGTCGCAGGCGGCCCAGCACATGACCGAGGAATAGGTGTGCACCCGCGCGATGGTGCGGAACTCCCACAGGCCGGCGTCGGTCTGGTCGTGCATGGCGAAGGCGCGCTCGCCGACCTTCTCCAGCGCGTAGAAGTCGTCGATCGTGCCCGGCCGCAGCAGCCGCTGGTCGTAGAAGGCCTGGACCAGCGGCAGGACGATCTGGCCGTACACGTCGTGTTGCAGATGCTCGTGCGCCTGGTTGCCGACCCGCACCGGCTTCATGCCGCGATAGCCCTCGACGCTCTCGACGATCCGCTCGCCGATGCCCGGCTCCAGTCCCACGCCATAGACGGGCTGCACATGGCCGCCGGCCGCGTCGTCCACCAGGTTGCGCAGATAGCCGAGATAGTTCTCCAGGATGTCGACCGCGCCCAGCCGGTTCAGCGCCCGCACGGTGTAATAGGCGTCGCGGATCCAGCAGTAGCGATAGTCCCAGTTCCGCCCGCTCTCGGGGAATTCCGGCACAGAGGTGGTCATGGCCGCAACGATGGCGCCCGTCTCCTCATAGGCGCACAGCTTCAGGGTGATCGCCGCCCGGATCACCGCCTCCTGCCAATCCAGCGGCAGATACAGCGTCCGCGCCCAGTCCCGCCAATAGGCGATGGTGCGGTCCAGCGCCGCCTGCACCCCCGGCCCGACTTCCTGGTCGTAGCCCTCGTCCGGACCCAGGAAGAAGGCGTAGGGCCGCTCCAGCCGGAAGGTCCGCTCGTTCAGCACATGCGACACGGGGCAGTCGGTGGTCAGCCGGAACGTCACGTCGGCGCACCGGTAGCGGACGTGGTTGGAGCCCGAGGTCGTCGGCGCCGGCCGCGCGCCCCAGTCGGTCGAGGGCCGCAGCCGCACGCGGATGCGCGGCGTCCCCTCCAGCGGGCGCACCATCCGGCCGAAGGCCAGCGGGCGATAGGTGCGCGAATGCTTCGGGTGGCGCGGCGCGAAGTCCAGGATCTCGACCGCCGCCCCGTCCTCGGCCGTCAGCACCGTGCGCAGCACCGGGGTGTTGCGGACATAGGCCTGGCTGACGTGTCTCAGCCCCTCCAGTTCCACGGCCCAGAAGCCGTGCTCGGGATCCTCCCCGTTCATCAGGGCGGAGAAGACCGGATCGCCGTCGACGCGCGGGGCGCAGGCCCAGACGAACCGGCCCTGGCGGTCGATCAGGGCGCTGATCGCGCAATTGCCGATGGGCCAGAGATCGAGATTGGACTTCATGCTCACGCCTCCGCCACCGCTTCCAGCCATGTCAGCACCGCCTCCACGTCATCCAGCCGATAGCGGGCCGCCGTTTCACGCTCCGGCCCCACCAGCACGCCATAGCCGCCCAGCCGCGCCGCCGCCTCGAAGCCGGCCTCGTCGGTCAGGTCGTCGCCCAGCATCACCGGGGTCGCGCCCTTGAACGGCGGCTCGGCCATGAAGGCCTCGACCGCGCTGCCCTTGGTTGCGCCGGGCGTCTTCAGCTCCAGCACCATATGCCCCGGCTGCAGCGTCAGACCGGTCTCGTCCTCCAGCCGGCGGGCCAGGGCGACGGCGGCTTCCGCCTCGCCCGGCGCCTGGCGATAGTGCAGCCCGGCGGACACGCCCTTGTCCTCGACGATCAGGCCCGGGTCACGCGCCGCGAACGCCTGAAAGGCCTGAAGCGCGACCGCCACGCCGGCGGCCGGCGCGCCGCGCACGATCGAGCCGTCGCGACGCCGGCGCTCCAGCCCGTGCACCCCCGACGCGGACGTCATGGCCCCGTCGGCGATGCGGTCGATCTCCATGATGGTGCGGCCGCTGACGATCGCCGCGCGGCCCTGAAGCCGCTGCTGCAGCCGTCGCAGCACCTGGGTGCGCCGCGCGACGGGGCCGACCGCGTCGGGCGTCGGCGCCAGCGGGGCCAGAACCCCGTCCATGTCCAGGAACAGGGCGACGCCGTCTGCCCGTATGGGCGGCGGCGGCAAGGCGAGGTCGGCTCCGGCGTGAGACGGCATGAACTCCAACGTTTGCGACGGCGAATCCCCGGCATCCTAACGCGTCAGGACGGCGAAGGTTGACCCCCTGGCGAGAAAGTCGTCTGAAGAGCGGGTGTTGCGCCGGACCGGGGGTTGAGGCAGACCGCCCCCTCGACCAACGGAGCGCCCGCGCCCAAGGGGCCTTTTGACCGCATGACCGACGCCGCCCATTCCTCTCCTGATGAGATCGCCGTGATGACCGACCGGGCGCGCGAGGTGGTGCGGCTGAACATCGAGGCGCTGGAGGCGCTGGAACGGTCGCTGGACGTCTCCATCGCCCGCGCCGCCGACGTGATCATGAGCCGGCCCGGCTATGTCGTCGTCACCGGCATGGGCAAGTCGGGCCATATCGGCGGCAAGATCGCCGCGACCCTGGCCTCCACCGGCACCCACGCCTTCTTCGTCCACCCCGCCGAGATGAGCCACGGGGACCTGGGCATGCTGCGCGCCGACGTGACGGTGCTGGCCCTCTCCAATTCGGGCGAGAGCCGCGAACTGCGCGACCCGCTCATCTTCTGCCAGCGGAACGGCATCCCGGTCATCGCCATCACCCAGCGGCCCCACAGCTTCCTGGGCCGCAACGCCGCTGTCTGCCTGACCATGCCCAAGGTGGCCGAGGCCTGTCCCAACGGCCTGGCGCCGACGACCTCGACCCTGATGACCCTGGCCCTGGGCGACGCCCTGGCCATGGTGCTGATGGACCGGCGCGGCTTCACCGCCATGGACTTCGGCCTGCATCACCCGGGCGGCGCCCTGGGCATGAGCCTGCAGACGGTGCGCGAATGGATGGGCGACAACGCCGCCGCCCCCGCCAGCGTGCCCCTCGACGCGGCCTTCGGCGAGGTGGTCTCCACCGTCACCGCCGGCCGCAAGGGCGCCGCCGCCGTGCTCAACCCCGACAACACCCTGGCCGGCATCATCACCGACGGCGACATCCGCCGCGCCTTCCAGCGCGACATCACCGCCCTCAGGGCCGCCGACATAATGAGCCCCAACCCCATCACGGTGGAGCCCGACGCCCGCATGAGCGACGTCGTCGACCTGCTGACGGCGAACAAGATCTCGACCCTGTTCGTGGTCGAGGACCACAGGCCCATCGCCATCGTCCACATCGCCGAACTGATGCAGGCGGGGTATGTGGCGTGATTTCTCAGGCCCGACGATTAGCGAGCCTTCAATTCCATGACCAACGAATAAGAGGGAATCCGTGACGATCGAAGTCAAGGATGCGGCGGCTATCGAAGCTCTCTGGTCCCACTATGAGGCGGCCATGAACGCCTTGATGGTCAGCCCACGCACTGGTGGTGACATCGCGTTGCCTACGGAAGTCGACGAACGCGGTCAATTATTGTCGTTCGCATTGCACGATCCGCAGGTCGCCCTGGTCTGGGGGAAGGAACTTGCCTATTCGCAAATGGAAGTCTGGCAACCTTACATAGGCCTAAGCCATCGTCGGTTCGTTGCTTTTGCTCGGGCGCTAAAACGAGAAGGCCAACTTCCCAATCTTCCTAAAACACCTGCTTATGCGACCCAGAACGGGTTCAAGATCGGCGCGTTCGGACACGCCGCCCCCTCTCTGAAAACGTTCATCTACATTACCGACAAGGATGAAAATCTTGGCTTTTTGAGAGCCTTTCCAAAGGCGGTGCATGTCTGCGGTCATCATGGCGATTCGGATAAGCATTCCAGCTTCAGCCGCCTGCCCTCCGCCTACGACTTTATGTTGGTGGCCGATGCAAATTCGATGAACCGGTATCTGAGAGCTGGTATTCAGATCGAAACCGATCGCATGATCCCGATCGGCAACACGGTCGTGAAAGGCGCAGCCTTTAGCGAAGAGGCCAGCGCCTTTTCACGTCTTCTGTACGCGCCAACGTTCGAAGGTTACAGCGAGCAGGCCAATTTTAGTTCAATGGGTCGCGCCTTTGATCAACTGTCGGAATGGGCGCGGAGCGATGGCAACGAGGCCGTGATCCGAGCGCATCCAGGATTGGGCAAGCGAGTGCAGGATTTCAGGAAAAAGGTAACCGCCTTTCCAAATTCTCCGGAGGCGGCAGGACTAAGAAGAAAACATCATCAGTTCAATTGGTCCGACTACCTCATCGCCGATATTTCCGGCGTCACATCGGAATATCTTTTTACAGGCAAGCCGATCATCATTCCCGTGGCAAAAACACCAGAATGGCTGTGGTCTTACACGTTAGGCCTCAACCTGAGGGATTACGCCTATCTTTGGAACTACGAAGAACTTTCTCTCGCAAACTTCATCGCAACCATCCGCCACGATCCATTGAAGGAAGCTCGCCTTCGTCGCCGCGATGAATTGTATGCAGGAGTGCGCACGTTCAAGCAATCGAGCAAATTGTTCGAAGGATCCCTAAGCTATTTTGAACATTGCCATCGTTGGCGTGAGTTGCGTCATGGCGGTCACCCTTTTCCTTCCTCGCGTAGGCCGCTGAGCGCCTCTCCTCGCCCAACGTCTTCGGAATTGGGCGCGCTGGTCGAAACATTGATCAGCGGTGAGACGACATTGCGGGCATGACGCAATTTTGACAGCACCACGACACCTTGATTAGGCATTCAACATGGAACGGCTCACGAGATAGCCGTCTTAAGAATTGAAGCTGCGCCGAGCGCACGGGGATAAAATTGCAAATGACCATTGGAGTGATCTTGGCTGGCGGGCGTGGACTGCGTTTTGGTCAGAGCAAACCAAAGCAATTCACGCCTTTGGCGGGCCGTCCTGTCATGGATTACGCGATCGAAGCCTTTGCTGGACACCCTGATATCGCTGAGATCTTCGTCACCTATCCCGAAGGCTTCCGTGACGAGACGGAACGGTTGGTGGCTCCATATCGACGCTTCAAGCCCATCAATCTCGTGCAGGGAGGAACTTCGCGCCCGGCTTCGACGCGAGCCGCGCTGGACGCCATAGGCATGACAAGCCGATCCAAGATTCTCTTCCACGACGGCGTCCGCCCTTTTGTGACTGCGGACATCATAAGTAGAACGATCGCGGCCCTGGACACTAGCGACGGTGCGGATGTCGTCATACAGACGGCGGATACAATCGTGCAGTTGGACGAGGCGCAAAAGCAACTCGACAACATCCCGCAGCGCGCGCAACTCCGACGCGGGCAGACTCCTCAGGGCTTCTGGTCCGATACTCTGGGGGAAGCCTATGCATCCATGTCGGACGAAGTTCTCGGACGCTTCACCGATGACTGCGGCGTACTCTTGGCGCATAAGGCGGACGCTAGGATTGCAGCGGTGGAGGGTTCGGAACGAAACATCAAGATCACCCATCCGGTCGACATGTTCCTGGCGGAGCAGTTGCTCTACCTTGGTCAGAGCCAACGCTCCTCGATAGAGAAGACCTATGAGGAGCCCGTAGCCGTGATCCTAGGCGATACATCGGGCCTCGGCCTTGTCGTCCGCGAGCGGCTGGAAGATTTGGGGTGGCGCGTCTTCGGCGCCTCTCGCTCCAGCGGTGTGGATGTTCGCGATCAGGGCGCCTTAGATCAACGCTTGAAGGCGATCGCCAAGGAAGCGGGCAAGATAGATTTGGTCGCCAACTTCGCCGGTACGCTTCATGTTGGCCGCCTTGATTCTACGGACTTCGGCGCCATCGACGAGATGATCGCCACCAATCTCATGGGATCGATCCATGTGGCGCGAGCGGCCTATGAGCATCTCGTTCACTCTGGCGGCCATCTGATGCTGTGTTCGTCCAGCAGCTATTTCCGCGGCCGTCGCGACACGGCTGCCTATTCCGCATCCAAGGCGGCCGTTGTGAACCTGACCCAAGCGCTTGCTGAGGAATGGGCCGATGACGGCGTGACCGTGACCTGCGTCGTGCCTCGTCGAGCGGATACGCCGATGCGGCAGAGGGCTTTCCCCAATGAGGATCCTGCCTTGCGCATGAAGCCGGAGCGCATGGCGGAAGCCGTGGAGGAACTTTTACGCCATCCTCAGAACGGCCTGATCAAACACGTGAATTGAGAAAAGCAGCCGATCGTGAAATTCCTTTTCAGGCCGCGACGCCTGTTCAACATTGTAGAAAAGCTTCGCGCCAGCCAGGGGGAAGCCAATCGCTTGTTGCGGCAGGCCAATGTCGAACTCACCATCGCTCGACGAGAGATCGCCACCGCCAGAACGCAGATCAACGCGCTCAAGGGCAAGCTCAAAAACCCCGCGCAACGTCCGGGTCTCGAACTGGCGCTCAAGTCTTCGATCTTGGCCGAAGCGCCGGCCATCCTGCACGTCAGCGACGGCCTGGGTTCGGAATTCCATATCGATCTGTGGTTGCAGCACCTTCGCGAGGCATTAGGCCAGCATGTCGTTGTCGTCGTCCGGGTGGCGGCGCTGTTCGATGCCATCAAGGCCCGCCCCGATGTTGATTGCATCTTCGTCCGGGATGGTCGCGACGCCGAAAACCTCGCGGCGCAATGCCCCAAGCTGAAGGCGATCTTCTACGCCTCGAACACTGGGACGGTGATTCACTTCATTCGCCTGAATCACCTGACGCACGTCTTCCTGGGACATGGGGACAGCGAGAAGGCCGCAAGTTGCCACCGCTTCTTCCGCGTCTATGACGAAGTCTGGACGGCGGGCCAAGCGCACATTGATCGGTTCACCGCCTCCGGGCTGGACTTCTTAGGCCTGAACTTCCGCGTCGTGGGCCGGCCCATGTTACGCGGATTGCTGAAGGAGCGCCCGACTGCGGCGACGGGACGATTCCTCTACCTTCCCACATGGGAGGGCTATCAGGACTCCCAGAACTATTCGTCGCTGCCATGCGCACCGGCCCTGCTCGAGAGGGTCGCCGATCTCACCGACCGCTTCCCCGTGGTGAAGTTTCACCCGCTGACCGGCACGCAGAAGAAGGAGCCGCCGTACCGCGAGGCGACCCTTAAGACCTGTTTCCTGGAAAGTGAGATCGACATCCGTCCACGAAGCCAAGCCATCGCCGGTATCATCCATGAAGTGGACTTCCTGATCAGCGACATCTCCAGCGTCATCACGGATTTCCTTGCGACGCTAAAGCCGATCTTCGTCTTTATCCCGACCGAGGCCCGCATCCGCCTGTCGGCCTCGCAAATGCCCTACGACGCCTACGCCTACCTCTTCTCCACGGACGAGGAACTCGCCGCACTGGTCGAGCAGGTCGTTGTGCAAGGCCGCGACGATCTCGCCGAGGCGCGCCGGAAGGCGCTGGATTATTTCATTGACGTCGAGGCGACCGTTACGGATCAATTCGGTCGAGAATTAAAGCGTCTTTGCCTAGCTCAAGACCCATTGATGTAAGGCGCACTGACGTGACCCCCTGAAACTCCTCCAGGAATAGCTAGAGTCCGCCCCTCGAAAGGACGGACAGAATGAAGCGATCAAGGTTCACGGAAGAGCAGATCATCGGTATCCTGCGGGAGCAGGAGACCGGCGTGGCGACGGCGGAGGTGTGCCGACGCCACGGAGTCAGCTCGGCGACCATTTTACAAACGGAAGGGTAAGTTCGGCGGGCTCGACGTGTCGGAGGCTCGGCGGCTGAAGACGCTCGAGGATGAGAACGCCCGGCTGAAGCGGATGCTGGCGGACGCGATGTTGGACAACGTGGCGCTGACCTGCTGGGAAAAAAGTGGTGGCGCCCGCCGGCTATCGCAAGGCGGCTGGTCATGTGCAGGCCGCCTACGAGATAAGCGAACGGCGGGCGTGCCATCGTCAGCGACAGGGGCACGGAATACACCTCCAACGCGGCCCTGGCTTGGGCCGACGACACCGGCGTCGGCTGGCATTGCATTGCGCCGGGCAAGCCCCAGCAGAACGGATTCAACGAGAGCTTCACCGGGCGGCTGCGCGACGAACTGTTGAACGAGACGTTGTTCCGATCCCTGCCGCACGCCCCGCGGTGTTGAGGCCTGGCGGCGTGATTACAACAAGTAGCGTCCGCACTCGAAGCTCGGATGGCTGACGCCTCAGGCTTACGCAGAAGCGCTCACCGGACAGATCGGCCGGTCCGCTGCGCTGGTTGCAGGCTGCGCTGACCGATCTCTTGCCAACCCCGATAATCACGGCTCAGATCAACCCAGGACTCTCGTTTTTGGCTGGATGAGAAACGGGGGTCACGTCAGTCACGTCACTTGATTTCGGCCGTGGCGCGTGGCCATGTCGCAGGCATGAGAAATCCGTATTCCGGCCTGCCTCCCGAACGATTTTGGCGCACGGGCGTCAGTGAGCAGCATCCGCTTAGCATAACGGGCCTATACCGTAAGAAGTTCACTATTGACCCCGAGGCAAAGATCGCCACTGGTGGTAGCTGCTTCGCCCAGCACATTGGCGGCCATCTGCGCGCAGCAGGCTATCACGTGATGGATGTCGAGCCGGCTCCTTCCTCAATGAGTGACGACACCGCTCGCAAATACGGATATCGAATCTATTCCGCTCGCTACGCGAACATCTATTTAGCACAACAACTCCTTCAGATCGCGCGCGAGGCCTATGGCGAGTTCGAGACGCCAGCGCCGGTTTGGGAAAAGGACGGACGCTTCTTCGACGCCATGCGTCCCTCGGTTGAGCCTGAGGGCCTATCCAGCCCGGACGAAGTCATGGCGCATCGTTCCCAGCACTTGGCGGCGGTTCGCCGAATGCTTGAGGCGATGAACCTATTCATCTTCACGTTCGGCTTAACCGAAGGATGGACGGATAGAAAAACCGGTGCGGTTTACGCTACGGCGCCAGGCGCGATCGCAGGCAGTTACGATCCCAAGCAGCATGTTTTTAAGAACTACAGGGCGTCGGAGATTCGCGAGGCGTTCCTGGCGTTTAGGACGCTGGTCCATCGGACCAATCCGGGTGCCAAGTTCCTTGTCACCGTTTCGCCAGTGCCACTAACGGCCACCGCCAGCCAGGACCATGTGCTTTCAGCCACGACCTACTCAAAGTCGGTTCTTCGCGCCGTCGCTGGAGAGTTGGCCGAAGATTTCGACGACATCGATTACTTCCCTTCCTACGAATTGATCGCCTCGCCCTTTTCTCGCGGCTTCTTCTATTCACCTAACCTGCGCACCGTGGAGCAGCAGGGCGTCGAGACAGTGATGCGCAACTTCTTTCAGCAGCATCCTCGACTGGAGGCCAAACCCGCAGCAAACGCTAAGCGTGGGCCGTCGAACGATGATATCGTCTGTGAAGAAGCTATGTTGGAGGCGTTCTCATGAAGGTCGCAATCCTGGCGAATTCGCACGTTCACATGCTCAAGCACGCCATCGATCAACGCGCGCCGAGTTGGTCTCCGACCTTATTCGCGGCCCCCGCTCGGGGTCTATACAGCCTCAGGCGGCTTCCGAAGCGGCAAGGACTTTTCACACGCAAGGCGGAACTCTCCAAATGGTTGGCGCGAACCTCCGGCGGCCTAACGGAGATTCGGTATGACGAGTATGACAGCTTCGCCATCGTCGGATTAGCGTTACGCACTCATGGCGCATTGCGGCTATTCGATCGATACCAACCTCACCGTTTCCGACTCGACAAGAGCGCTTCATTGATTTCGGAATCTGCCTTTCGCGAAGCTGCAAAGTCCGAACTCGAACGATCGGCCGGCTACCGAATGATGCGCCTGCTCTCCAATCAGAAGCAGCCGGTTGTTGTGGTTCCGGCGCCATTTCCTCACCACGCGATCATGGAGCGCAGCGGATACCAATGGATGAAGCACGACGATGGCACAGCAGCCATCTGGATAAATGGCGTGATAGAGAGCGCCATCAAGGATTTGGCGCACCCGTTCGGATATAAAGTTCTTTCACAGCCCGCCGAGACGATTTCTTCACTTGGGCTGACAAAGCCGGAATACGGCGTCGGAGCGAAGCGGATCACTGGAGGCGAGTACGGAGAGCAGGATATTTCCCACATGGGACCAGTCTATGGCCACATCGTTCTGAACCAAATCGGGGATGCGCTTGGAGCCAAGACGTCTGCCAACGCTGAAAAGATTGGAAGTGCTGCATCAGCACCGCTGTGAGGAGACTGCCCGTGGATAGCATTGTTCAAACCGTTCGACCGCGAGAATGCCTTGAGGCGGAGGATGTGCAGCGTCGCTGCCCGATCTGCGAAAATGACGATCAGTCTCGATTCGTGGTTCAGGTGAACCAGGGCAAGCCGGGGATGACCCAACTCGGTCGACACGAAGTCTTTATGTGCAAGGTCTGCCGCTTCCTTCACAACCCGGGCAATGTCGAGAAGGATCTGAACGAAATAGACCACACTTCCGGTCGGGTTGGTCGCGAGGACAAGCCAGGTCGAGAGTACGCCTTCGCTGCTCGGGCGTTGGAAATCCTACGTCCCAAAAGACCTCTTGACGCTCTGGTGTTCGGTCCGGGCGTATCTCTGGACCACGCTCATATCGGAGATCACCCGTCGGTCGCCAGTTCAAGCGTGGCAGATATCCGCAATTATCAGGGCCTGGATAATTTCCTCGACATCCGGGCGGGCAATCCGGACCAAAGAAAGTTCGATCTCGTCATCGCCTCCGAGGTGATTGAGCATTTCGAGGATCCGGTCGGTCACTATGGCAGTCTTCTGGACTACGTCTCTGATGATGGCATGTGCATCGCCGGCACGAACTTCGTTGCAGGAATGCCTGTGACCCGCCTGATCTATCCCTACACCGCAGGACATAGCTGCATGTGGTCGGAGGGAAGCATTCACCTCGCGACCGCTAAGCACGGGTTTAAGTCAGTAATCTTTTTGTCTACCATCGGTGGCACGCGAAAGCGCATAATCGTCAGCACGAAGTCGCTAAGGCTCTATGCCAAATTGCTGACCTTGTTCGAGCGGAAAAAGGTGTTCCTCTAGCTTCAGAGCATCGCCTTCGCCGGCCAAAGAACTCGGATACCGGTTTGCTCATCAGCCGCCGAGCACCAGTGCCAAAGTCGGTCTCACCAAGACCGACTTTGGCACTGGTGCTTCCAAGTTGGGCGACGACACCTATGGGAGGAGCACGTCTCTCCAGTGAATGGGACCTTCGGGAATGTCATGATGGATGTGACCGGTCGGAATTTCGCGGATCCTTAAAATTCCACCTTCGGCCTTCGTGCTATCCAGCTCCGATGACCGCCAGGGCCCTATCCGATCGCATTCTCACGCACGCCGCGCTTCACGGCCCCTTCCGAATGGCGGCCTCGCGCAGGGCGGCGCGGCGAGGCCTGGGCGCGGTGGCGCTGGGCGGCGGCATGCAACTCGAGGCGCTCGTTCCCCTGGGCCTCTATGCCAGCGCCGCCGAGGCGGCCGACCCGGGGGTGCGGGCCATCGGTTTCGCCGGTCTCGGCCGGATCGGACGGGCGCGCGAGGTCTGGCGGGAGGCCGACGATCCGACGCCCGCGCTGCGCCGTAGCCTCGCCGTGGCGGCTGCGCCCTTCGCACCGGACTGGGCCCTGGAGCTACTGCCCCCCCAAGCCGCAGCCGAAAGGCTAGCCTGCCGCCTGGCCGTCGCTGACGCGGCGACAGCGATCGGATTGACGCCGCCGCCGCCTACTTCGCGCGAGAACCGCCTGCTGGCTGCCGCGGTGCACCGCGTGAATGGCTGCTGTCGTAACCAGCGCCGCGCGCTGAACGCCTTGTTCGCCGCCGACCGACTGGAGACGGCGCTCGAGGAGGAGGATGCCCCGCCTGCTCTCGACGCCTTTTCGGCCGATGTCGCCCCGATCGATCGCGAAGGGCCTCTGGTGTCGATCATAATGGCCGCGCGTGACGCCGCCGATACGCTGGAGACGGCCTTGACCTCCCTACGACGCCAGAGTTGGACGGCGCTGGAGATTCTGTTGATCGACGACGGCTCGACAGACGACACCTTGGCCATCGGGCGTCGCCTGGCGGAAGCAGACCCGCGCATCAGGGTCCACACGAACCAGGGTGCGCCCGGCGCCTATGGCGCGCGCAACACTGGGGTGGCATTGGCGCGCGGCGATGTTATCGCTTTTCACGACGCCGACGACTGGGCGCATCCGCGGCGCATAGAGCGGCAATTGGCGGGCCTCTCGGGAGGGCGGCTGGCCAGCGTATGCGGCTATTTCCGCCTCGACGACGACGGCCGCATCGTCAATCCGCGCGTCTTCCCCCTGCTGCGCCTCAATCCCATCCTGATGATGGCGCGACGCGAGACCTTCGAGCGCCTGGGGCCTTTCGACGAAGGCCGGACAGGCGGCGATTCGGAGATGCTGGCGCGGCTGGACGCCCTGGCGGGGCGCTGGAGGGTACGCCGCATGCCGGAGCCGCTGGTCGTCGCCCGATGGAGCGCCGCGTCCCTGATGGGCGCCTCGAACACCGGCCTTACTCCGGAGGGCGCGGCTGCACGCGTCGCCTATGTCGAACAATGGCGGCGCCGGCACTTGCAGATGCTGCAGGCCGGACTCGCCTGGAACCGCCCATGACCTTGTCTTCGCCGCACGCCTCATGCACTAGGCGGCTGTGCGCCTAGTGATTGAAAACGCAGCCCTCCCCGCGTCCGAGCGACAGGACCGCCTGGAACCTCCGCCTTTGCGCGGCGACGACGCGCTGGCGGAGGCCGCCGAGCTCCGGTTGAAAATCTTCGAACTGTCGGCCGAGGCGGAACGCCTTCGCAACACCGTCTCCTATCAACTGGGCGGCGCCATCCTGCGTGCGCGGCGCTGGAGCGGCCTCCTCGATCTCCCGCGCGAGATCGGTCGCCTGATCGCCGTGTCCCGGCAGCGGCGGGGCCGCCGGGCCATGAGCGACCCGTCGCACTCGGCGCTCGACCTGCTGCTTCGGCGCCTTCTGGGACCCCTGCACGACGCCGAGGTGCATGAAGTCCTCGCCGCCGTCGAGGCCGAAGGGTTCGAGCCACGCTATCGCGCCTTCGTCCTGGCCGAGATCGCGGGACTGATGCGCTTCACCGCTCCCGACAAGAGCCTGGAGCTGCTGCGCGCGGCGGTGGCGCTCGACCCTTCGCCCACGCGTCAGGCGACGCTGGCGGTGCATCTCTATGACGCCGGCCGCATCGAGGAGCCGCGCGCCATCTTCGCCCGTCTGGGATCGCGTCGGAACATCCTCAGCCAGAGCGCCCAGCACAAGGCCATGGTGCTGGAAGGCATGGCGCGGGTGCGCGACAATGGCGTCTCCATTCCAGCACGGCGAGCGACGCCGCGCGTCGAACCGCGCGAATCCACCGTTCTCTATCTGGCGGCCAGTTCCGCCCCCTATCACACGACCGGCTACACGGCCCGGACCCAGTCGCTCATCAAGGCCCTCCGGGCACAGGGCTGGCGGGCCGAAGCCGCCACCCGGTCGGGATATCCGCGCGATCGCAACGATATCCACCACATCCCCAAGGGACGCGTTCAGGAGGCCGATGGGATCGCCTATTCGCTTCTGCCGGGGCCGCCGGCCAACCGAACGGCCTTCGATCGCTACTGCGCGGAAGCCTCCAGGGCGGTGCTGACCCACATAGAACGGGTCAGACCGGCGGTGGTCCATGCCGCCTCCAACTACCTCAACGCCACGCCGGCCCTGATCGCCGCGCGGCAGGCCGGCCTGCCGTTCGTCTACGAAGTGCGCGGCCTGTGGGAACTGACCCACGCCGCCAAGGATCCGCGTTTCGAAGGCAGCGAACGTTTCGTCTGGCAGAAGGAGCAGGAAAGCCGCGTCGCCCACGAGGCGGACGTGGTGGTGACGCTCTCGCAAGGTCTCAAGCGCGAATTGGTCGCGCGCGGCGTCGATGAGAGCCGCATTCTTCTGGCGCCCAACTGCGTGGACCCGGACCTGTTCAAACCCGTGAAGCGCGATGAGGCGCTTGCGCGCGACCTGCGGCTGGGCGACGCCAAGGTCATCGGCTTCATCGGCTCGATGATGGCCTATGAAGGCCTGGTGGACCTGGTGGAGGCCCTGGCGCGCCTGCGCACGCATGGACGGGATGTCTGCGCCGTGCTGGTCGGCGACGGCCCCGCGGCCCGACAGGTGCGCGAGGCGGCCCG
Organism: Pseudomonadota bacterium; assembly: GCA_023390245.1. Taxonomy (GTDB): domain Bacteria; phylum Pseudomonadota; class Alphaproteobacteria; order Caulobacterales; family Caulobacteraceae; genus Brevundimonas. The sequence continues at coordinate 36,593 of JAEWDF010000080.1, forward strand.
GAGCTTCGGCGTCCAGGCCCACGTCATCATGCCCGGTCGCGTGCCCCCGGCCGATGTACGACGGTGGTACTCGCTGATGGATCTGGCGGTCTACCCGCGCCGCCCCTCTGGCGTCACCGAACTGGTGCCGCCGCTGAAGCCGCTCGAAGCCCTGGCGATGGGCGTGCCCGTTGTCGCTTCCGACGTCGCAGCCATCGCCGAAACCATCGAGGACGAGGCGAACGGCTTTCTGTTCCGTCGCGGCGATATCGACAGTCTGACGGCGCGGCTGGACCATGTCCTGACCCACGAGCGCGCCGCCCGCCGCACGGCCTCGGCGGGGCGCAAGTCCGTCATGGAGCGGTTCACCTGGACGAGCACGGCGACGCGTCTGGTCGACGCCTATCGCGAGCTTCGGCGGGACTGACGCATGTTGGTTCGATTTCCGCTCGACATTCCCGCCATGACGCGGGATGGGGATGCTCTCGACCATCGCGCGACGCACGATGCGTCGGCACGATGAGGATGCGCGGATTGAAAAATATTCGACGGCGCGCCGCCGACCCCACGCTCAAATGGGCGTCTTTCGGGCAAAACCAGCAATACCGCGTCGCCATCCGCAATCAGGACACCGGCGAGAAGCAGATCATCTATGAGGGCTTCCGCCAGATGTGTCGGCTTCCGGCCGGACTGCGGCTGAGCCCAGATCAATTGGCCTATCGTGTCGAAAGCCGATCCGCCGACGATCCCACCGCCCCCTATCGCCGCAAGCAGAACTTCACGGCCATACCCCGGCTGGGAGAGGATGTGGACCAGACGGCGCCGGATCGGCTCGCGCGCCCCGAAGTCGTCGGCGCGACCGATTACCGGTTCCTCGTGCGCGACGCGCTCAGCGGCGACGTCCTCGTCGACATGACGTCGATACGCCCGGTCTTCTACCTGCCGGCCGGTCAATTGCGGGGACGCAAGGCGCAATGGCGCATCAAGCCGTTCGTGAAGGGCGCATGGGGCGCCGCGCGCTGGCGTCCCGTCAGCCGGCGCGCGCTCAAGTCCGCACTGCAACGCGCGGAGCGATTGGTGCCGCTGGAAGCGGACGCCGTGCGCCCCCAGCCGGCCGAAGGCAGGGTTCGGCCGGCGCCCGGGATATCCTCTCCGACTCCGGGCCTCCTGCCCGATCGCATGCGGGCGATCGTCATACCCGTCACCGCGGCGCCGGACCTGGGGCTTGAGCCTGATCCCGAGGATTTCCTTCCGATTCAGTGGAGCGACGGCCGAGGCGACGGAGCCGTGGCCCGCCTTGCTCGCCTGCTCGAAGCGCGCGGCCTGGAGGGCTGGTTCTTCCTGGATGTGGAGATGGGACAGGCGCTCTCGCCCGTCCGATTGGCGCGCCTGGCGGAGGAGTTGAGAGCCGCCGGAGGCCGCATCGGCCTCTATGTCGGTTCCGCCGTCCTAGGCGGCCAGGGCCGCCCTCCGGCGGAGCGTCTCGCCGCCATGCGGCAGGGCATAGCCGATCTCGGATGCGCAGACGGGGTGATGCTGGGCGACGGGCCGGATCGGCAGGCGTGGCTGGACGCTCTCGACGCCGAAGGGCATGCCGGGGTGATCCTGTCTCGCGCCGCGCTGGCCAGTCTGCCGGAATGGATGCGGTGGCGAACCGCGCCTTTCGCCACATCATCACGGACCATCGCCTTTCCGACGACGACATTCCTGTCCACGCCGGCGCATGCGCGCGACCGCGTCATGGTCCACGGCCTGGACAACCGTCACGCCCTGGCCGCCGCCGCGATCGGCGGATGGATGGACGCCAGCGCCTCGCTGTCTGCGCACGGCCGGCTGGCGATCATCGAACTGGACCCGTTGCGGCTGCTCGACCGGCGGCGCAGCCGCGATCGTGCGGCGATGGATCTGTGGAACAACACCCTGCGTCAGACCCTGCCCGACTGGTTGGCGGCGGGCTGGAAGCGATCGGGGCGCGGCTTCCGATACGCCGCCGGCCTCAGCGAGATACAGACCGAACTGCTGACCAGTCTGCTCGACGGCGTCGCCGCGACACAAGTCGGCGCGGCGGAGTGGGCCTCCCTGTTCTCCGCCGATCAAGCGCGGCGATGGCTGGCGCCGGCCGCCTATGAGGCGATTCTGGAGCAGCGTCGGGGCGTCCACGTCTTCCGGTCGTCGGCGGTTCGCCGCTATGACAACGCCTATCGCCTCGCCGTGAGAGCCGCGCCATGAGCCGTTCTCCCAGCCGCCGAGCCGGATCCCGCCCGCCTCAGATCGCCGCGCACCTGCCGACGACGATCGAGGCGGCCCTTGTCATCGGAAACGAGGCCGAGGCGCCCGCGATCGCTGCGCTGGCCCCCGTCCTGGCAATCCGAACGGCCGCCGTGGACGACGCCTGGCCCGTTGGAGATTTCGATCTGATCCTCATGCTGGAGGGGATCGATGGGGGTGGCTTGGCCGACATCCAGTCCCGCCTTGTCCGTATCGGAACGCAGCTCTCGCCCAAGGGCCGGGCCCTACTTCACATTCCCACCTTCGCCGCTCCGGTCGGAGATGGACCAGAAGCCTATGATCGCCTGCTGTTTCCAGAGCCGGCGGCAGCCGGAGACCTTGGCGACGACATCGCCCGACGCGCCATGCTTCCCGCATCGGCATGGCGGCTGCTGATCGCCGCCAGCGGACTCCGGATCGTGGCCGCGCAGGGAGAGGGCGAGCATGAAACATCCGAGATTCTTGCGGCGCATGCTGAACGCTTGGCCGCGTTCGATCTGCAGGAACTCCGGACGGCGAGGCTGACCCTGATCGTGGAACCGGCCAAGCCATGAAGACCCTGTCGAAGAAGGCCCGGCAGCTCCTGGCCGAGGCGCGTGAGATCATCTTCCCCACGCTGGCGGAACGTGAACCTGCGGCCATCGCCGCCGAGACCGCCGCGCGCGAATTGTGGTCGGCGAGGTTTAGCGCGTTCGATTTGCTGCTGGCGGACGCCGACATTCTCGAGATCGGCTATGGCGACGCGCGTCTGCTGGGACACCTCCGGCGGCGTGGCGAACTCGGCCGTCCCCGCTCCGCCGCGGGCGTTGGCAGGGGCGCGGCGGGTTCCGTCTCCCCTGAGTCCATACTGGACGAACTGACGCCCGATGAAGCGATCGAACTGCATGAGGACATCAGCTATCTCAGCGCGCTGGATCCGCTGTCGTTCGATCTGGTGATCTGTCGCGACTTTGAATCGATGTTCGTCCTTGATGGAGTCGAGGATGGTCTCAAACGCCTCTACGGTCTGCTCCGGCCAGGGGGAGACGCCGTCATCCATGTCGGCTGCGCTGATCCGCGCCAGCCACGCCTCGAAGCGCCGGGATATGGTTTCCTGACGCCGACCGCATGGTCGATGCTGCTGCTTCGCGCCGGCTTCGAAATCGTGCGGAGCCGACGCACGCTTCGCGCGCCATCGCAGACTGCAAAGGCGCGCGACGCCCTGCCCATGGCCAGCAGCGAGGAACGCATGACCGAGGCCATGACCTTCCACCTGGTGCGGCCCTGGGAGCACTGGGAACTGGCGAAGATTCTCTGAATTCGGGAATTTTGCCGGATCGGTTTGATCCTGCGCCCCTTTCCCGTCTACTGACGCGGCCAGCGGCGCAATCGCCGCGTGCTTCTGCGAACCGAACGCCTTGCGACTGGCCGTCATCTTTGGAACCCGCCCCGAAGCCATCAAGATGGCGCCCGTGGTGCAGGCGCTGCGGGCCTCGGGGGCCTTTGATTGCCAGGTGTGGTCCACCGGACAGCATCGCGAGATGCTGGACCAGGTTCTGGATGTCTTTGGCCTGGAGGTCGATCGCGACCTGAACGTCATGACTCCCGGACAGACGCTGAACGAAATCTTCTCCCAGGTCATGGCCGGCGCGGATCGCCTGCTGGTCGAGGAGCGACCGGACATGGTGCTGGTGCATGGCGACACCTCCACCGCCGCCGCCGCCGCCACGGCGGCCTTCCACCGCGGTATCCGCATCGGCCACGTCGAAGCCGGCCTGCGCAGCGGCCGACTGGATCAGCCCTGGCCGGAAGAGTTCAATCGCCGGCTCGTGGATATGGTCAGCGACCGCCTGTTCGCGCCCACCGAAACGGCGCGTCGCAATCTGATCGCCGAAGGCGTGGCCAAAGACCGCATCAGCGTGACGGGCAACACCGTCATAGACGCCCTGCTGCAGACCCGCTCCAGCATCCAGGCGGACATCGGGCGTCGCGGCCGGCTGGACGCCGCCTTCCGCTTCCTGGATCCGACGCGGCCGCTGGTGCTGGTCACCGGTCATCGTCGCGAGAGCTTTGGCGAGGGCTTCCAGCAGATCTGCATGGCCATCCGCGACATCGTCGCCGATGGCGCGATCCAGGTGGTCTATCCTGTGCATCTCAACCCGAATGTGCAGGAACCCGTCCGCGTCATCCTTGGCGGGCTTGACGGCGTCCATCTCGTGCCGCCGACCGACTATCCGACTTTCGTTTATCTGATGGATCGCGCGGATGTGATCCTGACGGATTCCGGCGGCGTCCAGGAGGAGGCGCCCTCCCTCGACAAGCCGGTTCTGGTCATGCGCGATGTCACCGAAAGGCCTGAAGCGGTCGAGGCGGGCGTGGCGCGCCTGGTTGGTGCAGATCGGCAACGGATCGTCGCCGGCGTGCGTTCAGCGCTGGACCACGCGAAGCGACCGCCGCTAAGCAATCCCTACGGAGACGGTCGGGCCGCACTCCGGATTGTGCAGGAGCTGCAACGTGTCGCTGACGGTCTACGCTGACTTCGCCCATCCGGCGCCTGCGCTCCAGACCATCGCCGTCGTCGGCCTGGGATACATCGGCTTGCCGACCGCCGCCGCCCTGGCCAAGGCCGGGCACCGGGTCATCGGCGTCGACGTCAACGCCGACGTGGTGTCGGCGATCAATGCGGGCGTCTGCCACATCGTCGAACCAGGCCTGAACGAGCTTCTGGAAAGCGCGATCGAAGCCGGGCGGCTCAGCGCCGCGCGGGAGATGCCGGAGGCCCAGGCCTATCTGATCGCCGTCCCGACCCCCGTATCGCACGACTCCGCCAACGCCCCGGACCTGACCTATGTCTTCGCCGCGATCGAAGCGGTCGCGCCCATGCTGCGTCCTGGCGCCCTGGTGGTTCTCGAATCGACCTCCCCGGTCGGCACGACGCGGCGGGTCATCGACCGGCTCGCCGCGTTGCGCCCCGACCTGACCTTCCCCGGATGTGGCGGCGAGGGAGCGATCGACGTCGATGTCGTCTATTCGCCCGAGCGGGTGATCCCCGGCCGAACCCTGCAGGAGCTATCGACCAACGCGCGCGTCCTGGGCGGCGCCACGCCGGAAGCGGCCGTCCGCGCGGCCGGCATCTACCGCACCCTGACATCCGGCGAGCTGCTGCTGACCGATGATCGGTCGGCCGAGATGACCAAGCTGGTCGAGAACGCCTTCAGGGACGTCAACATCGCCTTCGCCAATGAGTTGTCGCTGATCTGCGACACGATGGGCCTGAATGTCTGGGAACTGATCGCCCTGGCCAATCACCATCCGCGGGTGAACATCCTGCAGCCGGGGCCGGGCGTCGGCGGCCACTGCATCGCCGTCGATCCCTGGTTTATCGTCGCCCAGGCCCCGGAGCAGGCCCGCCTGATCCGCACCGCCCGCGAGGTGAACGACGCCAAACCCGAGTTCGTGCTCGACAAGGCGCGGGCCATTCTGCGCGCCGAACCGGCGACGCGGGTCGCGTGCCTCGGCCTGTCCTTCAAGCCCGATGTCGACGATTTTCGCGAGAGTCCGGCCCTGACCATCGCCCGCACGCTCAGTGGGGAATTCCCCGGTCGCGTCGTCTGCGCCGATCCCTATGCCGACATGCTTCCGCCGGATCACGGTTTAGAGATCGTCCCCCTGGTCGACGCACTCGCCATGCCGCTGGTCATGGCCCTGGTCGGCCATCGAGAATTCCGGTCTCAACCCCGGCCGGTCAGCCGGACCATCGACGCCTGCGGCATATGGAGTTGATCCTCCACCGAGGAAACCGGCGCCTTCAGCCCATGCGTTTTCCCGCACCAGCAATTTCGACGACCCCCGTGCGGATCAGGGTGCTGCTGACTCCCTCCGTTCGCGGCAGGTAAACGACCTCGCATAGGTCGCGCAGGTCGTCGAAACGTCCACTCCAGTCACTGCCCATTCCGAATATGTCGATGTGGTGCGCGAGGATGTCCTGGCGCTTCTGAGTCCAATCCCGTTCCGGAATGACGAGATTGACGCACCGGAGCGCCTGCACGATCTCAACCCGATCCGCATAGCTGACAACGCTGCTCTTGCCCTTCTCCACGTTGAAGGCGTCGGTGGAAACACCAACGGTCAGGTGATCGCCCAAGGCGCGCAAACGCTCAAGAAGGCGCAGGTGCCCCACGTGAAAGAGATCGAACGTGCCGTAGGTGATGACCTTGCGCATCACCGGATGCTTACGGGCGCTCCGGCGCGGGTCAAGCAGGAAGGTGTCCCGGCACATCCTGCGCCGCCAGGTTTTCGACCTCGCGGAGAAGACGAAGGATCAACCTGTCCCTTGGTCTGTATCCGAGAAGAATCCTGGCGATACGATCAAAATGATAGGATCGACCGGCGTGATAGTAATCCAGCGCCTTGGTATAGCCGTACCAGATCATCTCCCCGTCATTGGTCACAGCCATGTTCGGCGTATCGGAAAAGGTCTCAAAGTCCGATCGGGGTACGCGCCAATCTCCGTAATTTTCTTCCAGATACCGGTCGACGTCGACCGGCGCCTTGAAGGATCCACCGAGAAAGGATCGGTCCTCCAACGCGAACGGCGTATTCCACCACTTGCTCTTCAGACCTTCGTGCAAAATAAGTCCGCCCTCGTTCCTGTGCCAGAACACATCGATCAGAACGCCATTGGCGTGTTGGAGCCTCAGAAGCGCTCCATTGCGATACGGCTTTCTTGAAAAGCATCCCCATGACACGAGCGCCGCCTCGATATGTCGCCGCTCCTCCGGCCCCGCGTCCAGGACGCCGACATCGATGTCCTTGTCATGCGGGAGGATGCCGCCTTCACGAACACAGCCCAGCAGCGTCCCGCTGATGAGGAAAAACTCCGCGCCGATCGAATGGAAGGCCGCCTGCATGTCAAACAAGGCCTGCTTGGCGGCCTCGACCCAGCTTCGGCTATCGACCGTCTTCTTGGGCTTCGCGCCGAAGGGTCTCAGTTCAAGACCCAGCAGCAGCCGCCGCCGGGCGGCGTCCTCGGCGGCGTCGTAGGCTTCCATTTCCCGACAGCACCAGGAGTAGTGGTGCAACGCCATGAGGCCTTGATAGCTCACGCTTCCCATCAAGCCAGACAAGGCCGCCGCGAGCCAATTCAGATCGTCCGGGCACGCGATGGTTTGCCGCAGGGCGATCATGTCGGCGTTGTCCCACGTCTGCGGAGGCCCGATCTGGTCCAGCAGCATCGCCCGGGCTTCCTGGGTCCTGCCCGCAAGACACAGTACGTCACAAAGGGCATGCGACAGGCGTTGCACCCTCGCAGCACGACCGGCGCCGTGAGGGACGAGGACGATCGCTTCCCGCAAAGCGATCTCGGCCTCCTCAAGCCGGTTCTCGAAATAGAACAGGCGCGCGGCCGACAGACGGCTGGTCCAGTCCCGCCCGAACCGGCTTTCATTGCCCTTGAGTCGGAGGCGCGCCTGATCGGCCCGACCAAGGCGAAGCAGCGCGTTTGGCCGCCATCTTCGCATCTCGATCAATCTCGGCTCGATCAGGTCCGAGGGAAGGTTCCAGTCTTCCAACTCATCGACGATCTGGAGAGCCCGAGCGAGTTGCCCTCTATCGCCGGCGCGCCGCCAGGCCGCATAGCGATCTGCAATCCAGGCCGCCCGGATCAGCATTCCAGACGAACTGTCGCCGCCAAGGCTGAACGGACGGCTCGTCAAAGCGTAAAACCACGGTGGCTTAACCAGGTTCGGGAGTCGTCATCCATGTCGACCTGATCGACCGCCTTGAAAGCCAGGTCGTACAGCGCTCTTTCCCGATCGGCCGCGTCGCTCGACGCGATATCGGGCGACATCAGCACCGATCTGAGCTCCACGAGATCGCCGGCTTCGAACTCGCTGCGAACACCCAACCGTCGGGCCGCGACGGCGGCGGCCAGTGCGTCGGTCAGGGAGTACCCCCTGAGACAGGCAACATTCCGTCCTCTCGCATGGCGCACCAGTTGTTCCGCCAGGCGGACCACGCACGCGGAATCGACGGGATCGAAGGGCTCGACCACACGAAGGTTGGATGCATCGGTCCCGGGGGCAGGCACGAGGGCCATGAAGATCTCCGAGCCGGAATCACCGCTGGTCAGCCTACTGAACAGACATTCCCGGCCTTGAGCGTCGACATTCTGTGCGACATGAAAGACGACGCCGCTCGCGCGGTCCGCCGTCGCATAATGGAGCAAGGCCTTGCTGGCCCACTCCAGCAAATCCCGACGGCTCTGCGCCTGTTTCACCCCTGGCGTATCGGCGAGCCCGGCAAGCACCAGCGCCTCGCGATCGCGCCCCGCCCGTAGTCGCCCCTCCGCCAAGGCCGTAGCCAGACGACGATCCTGATTGGTCAGGACAAAATGTTCCAGAACGGCTTCGCCGAACATGTCCTGTTCAAGGTGAAGAGGACCGCCTCTTTTCTCGACGGCCCGGCCAAATCGCAGAACGGCGGCCATGAGCCGCCGGCTTTCCGCCCACGAACTCAGGTCGGCGCCGAGGCGCTCCTCACCGCCGAGCGGGCGCATCATCACATCGCGGACGGCATGACTGGCGTTATCGGTTGCGGTCACCGATCTGAATTCGACTTCGACGACCTCCGTTCCATCCGGCGGTCGCATAACCAGGCGGAAGGCGTCCTCGATGCGCGAATCGAAGGGATGGACATAGGCCTCTCCCGATTTCGAGATGCGCAGCGCCTTGCCCGGAGCCGAGAGGGATAGACCGCTCCTGTCGAGGAACCTCACCGCAGCAATCACGTCTCGCGACGAGCCATGGCTGGCGGACAACAATTCGCAGGAAAGCTCGATGTTCGCCGCGTCAACCGGCAAGCGCCAGCGCTCGATGTACGGAGATCTGGAGATCACGCGCCAGTCCGGCGTCACCTGCAGCGGTTTGAAACGCTGCAACCGACGCCAGCGTGCGATTCGCCGTCGAAAACTCGTCTCTGCCATGAGAGATGGCTTATCAACAAAAGCACGAAACTGTCACCGAAAGAGGTGATTTCGATTTGGCGTCACGCCTTGGGAAGAATTCCCGCTGTTGACACTCAAATGGCGGACGGCGATAGCCCGCCGCTCGAAACGACGAGATCGACCGATTGGCCCGACAAACCGCCCGCACAGCTCTGTGCGGAAACTATGGACGGCCCGAAGCCGAAGTCGCAGCGATCCTGTCGGAAGGCTGGCGCGCGCGCCCTGATACACCCAGAGTACATCTGCCGGGCTCGACCGACGATTGGGAAAGCGATCCCTTCTCGGATCGCAATTGGACCTTTCAACTGCACGCATGGCGGCCGATGGCTCCGATGGTCGTGGCTCATGAAACGAGCGGCGGCGCTCGCTACCTTGAGGCGGCCGCCGCATTGGCTCTCTCCTGGAAATCCGCCGAGACGGTCAATGCCGGCAAGGATTTCGGCCTGTATTGGAACGACATGGGATCGGGCATCCGGGCCTCGAAGCTCGCCTATCTCCTGCAGCACGGCCGGGCGGCGCGACTTCCGCAACAGGATCTGGCGGCTCTTCAGGCCCTGGCGCAGCAGCATCTCGATCGCCTCGGCGACCCGGCCTTCCTCGGCCAGTCCAACCACGCCTTCTTCCAGATTCACGGGCTCAGGGCCCTTTCGCTCGCAGCGCCGGAACTGGAGGGCGCCGCGGCCGCCCACGCCTACGCCGGCAAGGCCCTCCTGGCCCTGCTGAAGCAGCAGTTCGGTGAGGAAGGCGTGCACCTGGAACACTCGCCCGGCTACCATGTCTTCGCCCTGCGTACGCTCCGACGCATGCTAGCGACGGGCTTCTACGAGGATCTCCCCGACGCCTTCGCCGTCCTGAAGCGCGCACGGCGCCTGGCGACATGGCTGACCTTCCCCGATGGCATGGCGGCGGCCTTCGGCGACACCGACCGGGACGCCCGGCGGTTGACGTACCGGCCCGCCAAGCGCGCGGCCCGACTGTTCCGCGAGGCCGGCTACGCCGTCGTCCGCGCGCCGGCGTCCGCGCCGCACGGCCCGGCGGTGCTGATGGTGGCGGCGGGGCACCACAGCAACGTCCACAAGCACGCCGACGACCTGTCGTTCGAACTCTACGATCGCGGCCGTCACTGGATCGTGGACACCGGCAAATACTCCTATTCCAAGGCCGACTGGCGCGCGTATACCGATAGCGCGCGTGCGCACAACACGGTGGAATACGATCCGGCCAGTCCCGGCAACGGGGTCCGGCGCACGCCCCCGGCCGGCGGCATGCTGCACGCCCTGCGCCAGCAGGGCGACGCCTGGATCATCGAAGGGCGGGTGGAACGCCCGGTCGTCGGCGCCGCTCATGCCCGGCGCTTCACCTATCGCCCCGGGGAAAGCCTGCTCATCGAAGACCTGTTGACCTTCGACGACGCGCGCGACGCTGTCGCCTGGCTTCACCTGCCGCCTGATCTGGAGGCCGAGCAGACCTCGGGCGGCTGGCGCTTTCCCGGAGGCCGCATTCTCTATGCCAGTGACGTCCCTCTGACCCTGATTCGCGCGCGCGGCGCGACCGAACCGGAAATCCAGGGCTGGCTGGCGGAGGGCTACCACCGCATCACGCCCAACGACGCCCTAGGGGCGCGCTTCCATGGACGGCGGATTCGCCTCTCGACCAGCCTCGTCTTCGACTGACGCGCTTGCGCGGCGCGCGCGGCCGGTGCATTGAAACGGCATGGTCACGAAGGGCGCGACGGCGCTGGTTGAATGAGCCTGACGCCCTTTCCCTTGAATCGAGGCCGCCGCGGGCCGGATTGGCGCGCCTTCGGCGAACGACTTGACCGCAATCCGACGTGGCGGGCCGCCCGGATCAGCGCCACGACCATCTACGCCCTGCTGCTGCGCGAGGCCGTCACGCGGTACGGCCGTCGTTCCGCGGGATACGTCTGGTCGCTGATCGAGCCTCTTCTCCAGCTTACCGTCATGCTGACCGTGTTCGGCTTCATCGGACGATCGCCGGCCGTAGGCGAAAGTCTCGTCGTCTTCTTCATCACCGGCATCATGCCGCTGATGAGCTTCCGCAATGCGATCAACCGCGGCGCGCGCGCGATCACGAGCAACCGATCGCTGATGAACTATCCGCAAGTGCGCGCCTTCGAGATCATTACCGCGCGCGTGCTGCTCGAATTGCTCACCTCCGCGATGGTCGTGTTCATCATCGCGCTTTTCACGAAGGCCTTCTTCGCCCTGCCCTTCACGGCCTGGGTTGACAATCCTCTGGAACTCGAAGGGGCGCTGCTGGTGCTGGCGCTGCTCTGTTACGGCGCCGGTTTCCTCAGCGCCCAGATCGGCCGCTTCTTCAATCAATGGAGCGATCTCACGCGCGCTCTCGGACGCTTGCTCTTCTTCACGTCCGGCGTCTGGTATACGCTCGATACCCTGCCGGCCGGACTGCGCAAATATGTCGCCTACAATCCTCTGGCCCAGGTCATCGAATGGATTCGCGACGCCGCCATTCCAGGCTTCGAGAGCCAGCACGTCAGCGCCTTCTATCCCATTGCCTTCGCCGTGGTCTGTTTGGTCATCGGCCTGTTCATCGAGTGGCTGTTCCAGTTCACCGGTCTCGAATTGGAGCGAGGCTGATGATCGAACTGCGCGGCGTCCAGAAGTCCTATCGCACCAAGTATGGCTGGCGACCGGTCATCCGGCCGACGAACCTGGTGTTCTATCGCGGCTCGAACACGGCGGTCCTCGGCCTCAACGGGGCGGGCAAGTCGACGTTGATGCGGCTGATCGGCGGCGTGGAGCGGCCGGACAGGGGCAAGGTCGTGCGTAACGTCACCGTCTCGTCGCCCATGGGCGTGACTGGCGGGTTCAGCGGCAATCTGACCGGCGCCGAGAACCTGAAGTTCATCTGCCGAATCTACAATCTGGATATCCGCGAGACGACCGAGTTCGTGCGGGATTTCTCCGAGCTCGGCCCCTACTTCTATGAGCCGATATCGAGCTATTCGTCGGGGATGAAGGCCCGTCTGATGTTCGGGCTCAACATGGCCATCGACTTTCAGGTCTATCTCATCGATGAAGGTCTCAGCGTCGGCGACGCCGCCTTCCGCCGCAAGTGTCAGGAAGCGTTCGCCGAGCGCCGCTCGCGTTCAGACCTGATCATGACCTCGCACAGCATGTCGACCATCCGTGAATTCTGCACCAGCGCGGTGGTCGTGGACGAAGGCCAGGTGGTGCCGTTCCAGGATCTGGACGCAGCCGAGGAATACTACATGGAAGTTCTCGCCCGGAGGTCGGTCCAGTGACCTCTCTCGATGTCTCGGCCAGCGCCTCGCGCAACCAGGACCTTATCCGGCGGGCGCGCCTGATCCGGTCGGCCATCGTGCTGATCCTGGGCCCGACGCTGCTATACGCGATCTATCTGCTGGTGATCGCGCCGCCGCAGTACCACTCCGAAGGGGCGTTCGCTGTCCGGGGATCGCAGACGTCGTCGTTCGACGCGTTGAGCGCCCTCGGCATTTCCGCTCCGAGTTCGAATCAGGCCGACGCCCGCATCGTCGAAAACTACATCCGTTCCGATGCCGTCGTTCAGGCCCTTCGCGAGCGCTATGGCTTCAACGAGGCTTTCGACAAGGTCAGCCTTGATCCCACCGCCTATCTGTCGCCCAAGGCCACGCTAAGGCAGGCCCGCGAGTACTGGCGCCACAAGGTCGATGTCATACCCGATCCCGCGACGGCCGGAGCTACGGTGCGCGTCAGCGCCTTCACGCCCGAGGATTCGATCCGCCTCGCGCGCGGCGTGCTGCAACTTAGCGAGGAACTGGCCAACTCCCTGCCGGATCGCGCGCTCGGCGACCTCATCCGGGCGGCGGACGCGAATGTCCAAGACAAGCAAGCCGCCTACGAAAAGGCCAGCGAGGCCCTGACCGAATATCAGGGTCGGCAGTATTCCGGTCTGCAAGCCGCGACCCCCGCCCAACAGGCTATCGCCCTGGTCGGGCAGTTGGAAGGGCAACTGGCGCAGAAGCGGGCCGACCTCGCCACCGCTCGCCAGACCTACCAGGCCAGCGCGCCCCAACTGACCGGCATCGAGCGCGAGATCGTCGCCTTGGAGGCGGAGCGTGATCGCGCCGTCCAGCGCGCCATGCAGGCTCCAGGTGAGCGGGCGGCCGCTGGCGAGATCGAGGCTCAGGGTCTGATGGTCGATTATCAAGTGGCTCAGCAGGCCTATCAGGCCGCCGTCCAGGCCGCCGACCAGGCGCGCCGCCAGGAAGTGCTCGATCGCAAGTACGTAGTGTCCTACATCCCGCCGCAGCAGCCGCAGTCATCGGACTGGTGGCCGCGACTGGCAAATATTCTCGCCGTCCTCATCGGCGCTGCGCTGATATGGAGCATCGGCGCCCTCGTCTATTCGATCATCCGGGACCACGTCGAATGAGCGCACGCATCCTATTCGCGGCGGCCGCCTGCATCTGCTGGGTCGGCGCCAACCCGGCGCTGGCGCAACAGGGCGCCCTGGCGCCTACGCCGACCGAGGCGGGTTTCCAGGCCCCGATGGGACCCGAGACACTGGTTCTGGAGCAGCGCGCCGGCACCCGGCCCCCGCCGCTCGGAGCCGAGATGTTCAGCGCGCCTGTCTTGGGCTCCGCGCGCGATTCCGACGCACTGGTCGACCCCAGCCATATCCTGCGCCCCGGAGACCGTGTCCGCGTCACGCTGTGGGGCATGGTCAACGAGAACCAGGAACTGACCATCGATCCGCAGGGCAATGTGGTGGTCCCCGGCGTCGGCCCCGTGCATCTGGACGGCGTTCCCGCCGGTCAGGCGCCCCAGGTGATCGAGGCGGCAAGCCGCCGCGTCTACAGCAGCGGCGTCCAGATCTACGCCACCGCCACGGGCGCCGCACCGACCCAGGTGCTGGTGACCGGCGCGGTCCAGAGGCCCGGCGCCTATGAGGGCGCATCCGACGACGCTCTGGTTCGCTATCTGCAGAAGGCCGGCGGAGTCGATTCCGAACGCGGCAGCTACCGGCGCGTCCGCATCATCCGATCCGGCCAGACCCTCGCATCAGCCGACCTCTACGACTTCCTGCGGAGCGGAGTGTCGCCGGCGATATCGTTCCGGAACGGCGACGCCATCGTCGTCGAGGAACAGGGCCCCGCCGTCGCCGTCACCGGCGACGTTCGCGCCGCCTATTCGTTCGAATTGGCCGCTCAGGGCGGGACCGGCGGCGAGATCATGCGCTACGCCCGCCCGCGGCCCGGCGCCACGCACGCCGCCATTGTGGGTTTCCGCAACGGCCAACCCTTCTCCGCCTACCTGCCGCTCGCCGACTTCGCGACCTTCGCGCTTCAGGACGGCGACCGGGTGCAGTTCGAATCGGACGCCCAGGCCGTCGACATGCTGATCCGGGTGGACGGCGCCCATGAAGGAGCCTCGGTGTTCAGCGTGCCGCGCGGGACCACCGTCGGCGCGGTGCTGGCCAGCGTGGCTGTCGACGCGGACGCCGACTGGGAATCCGTCCATCTGCGCCGCGACAGCGTGCGCCAGACCCAGAAGGTGCTGCTGAACGAGAGCTTGGACCGGCTGGAGCGCACGATCCTGCTCAGCCCGGCCCGGTCGCCGTCCGAGGCCCAGGCGCGCAGCGCCTCGGCCCAATTCGCCGCCCAGTACATCGCCGCGGCTCGCCAGGTGGAGCCCCTGGGCGTCCTGGCCCTGAACGGGCGTGACCCGAACACCGTGTTGCTGGAGACCGGCGACGTCATCGTCATCCCGCGCCGGTCGCAGGTCGTCAGCATCGCCGGCGAGGTCCAGGCGCCCCAGTCGGTGCTGGCCAGCGGCCCGGCCCGCGCCTCCAGCTACATCGATCTGGCCGGCGGCTTCACCCGCCGCGCCGACCGCCGCAACGTCCTGGTCTATCGCCAGGATGGCCAGCTTCGCGAGGGCGCGGTCCAGCCGGGCGACCGGATCCTGGTCCAGGCCAAGCCGGATTCGACCCTGCTGCCGTTCATCCGCGACCTGACCCAGACCATCTTCCAGATGGCCGGCGTCCTGGTGGCGATCGATCGCTTCAGCAACGACTGATGGCCGACGCGCCGCTCCAGCCGCCTTCGGGACAGCCCGTCGGCCGGGTCATCGCCATGCCCGCCGACACCAATCCCGAGGGCGACATCTTCGGCGGCTGGCTGCTGGCGCAGATGGACGTGGCTGGGGCGACCCCGGCGTTCGAGGCGGCGCGCGGACGCTGCGCCACGGTGGCGCTGGACGGCATGGTCTTCCACCAGCCGGTCTCCGTGGGCGACGAGGTCAGCATCTACGCCGAGGTCATCGCCACCGGACGCACCTCGATCCGCGTCCATGTCGAGGCCTGGAAACGGTCGCGCAACGAGCCCCAGGCCGCCTCGGTGCGCGTCACCCAGGGCGTCTTCACCTATGTGGCCATCGACGAAGACCGCAAGCCGCGCGCCCTGCCGGGCCGGGAATAGGCGCGGCATAACCGAGCGGCCCAGTGGGAAATCTTGACCCGGCCCCGGCGGGAGCCTACCTCCCGCCCATGGCCATCCGTCGCATCCTCACCATCGACAATCCCGCCGACCTGGCGGTCCTGAAGCAGGTCTCCAAGCCCGTGGCGGCGGTGGACGACTCCGTCCGCGCCCTGATGGACGACATGCTGGAGACCATGTACGCCGCGCCCGGCATCGGCCTGGCCGCCGTGCAGGTGGGCGCCCTGGACCGCGTGATCGTCATGGACCTGGGCGACCGCGACGGGACCGTCTGCGAAACCGAGGAGGAAGACACGCCCGAGGCGGCCGAGGCGCGCCGCAATCCGCGCTTCTTCGCCAATCCGGAGATCCTGTGGTCCTCGGACGAGCTCTACACCTACGAGGAGGGCTGCCTGTCGATCCCGGAGTATTTCGACAAGGTGGAACGTCCCGCGCGCGTCCGCATTCGGTACCTGAACCGTAACGGTGAACAGGTGGAGGAAGAGGCCGAGGGCCTCTACGCCGTCTGCATCCAGCACGAGATGGACCACCTGAACGGCGTGCTCTTCATCGACCACCTGTCGCGGCTGAAGCGCGAGCGCGCCGTGACCAAGGTCAAGAAGGCCGCCAAGGACAGGATCGCCGCCTGATGAGCCGCCTCTCCGACCTGCGACGCTCCGCCCGCCTCGCCCGCCCGGCCGCACCACGCCTCGCCCATCGGGGCACGTCGCTGGTCATCGATCCATCGGGCCGCCGCCGTCTGACGCGCAGCCAGAAGGTCGGCGTCGCCAGCGTGGCGACCCTGGCCGGCGTCGCCCTGCTGGGCGTGGTGGCGGGCCTGCTGCTGGACCGCCTGCTGGATTTCGACGACGCGCTGGACGCCGGCGGCGAATGGGACGAGGGCGGCGGCGTCTTCACCCGCTGGCAGTAGGCGCGCTGAACCTCTAAAGGCGTGCCCATGCGCCTCGCCTTCATGGGTACCCCCGAATTCGCCGTTCCGTCGCTGGCCGAGCTGATCGCCTCGGGCCACGAGATCGTCGCCGTCTATTCCCAGCCGCCGCGTCCGAAGGGCCGGGGCCGGAAGCTGACGCCGTCGCCCGTCCACGCCTTCGCCGACAGCATGGGCCTGCCGGTCTTCACGCCGGACTCCATGAAGGCGGCCGAAGCGATCGAGATCTTCGAAAGCCTGGACCTGGACGCCGCCTGCGTCGTCGCCTACGGCCAGATCCTGAAGCCCGAGGTGCTGGCCGCGCCGCGCCTGGGCTGTTTCAACCTTCACGGCTCGCTGCTGCCGCGCTGGCGGGGCGCCGCGCCGATCCAGCGGGCGATCATGGCCGGCGACGCCCGGACCGGCGTGCAGATCATGCGGATGAGCGAAGGGCTGGACGAGGGGCCGATCCTGCTCAGCGAAATCATGGACATCCGCGCCGACGACACCGCCGGCAGCCTGTCGGAGCGCATGGCCCATGTCGGCGCGGCCCTCTGGTCCCGCGCCTTGGCGGCGATCGAACGCGGCGCCGCGACCGAGACAACGCAGACGGGCGAACCGACCTACGCCAGGAAGATCACCCCCGCCGAGGCCCGCATCGACTGGACCCGCCCGGCCGTCGAGGTCGACGCCCATATCCGCGGCCTCTCGCCCTTTCCCGGCGCCTGGTTCGAGGCGCCGTCGGACCAGGGGCCCGTCCGCATCAAGGCGCTGCTGTCGGCCGTGGCCGACGGCGCCGGCGCGCCGGGAACGGTGCTGGACGGCGACCTGACGGTCGCCTGCGGCGCGGGCGCGGTGCGCCTGGTCCGCGTCCAACGCGAAGGCCGGGCGGCGCAATCGGCCGAGGAGATGCTGCGCGGCTTTCCCCTGCCGGCGGGGACGGTGCTCGGCTGATGCCGCGCTACAAGCTGACCATCGAATACGACGGCACGGCCTACAACGGCTTCCAGGCCCAGGACGGCCAGCCGACGGTGCAGGGCGCGCTGGAGACGGCCGTCCACGCCTTTTCGGGCGAGCGCATCCGCATCGCCGCCGCCGGCCGCACCGACACCGGCGTCCATGCGCTGGAACAGGTGATCCACGCCGACCTGGAGCGCGCCTGGCCCGAGACCACCATCCTCAACGCCATGAACGCCCATCTGGTGAACGAGGATGTCTGCGTCCTGTCGGTCGAGCCCGCGCCCGATCCCGACTGGCACGCGCGTTTCTCCGCCACCGGCCGGGCGTATCTCTACCGCATCCTGAACCGTCGGCCCCAGCCGGTGCTGGAGCGCGACCGCGTCTGGCACATCAAGAAGCCGCTGGACGCCGAGGCCATGCATCAGGCCGCCCAAGTCCTGGTCGGGCATCACGACTTCACCACCTTCCGCGACGTGGGCTGCCAGTCGAAATCGCCGGTGAAGACGCTGGACGTCGCCCGTGTGACGCGCTTCGGCGAGGAGGTGCATCTGGTGTTCCAAGCGCGCAGCTTCCTGCACCGCCAGGTCCGCTCGATGGCCGGCACCCTGGTCGAAGTCGGTCTGGGCCGCTGGAGCGCGCACGACGTGAAGCGCGCGCTGGAGGCGAAGGACCGCGCCGCCTGCGGTCCGGTCGCGCCGTCGGCGGGGCTCTATCTTTCGGGCGTCCGTTACGACTGAAAACGGTCCTCCCCCTGAACGGGGGAGGATTTCACGATCAGACCTTCGACAGGATCAGCGTTCCGTTAGTGCCGCCGAAGCCGAAGCTATTCGACATCACCGTGGTCAGTTCGCCGTCCTTGCGCTCGCGCAGGATCGGCATCCCTTCGAAGGCCGGGTCCAGGGTCTCGATGTGGGCGCTCTCGGCCGCGAAGCCGTCCTGCATCATCAGCAGGCAGTAGATCGCCTCCTGCGCGCCCGCAGCGCCCAGGCTGTGGCCCGTCAGCGACTTGGTCGAGGAGATCATCGGCATGTCGTCGCCGAACACCGCGCGCACCGCCTCCATCTCCTTGGCGTCGCCGACCGGCGTCGAGGTGCCGTGCGGGTTCAGATAGTCGATCTTGCGGCCGCCGGCCTGTTCCAGCGCGATCTTCATGCAGCGCTGGGCGCCCTCGCCGGACGGGGCCACCATGTCGTAGCCGTCGGCGTTGGCGCCATAGCCGACCACCTCGGCGATGATGTTGGCGCCGCGCGCCCTGGCCCGCTCGTATTCCTCCAGCACCACCATGCCGGCGCCGCCGGCGATGACGAAGCCGTCGCGGTCCTTGTCATAGGCGCGCGAAGCGACCGAGGGCGTGTCGTTGAAGTTGGACGACATGGCGCCCATGGCGTCGAACATGTTGGACATGGACCAGTCGATGTCCTCGCAGCCGCCGGCGAAGACCACGTCCTGCTTGCCCCACTGGATCTGCTCGGCCGCCGCCCCGATGCAGTGGGCGGACGTCGCGCAGGCCGAGCTGATCGAATAGTTGACGCCGCGCATCTGGAACCAGGTCGACAGCACCGCCGAGGGACCGCTGGCCATGGCCTTGGGCACGGCGAAGGGGCCCACGCGCTTGGGCGAGCCCTTCTCCATCGTGGTCTGGGCCGCCTGCAGGATGACCTGGGTCGAGGGACCGCCCTCGCCCACGATCAGGCCGATGCGGTCGTCGCGGATCTCCTCGGCCGTCATGCCGGAGGATTTCAGCGCCTCCTCGAAGGCGATGTGGGCCCAGGCCGTGCCATTGGCCAGAAAGCGCGCGGCGCGCCGATCGACCAGTTCCTCCCACGGGCCGATCCGGGGCGGCGCCCAGACCTGGCTGCGGAAGCCGTACTTGGCGTGGTCAGGGGCGTGGACGACGCCCGAGCGGGCCTCACGCAGGGATTGGGTCACTTCCTCGGCGCCGTGGCCGATGGAGGAGACGACGCCAAGGCCAGTGACGACGACGCGACGCATGGATGATCCTTCTTTCCTCTGCGGCTCCTCCGGAGCCGGCCGCTGGAACTGCGGCTCTATATAGGGGCTTCAGCCGCCGGCCGCTTCGTCCTTGGCCCCGAACAGGCCGACCCGCATGTCGTTGCAGGTGTAGATCACCTGGCCGTCAGCCTCCAGCACGCCGTCGGCGATGCCCATGACCAGCTTGCGGTTGATGACCCGCTTCAGGTCGATCTTGTAGACGACCTTCTTGACGTCGGGCGTCACCTGGCCGGTGAACTTCACGTCGCCGACGCCCAGGGCGCGGCCGCGTCCCGGCCCGCCGATCCAGCCCAGGTAGAAGCCGACCAGCTGCCACATGGCGTCCAGGCCCAGGCAGCCCGGCATCACCGGGTCGCCGATGAAGTGGCACTGGAAGAACCAGAGGTCCGGATGGATGTCGAGTTCCGCCTCGACATAGCCCTTGCCGTGGGCGCCGCCGTCCGCGTTGATCTGGGTGATGCGGTCGAACATCAGCATCGGCGGGGCCGGCAGTTGGGCGTTGCCGGGTCCGAACAGCTCGCCGCGCCCGGAGGCGAGCAGGGCCTCGTGATCGAAGGACGAGGGATATTTCGACTGGGTCAAGGCGGTTCCGTTCCGTCAGCTGTCGCGGCCGGGTTACACGAGCCCGCCGCTTCGCTCAACAGAGAGGCTTATCCGACGCGTCCGGTTCCGGCCGGCCTGTTGGCGTTGCACAGGGCCCTTTGCTGCGCGCCGAACAGGGCCCGCTGAGGAACCCAGCCGCGCAGACGACGCGCCCGCACCTCGCACCAGCCGTCCTCGCACGCCTCCAGGACGATGATGGAGCGGGGCTGAAGCCGCGCCCGCACGGCCGAGGCCTCGGCCCTGCCCGCGCGGATCATCACCTCCTGACCCGAGGCGTTGAAGCCGTAGCGGCGGCCCGAGGCGACGGTGCGGTGGATCCAGGCCACGGCGCCGTCCGGATCGCAGACCTTGCGCCACTCGCTGGTCTCGGCGATCACCTGCACCGGCAGGCCGGCGGCGTGATATTCCCACAGGATCGGATAATCGAGGCCCGGTCCCTGGCGCGCCCGCACATGCGACGACTTCAGCGATATCCAGCGCGGCACGTCCAGCCCGGTCGGCGTGGGCCGCCCGTCGGGCATGGCCTGGGCGGCGGCCGCCATCAGGGCCAGCGCCAGGACGCCCGCGACGCGGCCGGACCTTTTGAAGATGAAGCCGCCTTTGCTAGACACCGATTGACCCGTCGCGCGCGGGCTCCGATCCCTCTGTATCGCCGCCCGAAATCCAAGGTCCCGAATGTCCGCCCGCAAGCTTAAGGTCGTATTAACCAGACGCCTGCCCGACGCCGTCGAGACGCGGATGCGCGAGCTCTTCGACGCCGAGCTGAACCTGACCGACACGCCGATGGACCGGGCGGCCCTGGAGGCGGCCGTCCGGCGCGCCGATGTCCTGGTCCCCACCATCACCGACGCCGTCGACGCCGACCTGGTCGCGGCCGCCGGCGAACAGCTGAAGATGATCGCCAACTTCGGCGCCGGCGTGGACCATATCGACATCGAGGCCGCCGTCGGGCGCGGGATCATCGTCACCAACACCCCCGGCGTGCTGACCGAGGACACCGCCGACCTGGCCATGGCCCTGATCCTGGCCGTCAGCCGGCGCATGGTCGAAGGCGCCCAGGTGGTGGCCGAGGGCCGGTTCGAGGGCTGGGCCCCGACCTGGATGTGCGGCCGCAAGCTGTGGGGCAAGCGGCTGGGGATCGTCGGCATGGGCCGCATCGGCCAGGCCCTGGCCCGCCGCGCCCGGGCCTTCGGCCTGCAGGTCCACTATCACAACCGCAAGCCCGTCCCGGCCCTGGTCGAGGAGGAGCTCGGCGCCACCTACTGGGACGACCTGGACCAGATGCTGTCGCGCATGGACCTGATCTCGCTGAACTGTCCGGCGACGCGGGAGACGCACCATCTGATGGACGCGACGCGCCTGGCCCGGCTCCAGCCGCACGCCATCCTGGTCAACACCGCGCGCGGCGAACTGATCGACGAAGCGGCCCTGGCCCGGGCGGTCGAGCGGCGCGCCATCGCCGGCGCCGGCCTGGACGTGTTCGAGCAGGAGCCGGCCATCCACCCCGGCCTGCTGGGCCATCCCAATGTCGTCCTCCTGCCCCACCTCGGCTCCGCCACCCTGGAGGCGCGCCAGGACATGGGCGACCGCGTCATCGCCAACATCCTGACCTTCCAGAACGGCCACCGCCCGCCCGACCGGGTCATCCCGGCGATGCTCTAACCGCAGACCGGACAGTCCGGGTCCGCGGCGACGGCCACCGTGCGCGCCCGGCCGTTCAACCCGTCGTAGATCAGCAATCGGCCCTCCAGCGGCGCGCCCGCGCCCGTGATGACCTTGATCGCCTCCAGCGCGGCCATCGATCCGATCACACCGGCCAGGGCGCCCACCACGCCCACGCGGGCGCAGGTCTCCGGATCGGTCGGCGCGTCCGGGACCAGGCAGCGATAGCACGGCCGGCCGGTGAACACGCCGACCTGCCCCCCCCAGCGCCCCAGGGCGCCCGACACCAGGGGCCGGCCGGCCGCGACGCAGGCGGCGGCGACCGCATGGCGCGTGGCGAAGTCGTCGGTCCCGTCCAGCACCAGGTCGAAGGCCGAAACGCGGGCCACGGCGTTCTCCGGCGTGATCCGCTCGGCGAACGGCTCGACCGCGACATGCGGGTTGAGCGCCGCCAGCCGCGCCGCGGCGGCCTTGACCTTGGCCCGGCCGATGTCGGCGGTATCGAACAGGACCTGACGCTGCAGGTTGGACAGGGCGACGACGTCGTCATCGACCAGACCCAGCGTCCCGACGCCCGCCGCCGCCAGGTACAGCGCCGCCGGCGCCCCGACGCCCCCGGCGCCGACGATCAGCACGCGCGCCCGCTTCAGCGCCTGCTGCCCCGGCCCGCCGATCTCGGACAGGACCAGGTGCCGCGCATAGCGTTCGACTTCGTCTTCGGTGAAGGACATGCCCCTCATCTAGCGACGCCGGACCGGCGGCGCGAGGGCGCCAGTCAGGGCGCGACGGCCATGGAGCGCCCGGCGTCGACCAGCAGCCGCTCCGCGCGTCCCCCCGCGCCCGCGTCGTTCAGGCCGTCGGCCAGGAAGGCCTCGATGTCCCGCGTCGCCTCCAGGCGCGCCATCGCCCAGTCCGGAAACAGCCGCGCCTCCACCGGCCGATCGGCCAGGATGCGCAGGTTGCGGTGGCGGCGATCCGCCGCCAGGCGCGCCATCAGCCGATCCACGTCGACCCGCGCGCCCTCGACGACCTGGAGGAAACGGCCGCCATGGCGCAGCAGCACGCCGGTCAGGTGATCGCGCCGATTGTTCCGGTCCGATACGCCGATGATGTCGATGAGCGGCATGAGCCCGTCCGCCGCGGCGCCCTCGGCGTCGCTGACATACACGATGCGAAACAGACTCATGGGAACTCTTGCACTGGGGAAACTCACTGAACCCTCGGTGAGGGATAGCCCGCCCTAGCAGGTTCGCGGTTAACAGAAGCCTTTGCCGGTTTTCCGGGGGCCGCCGTCAGGCCGCGTGTCGCGGCGCCTCGGCGCCCAGGATCCTCTCCAGCGTCTCGACCGGGATGTCGCTCAGCCGCCGGCCCCTCAGGGGGGTGTCGGCCGCCCCGCCGGGAACGACGCACAGCCGCGCCGGCTCCGTCAGGCGGCGCTGGGCCACCGGCCGGTCGGACAGGATCCGCAGGCCGGCGCGGCGCGGGTCCGACTTCAACCGCCCGATCAGCCGGTCCAGGTCGACGCGCGCGCCCTCGACCATCTGCACCGCCTCTCCCTCGTGGATCAGCAGGGCGGCGGTGATCTCGTCGCGGCGGTTGTTGTGGTGGGCCGCGCCCAGGATTTCCGCGATCGCGGACATTGTCTGACCGGCGCCATCGATGATTTCACTCAGGATTACCGCTCGGTACAGCAATTTTCTTTCCAGTGAGACCGTTTACATAGGCTTTTAACTACGCCATTTAACGATAACAATGGTATAAATATGACTTCCGACGACGCGAGGTCGACGCCCTTGATGCGCCTTCCTCCCCGGGCCATCTGGGCGGGATGACCCAGAACCCGACATCCCAGGCCTCCGCCTTTCCCGGCTGGCATGGCACCACCATCCTGGCGGTGCGCCGGAACGGCCGCACCGTCATCGCCGGCGACGGCCAGGTCTCTATGGGGCCGACCATCGTCAAGGGCGCGGCGCGCAAGGTGCGCACCCTGGCCGGAGGCAAGGTGCTGGCCGGCTTCGCCGGCGCCACGGCCGACGCCTTCACCCTGATCGAGCGCCTGGAGGCCAAGCTGGAGCAGTATCCCGACCAGCTGGCGCGCGCCTGCGTCGACCTGGCCAAGGACTGGCGCACCGACCGCTACCTGCGCCGGCTGGAGGCCATGCTGCTGGTGGCGGACAAGGCGTCGATCTTCACCGTCACCGGTGTCGGCGACGTGCTGGAGCCGGAACACGGCGTCGCCGCCGTCGGCTCGGGCGGCAACTTCGCCCTGTCGGCCGCCCGCGCCCTGATCGAGGAGACCGACCTGGACGCCGAACAGATCGCCCGCAAGGCCATGAAGATCGCCGCCGACGTCTGCGTCTACACCAACGGCAACCTGACGGTGGAGACGCTTGAAGTTTAAGCCTTGCTGCGGCGGGCGTCCCGCGCCGCCGCTGGGATGGTCTGAGTCGTATGGAGGCTCATCAGCGTCTAGGCTGGAGGAGGCGTCGGCGGGCGCATGAAGATCGGGGAGCGCCATGAGCGGATCGAGGCATTTGGCGTTGGCCATGGCGGTTCTGTCCATCGGCTTGGCGTCTTCAGTCCTGGCGCAGGCGCCCTCATCCGGCGACCTGATCCGCATCGCGCGGATCGAGCACCACTTGCCGCCCGCCGTCGTGGTCCCGGGAGTGGAGACGCCGGGCCGAACCCTTGCGGCGGCCATGACCGACGCCGGCGTCCCCGGCCTAAGCATGGCCGTTATCCGCAACGGCCGTATCGCCTGGACCCGGCAATACGGGGTCGCGCGGACGGACGGCGAGCCGGTCGGCCCACATACCCGCTTCCAGGCCGGATCGATCAGCAAGTCAATCACGGCGCTGGGCGCCATGGCTGCGGTCGGCAGCGGCGACCTGTCGCTGGACGAAGATGTGAACGCCAGGCTGAAAAGCTGGCGGCTGCCGATCGAGGACGCTGCGGTCGGCGCGCCGGTGACGCTGGCCGCCCTGCTGTCTCACACCGCTGGCGTGACGGTTCACGGATTCCCCGGCTATCGCCAGGATGAGACGATCCCCACGCTCCGGCAGGTGCTGGAAGGGACGCCTCCCTCCAATACAGCGGCCGTACGTGCGACCACGAGGCCAGGCGAGGCCTGGCTTTATTCGGGTGGCGGTTATGAAGTGATCCAACAACTGGTCGAGGACGTCACTGGCGCGGCGTTTGAGGTCTGGATGGCGCGACAGGTGTTCATTCCTCTGGGAATGACGAACAGCGGTTACGAGCAGCGGGTAAGGCTGGACGATCACGCCATGGCCCACGATGCACGCGGCCATGTGGTCGAGGCCGGCCCCTACATCTATCCCGAGCAGGCCGCTGCGGGGCTATGGACGACGCCGGAGGATCTGGCGGTGGCCCTGATTGCGGTGCAGCGCGCCCTATCGGGCGAGAAAGGCGAGGCGGCGCAGGCGTTGGCGCAGAGGATGCTGGCGGAGGTCAAGCCTGGCCGCGCCCTCGGGTTCGATGTCGGCGGCGAGACAGGTGGGCGATGGTTCAGCAAGAGCGGCGACACCGAGGGCTTTGGCGCCTTCGCGGTCGCCTTCGAAAGCGGCGACGGGGCTGTGGTGATGGCCAACGGCGCCAATGGTGCGTCCTTGGCCCAGGACGTGGTGCGCAGCATCGCTTCGGCCTACGGCTGGGACGCCTTCCAGCCGCGCGAGCGCTCTGTCACATCCCTGACCCCCGAACAGGCGGCGCGACTCGAAGGGCGTTACCGCTACGGTGAATGGGGTGAGTTCAGACTGCAGGTAATGAACGGCCGGTTGATGCTGTCATCGCCGGGCGAGAATCCCGAGCCGGCCTATGCCGCATCGCCCGACGAGGTGTTTGGATTGAGCCAGGATGCATCTTTCGTCTTCGACCCGGACAGCGCCAGGGCTCAGGGCGGCCATATACAGTTTGGGGCCAGCCGACTGCCGTTCAGCAGGATCGATTAAGGTCGGTCGAGTTGCGAGCGCCCCGTCCTTGGCTTAATCGCCCGCCATGAGCATCGACGGCCCCATTCGCCCCCTCGCCCGCAATCCGCGCGGTTTCGCCGACAAGCGCGGGCGCGACCTGACCGCAGAGCGGCGGATCGTGCGCCAGGTGTCGGAGGTCTATGAGCGCTGGGGCTTCGAGCCGCTGGAGACGCCGGCCTTCGAATACGCCGACGCGCTTGGCAAGTTCCTGCCCGACGCCGACCGCCCCAACGAAGGCGTCTTCGCGCTCCAGGACGACGCCGGGTCGGACGAGCCGGGCGACTGGATGGCGCTGCGCTACGACCACACCGCGCCTCTGGCCCGGTTCGCGGCCCAGACATGGGAGACCCTGCCCAAGCCGTTCCGCCGCTACGCCTACGGCCCGGTGTGGCGGAACGAGAAGCCCGGCCCCGGCCGCTTTCGCGAATTCTGGCAGTGCGACGCCGACACCGTCGGCTCCGACCGGCCCGAGGCCGACGCCGAGATCATCGCCATGGCCTGCGAAGGCCTCCGCGCCGCGGGGCTGGTGCAGGGCCAGGCGCAGATCCGCGTGTCGAATCGCAAGCTGTTCGACGGCCTATTCGACGCCGGCGGCGTGACCGAGGCGGGCCAGCGGCTGACGGCTCTGCGCGCCATCGACAAGTTCGACCGCCTGGGCTGGGAGGGCGTGCAGGCCCTGCTGGGCGAGGGGCGGCTGGACGAGTCCGGCGACTACACCAAGGGCGCGAACCTGCCCGCCAGGGTCACGGCCGCCATCGAGGCCTTCCTGGCCTCGGCCAATACGCCCGGCCTTAGCCGCGCCGAGACGCTGCAGGCCGTCGCTCGCTCGGGCGACCTAGGCGCGGCGGGCGAGGCGGCGCTGACGGAGCTGGCCGCCATCGACCGGGCCCTGAACGCCATGTCGGTGGGCCAGGCGGCCGTGACGTTCGACCCGACCATCGTGCGCGGCCTGGAATACTACACCGGCGCGGTGTTCGAGGCCGAGCTGCTGCTGGAGACCGCCGACGACAAGGGCCGCCCGGTCCGCTTCGGCTCGATCGGCGGCGGCGGCCGTTACGACGACCTGGTCGCCCGGTTCACCGGGGCCAGCACCCCCGCGACCGGCTTCTCCTTCGGCGTGTCGCGCCTGGCCTCGGCCCTGCGCGCCGCCGGACGCGGGGCCGAGGACGCGGTGCGCGGCCCGGTCGTGGTCATCGTCTTCTCCGAGGACGACATGGCGCACTATCTGTCGGCCGTCGCCGAGCTGCGCGCCGCCGGGATCGCCGCCGAGCTCTACCTGGGCCGCGCGGGCATGAAGGCCCAGATGAAATACGCCGACCGGCGCGGCGCCCCCGCCGCCGTCATCCTGGGCGGGGACGAGATCGCCGCCGGCGAGGTCACCATCAAGGATCTGGACGCCGGCCGCGCCGCCGCCGCTGGCATCGCCGATAACGAAGCGTGGAAGGCGGAGCGCCCGGGCCAGGTCAAGCTGCCCCGCGACCAGCTGGTTTCCGCCATACGCCGCATTATCGAATAACCTTCGATAAAATCAGGGGCCCAGGATCGGTTATCAGCGATAAGTCGAAGAAAGTTCGATTCACGCCGAAATGCGCGTTGACGGCGGCGGCCTTATGGCGTCATTTGGTCTCACTCGAGAGCGAGCGCTGCGAAGCGCACAGTTCTTGAAGGCGTTTCGGGGAGGAAACGTCGGCTCGAAAAGAGCCCGAAGAAGCCCGCTGCGATGTATCCCCCGCAGCGGGCTTTTTCATGCCTGAAGTCCGAAAATACTGAAGTGATTGGGGGGCTTCGCCGGTGTCGAGCGCCTATCCGCGCCGCGCCGCGCCCACGAAAAAGGCCGGGGCGAACCCCAGCCTTTTCCGATTCTCGAAGAAGTTTCGCCTTACCAGATGCGAACCCGCTCCTCCGGCGCGACATAGTATTTGTCCCCCGGCTGGACGCCGAACGCCTCGTACCAGGCGTCGACATTGCGCAGCGGGCCGATGACGCGGAACTGCGCCGGCGAGTGCGGGTCCGTCGCCACCTGCTGCTTCAGCGCCTCGTCGCGATACTTCGACGCCCAGACCTGGGCCCAGCCGTAGAAGAAGCGCTGGTCGCCGGTCGTGCCGTCCAGCTCCGGCGCCGCCTGGCCGTTCAGCGACAGGTGATAGGCCTCCAGGCCCACGGCCACGCCCGAGGCGTCGCCGATGTTCTCGCCCATCGTCAGGCCGCCCTGCACGTGATAGCCGGGCAGGACCTCGTACTGGTCGTACTGGGCGCCCAGCCGCGTGGTCAGGGCCTCAAAATTGGCCTTGTCCTCGGCCGTCCACCAGTTGCGCAGCACGCCGTCGCCGTCGGACTTGGAGCCCTGGTCGTCGAAGCCGTGGCCGATCTCGTGGCCGATCACGCCGCCGATGCCGCCATAGTTGACCGCCGGGTCCGCGTCCGGGTCGAAGAAGGGCGCCTGCAGGATGGCGGCCGGGAAGACGATCTCGTTGTTGGCGGAGTTGTAGTAGGCGTTGACCGTCTGTGGGGTCATACCCCACTCGGTCTTGTCGACCGGGTCGTTCAGGCGCGACAAGTCGTACTCCCATTCGAACACGCCCTTGCGCGACGCGTTGCCGACCAGGTCGTCGGCGCGGACCTCCAGGCCCGAATAATCGCGCCACTTGTCGGGATAGCCGATCTTGACGGTGAATTTGCGCAGCTTCTCCTGCGCCGCCGCCTTGGTCTCGTCGCCCATCCAGCTCAGGCCGTCGATGCGATGCGACAGGGCCGTGCGCAGGTTGGCGACCAGCTGCTCCATCTTGGCCTTGGACTCGGCCGGGAAGTATTCGGCGACGTAGAGTCGGCCCGTCGCCTCGCCCAGCAGGTTCTCGGCGAAGGAGATGGCGCGCTTCTCGCGCGTGCGCTGCTCCGGCTGGCCCGACAGGTCGCGCGACCGGAACTCCCACTGGGCGTCCGAGAAGCGCTTGGACAGATAGGGCGCCATGTCGTCGGCGGTGTGGAAGGCCTCCCACGCCTGCAGCAGCTGAACCGGCGTCTCCGCATAGATGGCGGCGATCTTCGGCATGGCCGTGTCCTGGCGCACGATCAGGCGCGGCACGCCGCCCAGTTCGGCCGCGTCGTAATAGGCCTGCCAGGCGAAGCCCGGCGCCTCGGACGCCAGCTGGGCGACGGTGTATTCGTTGTAGGTCTCGTCGCGGTTGCGGTTCTGGATCGGGGTCCAGTGCGCCTCGGCGATCCGGGTCTCCATGGCCACGATGGCGGCGGCGGTGTCGGCGGGGTTCTCCCAGCCGATCATCTCCAGCATCCGGGCGACATAGGCCTGGTACTTCTCTTTCTTGTCGGCGTAGCGCGCGTCCAGATAATAGTCGCGGTTCGGCAGGCCGATGCCCGACTGGCCGGTCGAGACGACGTAGCGGGTCGGCTGCTTGGCGTCGATGGTGATGCCGGTGCCGAAGAAGGAGCCGCCGAAGCGGCCGATGGTCCCGCCCATGTAGGCGGCCAGCTTGTCATGGCTGTCGGCCGCGCGGATGGCCGTCAGATAGGGCTGGAGCGGCTGGGCGTCCAGCTGCTCGATGCGCGCCTCGTCCATATAGGCGCGGTAGGCGTCGGCGATCTTGGCCTCGTCCGAACCCGGCGCCAGGTCGCTGCGCCCCGCCAGACCCGTGACCAGCTCCTTCATGCGGTTGTCCGACAGTTCGCGCAGCAGGGCGAATGAGCCGTAGCTGGTGCGGTCGGACGGAATCTCGATCCGGTCCACCGCCGCGCCGTTGGCGTAGCGGAAGAAGTCGTCGCCCGGCTTGATGGCGGCGTCGCGCCCGGCCAGGTCGAAGCCCCAGGTCCCGTACTTCGGCGCCTCGACGCCCTGCCAGCCGGCGGCGCTTTCCTGGCCCGAGAACAGCGACACGACGGTGCAGCCTTCGTCCAGGCAGGCGTGGTCGTGGCCGACATCCTGCGCCATGGCCGCGGCCGGCAGCAGCAGGGCGCCGACGGCGGCGCCGATAAGCAGACGTTTCATTCACTCACTCCTGAGGCCGCCCCCACGGCGGTTTCGGCGCGACCCTAGTCGGGGTCGGGGGGGTGTCGCCTTAAAAAAAATTCATGAAACGGCCGCGACATCTCGCCACGCGCGACGATCCGCGCTCTGTTACGGTCTTCGGACGGAGGACGAATGGACGGCGGACACGGCGCGGAATTCAAGGATCTGGTGGTCTTCCTGGCCGCGGCGGGGGTCATCGTGCCCCT
The DNA here is from genome assembly GCA_023390245.1 of Pseudomonadota bacterium. Lineage (GTDB taxonomy): Bacteria > Pseudomonadota > Alphaproteobacteria > Caulobacterales > Caulobacteraceae > Brevundimonas. Next base: position 66,670 of record JAEWDF010000080.1, read on the forward strand.
GGTCAACCGGTTCAAGGTCAGCCCCGTCCTGGGTTTCCTGGCCGCCGGCGTGCTGCTGGGCCCCGACGGCCTGGCCCGGTTTCGCGACCAGGCTCCGTGGCTGTCCTGGCTGACCATCGGCGATCCGGCCCAGCTGGCCCAGCTGTCGGAGCTGGGGGTCGCCTTCCTCTTGTTCATGATCGGGCTGGAGCTGTCGTGGGAGCGGCTGCGGGCCATGCGCCGGCTGGTTTTCGGCCTGGGCATCATGCAGGTCGCCGGCTGCACCCTGGCGCTGGCGGCCGTCTTCCTACTGATGGGCCAGACCCTGGTCAGCGCCGCCGTGCTGGGCATGGGGCTGGCCCTGTCCTCGACCGCCGTGGTCATGCCGGTGCTGGCCGAGCGGGGCCGGCTGCGCGGCGTGGTCGGTCGCTCGACCTTCGCCGTCCTCCTGGCGCAGGACCTGTCCGTCGCCCCGATCCTGATCACCGTCTCGGTTCTGGCGGCCGTGGCCCAGGGCGGCGCGGCGCTGGACGCGGCGACCTTCGGCCGCGTGCTGCTGACCTTGGCGCCGGCCGCCATCGGCCTGGCCCTTCTGATCCTGCTGGGGCGCGTCGTGCTGCGCCCGATGTTCCGCTCGGTGGCCAAGGCGCGCCACGCCGACCAGGGCGGAGAGCTGTTCGTCGCCGCCAGCCTGCTGGTGGTCGTGGTCGCGGGCCTGGCGGCCCAGGCCAGCGGCCTGTCGATGAGCATCGGCGCCCTGGTCGCCGGGGTGCTGCTGGCCGAGACCGAGTTCCGCCGCGCGGTGGAGGTGTCGATCGAACCCTTCAAGGGCCTGCTGCTGGGGGTCTTCTTCGTCGGCGTCGGCCTGGGGCTGGACCTGGACGCGGTCGCCGCGCACCCGGTCCAGGTGTTCGGCCTGGCCCTGGCGCTGACGGCGGTGAAGGCCGGCGTCGTGTTCGGACTCGCCCGCTTCTGGGGCCTGAGCTGGCGCGCGGCGATCGAGACGGCCCTGGTCCTGGCCCCGGCTGGAGAGTTCGCCTTCGTCGTCTTCGCCACCGGCCTGGTGGAGGGCATCGCCCCGCCCGGCCTGACCGAGACGGTCGCCCTGTCGGCGACGATCAGCATCTTCTCGGTGCCGCTGATGGCCTTCCTGGGCCAGAAGCTGGCCGGCCGCGCGCCTCAGGCCGTTCCCTCCGGCGCCGAGGTCGAGGCTCTGCCGGAGCCGGCGGCGGAAGGCGTCATCATCGTCGGCTTCGGCCGCGTCGGCCGCCTGGTCGGGGAGATGCTGCGCGAGCATGACAAGCCCTTCATCGCCCTGGACGCCGACCCGGCCATCGTCGCGGCCGGCCGCAAGGACGGGTTCGAGGTCTTCTACGGCGACGCCGGCCGGGCCGAGATGCTGTCCCGCTGCGGAGTCATGGACTGCCGCGCCCTGGTCGTGACCATGGATTCGCCCGGCAAGGTGGACGAGGTGGTGCGCGCCGCCCGCGCGCTGCGCTCCGACCTGATCCTGATCGCCCGCGCCCGCGACGACCAGCATGCAATGCGGCTGTACAAGCTGGGCGTCACCGACGCCGTGCCCGAAACCACCGAGGCCAGCCTGCAGCTGGCCGAGAACACCCTGGTCGACCTGGGCGTGCCGATGGGCCTGGTCCTGGCCTCGATCCACGAGCGGCGCGACCGGTTCCGCCAGGCCTTCCTGGCCGCTGCCCCCGCGGCCCGCCGCCATCGCCCCACGCGGGCGTTAAGGATGTCCCGGCCCGCGTCCGGGGATACGCGCGGCTGAGGGCAGATCAGGAGTTATCCACGACCCGGTTTTCCATGACCCAATTTCGTCATGGTTCCATGGTCGAAGCGCTGCCTGTGTATTCGTCGCCAGGTGATGCAGCAGCGTCGGCAGGTCGCGTTCCTCCGACGTTCCGCGCTCACCTCTAGTGAACTTCGGAGCTCCCTCCCCGGGACCTAGCGTAAAGTAAAAGCCAGATTTCATGACCGACACGACTGTCACGGCCTCCGAGACTGAAGCGCCTCGCCTGAACCGCCGCCAGGCCGCCAAGATCCGGACCCGTCAGAAAGTCCTCGAGGCTGCCCGCTCGCTCTTCGCCGAGCGCGGCTACGAGCCGGCCACCATCCGTGACATCGCCAAGGGCGCCGGCATGTCGACCGGCGCGGTCTTCGCCAACTTCCAGGACAAGGCCGAGCTGTTCGAGGCCGTGCTGACCGAGGACATGACCCGCCTCGCCGAGGTGGTCGAGGCCGGCGCGCCGCAGGGCGAGCCCGTCCGCCAGCGCCTCGTCGGCGCGCTCAGCGCCGGCTATAATTCGTCGCTGGACCAGCTGCCGCTGTTCCAGGCCATCGTTGCCCGCTCCTGGTTCCAGCCCCTGTCGGCCGAGATGCGCGCCCGCGCCGCGACCAAGAAGCTGCAACTCGCCATCGGCGGCATCGTCCAGGACGCCGTCGCCAGGGGCGAACTGACCCAGGACGCCGACGTCCGCCTGCTGGTCGAGCTGATCTGGGACGCCTATCTGTCGAACTACCGCCGCGCGGCTTATGACGAATGGGATGCTAAGGCCCTGTCGGACCACCTGGCCAGGCAGATCGACGTCATCCTGGCCGGCGCCCTGGCGAAGTAAGCGCTGGCCTGCCTCCTCCCCACGCAGTGGGGAGGTGGCTCGTAGCGAAGCGAAGAGACGGAGGGGTTCTTCACCCCACCCAAGCGGCTGTGGGGTTCAAGAGCCCCTCCACCGCTTCGCGGTCCCCCTCCCCGCGAAGCGGGGAGGAGACATCGATGTCTAGCTCTTCCACCTCAGCGTGGTCGGCTGGATCGGATTGACGAAGGCCCGGTCCTCGGCGCGGCTCTTCAGCCACTCCCGCTTCAACTGCTGATACCACTTCGCCTGCCTGTCGGCGTCGTCGATCCAGATCAGCGCCGGGTCGTAGCGCAGGCCCTCGTTCTGCAGGTTCACCATGCCGCCGTCCTGCTTCAGGAAGGCGACCACCCCCATGCGCAGGAAGGGCTTGGCCAGGCCGAACACCCAGTGGTCGGACCAGAAGATCTGGGTGATCCGCGTCCTGGTCTCGGTGATCGGCGTCAGGCAGGTCAGGGCTAGCACCTGTTTCTCGCCCACCTGGATATGCTCCCAGCGATAGCCCGGCAGACGGAAGGTGATCTCGGTCGCCGGCGCGCCGCCCAGGATCTTGTAGAGGCGGCTGTTCGAGGACGGGGCGTGACGCACCATGGCCCAGCCGTGCTCGACGGGGGCGAAGGCCTTGGCCTTCTCGTGCATCGAATGCTCGGACCGCCACCACCATTGCTGGTGGACATAGGGGCCGTGGGCCGGATCCATCAGGCCGACGACGGCGTGGTCGATATGGCTGTCGAAATCCATCCACTCCACCAGGCGCGGCCCGCCTCCGACCACGCCGGGAAAGTGCGGCGGCTCGTGGTCCGGGGCCATCGGGTTGCGCGCGTCGGACGCCATCCAGACGAACACCATCCCCTGGCTCTCCCGCACCGGATAGGACCGCACGCGGATGCGGTCCGCCTCGAACGCCTGGTCCTCGACCAGCGACGGGATCGCCGCACAGACGCCGTCGGGACGAAAGCGCCAGCCGTGATAGGGGCATTCCACCGTCTCGCCCTCGCCCGACTTCTCGACCAGGCGGCCGGCCGACAGCGGCGCGGCGCGATGGGGACAGATGTCGCGCATCGCATAGACCTGGCCGGCCTCCGTCCCTGAGCCTCGCGTCCGGCCGACCAGCACCGGCTCGCCCATGATCTCGTACCGCTTCAGGCTGGCCGGCGCGACATCGCGGGCCAGGGCGACGAAGTACCAGGCGTCGGTCACAAACCCCCTGCCGAAGGCGGTCGGCGGGGCCTTCGCCCGATCAGGGGCCTGGGGGCGGTCGGTGGAAACGGCGGCGGCGTCGGACGGCGTCATGGCCTCAGTCTAGCCAAGCCCTCGCGCGAAGTCTTGGCCCGCGGCGCCCGCCGCGCTACCGGTTGGTCAAAAGGGACGGCGAAGCTGTCCCGCACAGGATGGAACGCCGATGAACACCCACCTTCTGACCGGCCTCCTGGCCGCCCTGGGCCTGCTGGCCAATCTCGCCGGCGTCGGCGAGGCGCGCGCCCAGGACGATCCCATGGCCGGTCGCCACGGCCATCGCCACGCCGACTTCCGCTCCGACCGCCTGCACGTGCGCGTCGACGGCCAGGGCCCCGACGTCATCCTGATCCCCGGCCTGTCGTCGTCGCCGGAGATCTGGCGGGAGACCGTGGATCATCTGGACGGCTGGCGCGTGCACCGCATTCACGTCCAGGGCTTCGCCGGCGCCCCGGCCGAGGGCGCCGCCCAGGCCGGCGAGACGCCGACGCCCATCGCCGCCCCGGTCGCCGAGGAGATCGCCCGCTACATCCGCGAGCAGGGCCTTGAGAAGCCGGCCGTGGTCGGCCATTCGATGGGCGGGACCATCGGCCTGATGCTGGCCGCCCGTCATCCCGACCTGGTCGGCCGGCTGATGGTGGTCGACATGATCCCCTTCATGGGCGCCATGTTCGCCCCGCCGGGGGCGACGGCCGAGAGCGTGGCGCCTGTCGCCGATCAGATCTGGGCGGCCCAGGCCAACGCCCCCCGCGACGCCTACATCGCCCAGGCGACGGCCAGCATCACCGGCATGATCAACACCGAATCCCGCCGCGAGGCCGCGCTGGAGGACATGCGCCGCAGCGACCAGAAGGTCTCCGCCGCCGCCTTCCGCGAACTGGTCGCCACGGACCTGCGGCCGGAGCTGGCGAACATCACGGCCCCGACCGAAGTGCTCTATGTCAGGTTCAACGACGCCCGCATGACGCCCGAGATGACCGACGCCATCTACCAGGCCGCCTACGCCGGCCTGCCCGCCGTGCGGCTGAAGCGCATCGACGACAGCGCCCACTTCATCATGTTCGACCAGCCCCAGGCCTTCCAGGCCGACCTGGACGCCTTTCTTTCGGCGAAATAGCCGCTCACGCTGCCGTGAAGTCGGTGGGGCGGTTCCGGCGGCGGTTCATACGGAATACATATCCGCAGGGCTAAGCCCGCCAGTGGACGATTATCGAGGATGAAGATGGCGGGTCCAGCATTCGGACGCGGACAGGACGGCGGCGGCGCCAGGCCGGCGCGGACGCCATTGCAGCGCGCGCTGTACTGGGGCGCGGTGCTGGCGGTCTGGGGGGTGATCTTCCTGGTCGTCTTCTTCGCCGTCTTCGCGCGCGGCCTGCCCGACACCTCCAGCCTCTATGAGGTCGATCGCCAGCCCTCGATCACCTATCTGGACCGCAACGGCGCCCTGATCGCCACGCGCGGCACCCAGATGGCCCCGCCGGCCGACCTGGACGCCCTGCCCGACTATGTCCCGGCCGCCTTCATCGCCATCGAGGACCGGCGCTTCTACCATCACCCCGGCTTCGACCCGATCGGCATGAGCCGGGCGATCATCACCAACATGCGCGCCGGCCGCGTGGTCCAGGGCGGCTCTACCCTGACCCAGCAACTGGCCAAGAACCTGTTCCTGACCCCCGACCAGAACATGCGCCGCAAGGTGCAGGAGCTGATGCTGGCCGTGTGGCTGGAGATGAAATTCTCCAAGAAGGAGATCCTGGCCCTCTATCTGAACCGGGTCTATTTCGGCGCCGGCGCCTATGGCATCGAGGCGGCCTCGCAGCGCTATTTCGACAAGTCGGCCAAGGACCTGACCGTCGGCGAGGCCGCCCTGCTGGCGGGCCTGCTGAAGGCGCCCAGCCGCTATTCGCCGCTGTCGGAGAGCGAACGCGCCGCGCGCCGCGCCACCGTGGTCCTGGACGAGATGGAGGAAGCCGGCGTCATCACCGCCGAGCAGCGCCAGCAGGCGGTGCTCCAGCCCGTCATCGTCTCGCGCACCCTGGCGACCCAGCACGCCCAGTACTTCATCGACTGGCTGGACAAGTCGATCCGCGGCCTGGTCGGCGAACCGACCGAGGACATCATCGTCGAGACCACGCTGGACCTGACGCTCCAGACCTCGGCCGAGCGGGCCGTGCGCCGCATCCTGGACCGCGACGCCTCGCGGGGCGTGGAGCAGGCGGCCCTGGTGGCGCTGGACGGCGACGGCCGGGTCCGCGCCATGATCGGCGGCGCCTCCTACGCCGACAGCCAGTTCAACCGCGCCGTGGACGCCCGCCGCCAGGCCGGCTCTTCCTGGAAGCCCTTCGTCTATCTGGCGGCCCTGGAGGCCGGCTATACGCCCCAGACCCCGGTGATCGACCAGCCGGTCACCATCGGCAATTGGTCGCCCCGGAACTATTCCGGGACCTTCAGCGGCCCGATGCCCCTGTCGCAGGCGGTGGCCCAGTCGATCAACACCGTGGCGGCCTATGTGGCCGATCAGGTGGGTCGCGACAGCGTGGCCCGCGCCGCGCGCCGCCTGGGCATCGAGAGCCGCATCGGCCTGGAGCCGGCCATGGCCCTGGGCGCGGTGGAGGTCTCGCCGCTGGAGATGGCCACGGCCTACGACGCCTTCGCCAACGGCGGCCGTCGGGTCGAGGCCTATGGCGTATCCCGCATCCGCACGCCGCAGGGCCGGGTGATCTATCAGCGCTCCAGCCCCCGGAACGGCCAGGCGATCAACAATCCGCCGCTCTATTATCTGAACGAGATGCTGCGCGGGGTGATGACCTCCGGCACCGGGCGAGGCGCGGCCATCGCCGGGCGCGACCTGGCGGGCAAGACCGGCACCACCTCGGACTACAAGGACGCCTGGTTCGTCGGCTACACCGGCGGCTTCGTCGCCGCCGTATGGACGGGCAAGGACGACAACACGCCGATGCGCGGCGTGACCGGCGGCGCCGCGCCGGCCGCCATCTGGAAGGGCTTCATGGAGGCGGCCCTGCCGCGCCTGAACGCCCCGCGCATTCCCAACGGCCCGGCCATGCCCGAGGGCTGGCAGGCGCCTGATCCCGTCGGCGACCTGATGAGCAACCTGGGCGATCCCTACGGCGGGACGCCCGTCGAGCAGATCGATCCGAACCAGGGCGCGCCGTATGTCGAACAGCCGGCCAGGCCTCAACCCCAGCCGCTCCAGAGCCAGCCCGTCGTGCGCCCGACCGCGCCCCAGCCGACGGCGCCGCGCGAGCCCGAACAGCAGGTGGACGGCCGCCTGCCGCCCGAGAAGAAGGCCGACCCGCTGTTCTTCTGAGGGCGGCCTCGCGCTTCCGTCACGGCGACGGACCAAGGAAAAAGCCCCGGCCGATGCGGCCGGGGCTTCTTGCGTTCAGATGGTTCGCTCGATCAGCGCGGGGCCAAGATCATGATCATCTGGCGGCCTTCCATCTTGGGCGCGAACTCGACCTTGGCGACTTCGTCGAAGTCGGCCTGGACCTTGTTCAGCAGCTTCATGCCCAGTTCCGGGTGCGCCATCTCGCGACCGCGGAAGCGCAGGGTGACCTTCACCTTGTCGCCTTCCTCGAAGAAGCGGTGCATGGACTTGGCCTTCACCTCGTAGTCGTGGGTGTCGATATTGGGCCGCAGCTTGATTTCCTTGAGCTCGACGACCTTCTGGCGCTTGCGCTGCTCGGCCTTCTTCTTCTGCTCCTGGAAACGGTGCTTGCCGTAATCGAGAATCTTGGCCACCGGCGGCTCGGAGGTGGCGACGATCTCGACCAGATCCAGCCCGGCTTCCTCGGCGGCTTCCAAAGCGGCGGAGGTGGGCATGACGCCCTGCTTCTCGCCATTCTGATCAATGAGCAGAACGCGGGGGGCGCGGATATCCTGGTTCATACGCGGCCCGTCCTTCACGGGCGGCGCTTGCATGGGACGGCGAATGGGCTTTAGCTCCGTTCTGGGGAAATGACGCCGCAATATGATGGCGCGCCCGCCGCTGCGCAACGGGGACCGCGCCTGGAAACCGACTTAGTCGGCCAAAAGTTGCGAAACCGCCGCAATGACCGGTTCCGGCGGCAGGTCCGCCAGGCGCGGCGCGTGCAGCGGCCGGATCGTCTCGAACGGCTCGGCTAGGGCCGAGGCCGAGGCGTCGGAGACCAGCAGCAGCGTCGGCGCGCCCATCGAGGCGACCAGATGCGTTGGCCCCGTGTCGTTGCCGACGGCCGCCCTCGCCCTGGCGCCCAGGGCGGCGATGTCCGACAGGCTGGTGCGCCCGACCAGGTCCAGCCCCCCCGGAACCGAAGCCAGCACCCGCCGCCCCAGGTCGGGATCGTCCGGCCCGCCCAGCACCACCGGCGTCAGGCCCCGGGCCGCCAGGTCGGCGGCCAGGGCGGCGTAGCCCTCCTCGGGCCAGCGCTTGGCCCCGCCGCCGGGCGAGGCGCCGGGGATCAGCAGCACATAGGGCCGATCCGGGATCGCGACGGTCCCTTGCGCGGCGAGCCAGCCCAGGTCCGGGCTCTGGCGCGGCGTGGCGGCGGTCGGCAGGCTGGCGACGTCCAGTTGGGCGGCGTGGCGATCCTGCGCCCGCACGGCCGACCGGTCCAGGTCCGGCGCCGCGTCGCTGGCGCCCCGGAACGGCCCGGACCAGCGCGGCGCCCGCCCCTGCCCCAGCGCCGACAGTAGGCGCATCGCCAGATGCAGCCGCCGCGTCCCCGCCGAAGCCTGAAGGTCATAGACGATGTCGTAGCCGCCGCTCAGGATCGCCTTCGCCAGGCGCAGGCTCTCGAACCGCCGTCCGTCCCGCCCCGAGGCGTCGACCCGGTCCACGTCGGGACAGGCCTCGAACAGGGCCTTGAACGGCCGGCTGGTCAGGATGGTCGTCTCCGCGCCCGGATGCGCCACGCGGATGCGTCGGATGGCCGGCAGGGCCATGATGATGTCGCCAACCGCGCCGAGCTTGATGATCAGGATGCGCGTCACGCCTGCCTCTCCGTCCGCTTCAGCAGAGCCAGCGCGGCGGCTTCCACTTGATCTACGCCCATCGCCTCCATGGGTCCGCGCCCCTCGCCCGCTCGCACGATGGCCGTCCGCTCGCCCCACGGCCGGTAGAGATCGGCGTCGGTCGGCCCGAACAGCGCCAGCGTCGGCGCGCCCACAGCCGCCGCCATATGGCTCAGGCCGGAATCATTGCCAATGAACAGCGATGCCCGCTCCAGCAGGGCGGCGGCGCCCAGCAGGTCCAGCCTGCCGATGGCGTCCACGCCCCGCGCGCCCGCCGCCTTCAGCGCCGGCTCGGCGCCCGCCCGCTCGTTCGGCGCGGCGATCACGGCGACGGACCAGCCCGCCAGTTCCGGCCGGGCGAGCAAACGGCGCACCAGCTCGGCCCAGTGCTCGGCCGCCCAGGTCTTGTCGGCCGAGTTGGCGACCGGCGCCACGACCAGCAGCGGCCCGGCGTCTCCCAGAAGCCGCGCAGCCTCCTCCCGCGCCCCTGCATCCGTCGGCAAGCGCGGCGCCAGCGGGACGGAAGCGCCCAACACCGCGCTGATCGCCTCGACGCGGTGCATCCCCGCCGTCCGGCGCGGGTCGTGGATCAGCCGCCGCCGGGCCCGCACCGTATGGGCGAAGGCCGAGCCCCGCAGGTCGGCCACCAGGTCCCAGCGCGTCGGCCAGGCCTTCCTCCACAGGTCGATCCAGCGCCCCAGCCGCGAATCCGTGCGCATCAGCCAGACGGTCTTCACCTCGGGAAAGCCCCGGAACAGCGGCGCGTTCAGCGCGCTGCACGCCACCGTCACCTCCGCCCCCGGCGCCAGGCGCAGCACCCCGTCGATCGCGCCGGAGAACAACACCATGTCGCCGATCCGGCTGGGCGCGATCAGCAGCACCTGCGGTGCCTGGCTCATCCGCGCCCCGCTTCGATGAAGCGGTCGTGCAGGGCCAGGACCGCGTCGCGCACCCGCTCGACCGTCAGGTCCTCGATGGGGGCGTATTCCCCGGCCTTCTCATTGGCGGCGACGGTCGCCGTCCTCGGCCCGCGCGGCGAATAGATCCACCACTGGGTCGGCCCGAACAGGCCCAGGGTCGGCACGCCCGACGCCGCCGACACATGCATCAGCCCCGAATCGTTGCCGACGAACAGGTCCGCCCGGCCGATCATCGCCGCCGACGCCAGGATGTCGCCCTTGCCCACGGCGTCGATCCCCGCCGGTCCGGCGGCCGCCAGCGCCGGCGCCGCCGGCGCATGGTCGCCCGGCCCGCCGATCAGCATGAAGCGCCAGCCGGAAAAGCGCGGCTCCGTCTTCAGCAGTTCGACCAGCCGGCCCCAGCGCTCCGCCGGCCAGCTCTTGCCGGGCTGCACCGCAATGGGGGCCAGCGCCAGGATCGGTCCCGGCCCGGTCCCGCCCTCCAGCTGGGGATCGATCACGGCGTCCGCCGCGCGGCGCGCCTGGTCGTCGACGAACAGCTCGGGCTCCAGCACCTCGGGCGCGCGCATCACGCGGGTGATCATCTCCACCTGCGGCCCCTCGCCCCGCAGCGCGCGCGTATAGACCCTGAGGTCCCGCGACGGGATCAGGCGCGACACCAGCGAGCCGCGCGTATCGACCACCAGGTCCCAGCGCCGCCCGACGACCTTGGCCCACAGCTTCGGCCAGTGCAGCTTGAACCGGTCCTTGTCGATGGAAATGACCCGCTCCACCCCCGGCGCGGACCGGAAGAAGGGCGCCGGCGGCCCGCCCGCGACCACGGTGATCCGCGCGTCCGGCTTCTGGCGCAGGATCTCGCGCACGACGCCCGAGGCCATCACGCTGTCGCCGATCCGGTTGGGCGAGATGAAGAGGACCTTGCTGGACGACACCGTCAGACCTTCGAACTTTCGGGCGGCCTTGTTATCAGACGGCCATCCGACGCAGAAGGCCCCGCATGATGCAGCACCTGACCCGACCCGACGGCGAGACCCTGGCGTTCCAGCGCGTGGACGGCGACGGCCCGACCGTCGTCTGGGTCGGCGGCTTCCGCTCCGACATGGAGGGGACCAAGGCCCTGGCGCTGGACGCCGCCGCGCGCGACCGCGGCTGGTCCTATGTCCGTTACGACCATTTCGCCCATGGCCGATCGTCCGGCGACTGGCGACAGGCGACGATCGGCCGCTGGCGCGAGGACGCGATCGCCCTGATCGACAGCCTGGAAGGGCCGGTGATCCCGGTGGGTTCGTCGATGGGCGGCTGGGTGTCGCTGCTGGCCGCCGCAGCCCGGCCGGAGCGGATCAAGGGGCTGGTCCTGGTCAATCCGGCCCAGGACTTCACCGAACGGCTGATGTGGCCCGGCCTGGCCGACCACGAGCGCCAGGCCATCCTGCGCGAGGGCGAGACCCTGATCGTGGAAGAAGGGCTCGGCGAATACGTCCTGACCCGCGCCATGTTCGAAGAGGCGCGCCAGTGGCTGCTGCTGGACGGCGTGATCGCCCTCTCGGCACCTGTCCACGTCCTGCAGGGCCGCGCCGACGACGTGGTGCCGTGGCGCCATCAGATCGACCTGCTGGAGCGCCTGAACGGCGGCGACGTGCGCCTGGACCTGATCGAGGGCGGCGACCACCGCCTGTCCACGCCCGCCGACCTGGACCGCCTGGTCGCGGCGGTGGAGCGAATGCGCCTATAGAATTCCGCTCATCCCCGCGAAAGCGGGGACCCAGTTCCTTTTACGCCATCGTGCACGGGATCAGCGCGATGGATGATGGTTCACATTTGAGCGCCCAAAGCGCTGGGGCCCCGCTTTCGCGGGGATGAGCGGGATGTTTATTCCAGTCTCGTCAGCGATCCGTACAGATCCGTCCGCCGGTCGCGGAAGAAGCCCCAGGCGGCGCGGTGGCGGTCCAGGAAGTCCAGATCGAACTCGTGCACCAGCACGCCTTCCTCGCCCTTGCCCAGGCTCTCGACCAGATCGCCGCGATGGTTGGCGATGAAGGAATGGCCATAGAAGGTCTGGCCCGCCTCGGTCACCTGTTCATGGCCGATGCGGTTGGCGCCGACCACCGGCACCACGTTCGACACCGCATGGCCCTGCATGGCGCGCCGCCACGGCTCGGCCGTGTCCAGCGTGTCGTCGTGCGGCTCGGTGCCGATGGCGGTGGGGTACATCAGCACCTCGGCCCCCTGCAGCATCATCGCCCGCGCCGTCTCGGGGTACCACTGGTCCCAGCAGATGCCGACGCCGACGCGGCCGAAGCGCGTCTTCCACACCTTGAAGCCGGTGTCGCCGGGCCGGAAATAATACTTCTCCTGATAGCCGGGGCCGTCGGGGATGTGGCTCTTGCGATAGACGCCCAGCGCCTCGCCGTCCGCGTCCAGCATGACCAGCGAGTTGTAGTACTGCGGCCCCTCGCGCTCGAAGATCGACACGGGGATGGCGACGCCCAGTTCTTTCGCCACCGGCGCCAGCTGCGTCACGCACGGATGCTCACGCCATTCATAGGCGTGTCCGAACCAGTGCTCCTCCTGGCTGACGCAGAAGTACGGTCCCTGGAACAGCTCCGACGGCAGGATCACCTGCGCGCCCTTGGACGCGGCCTGACGGATCAGGTCGATGGTCTTGTCGATATTGGCCTGCATGTCCTCGCCATAGGAGGTCTGGAGGCCGGCGACGGTGATGGTGCGGGGCATCAGGCGGGCTCCTGTTGGGAGATGCAGTGAAACGATCCGCCGCCGGACAGGATGGCTAGCGACGGCAGCGGAATGATCTCTCGATCAGAGAACACCGTGGCCAACGCCTCGCAGGCGAGGCGCGCGGCCGTCTCGTCGCCATAGGTCGGCACGATCACCGCGCCGTTGGCGATCAGGAAGTTCATGTGGCTGGCGGGAACGGGGCGTTCATCCTCGTCCAGCACCAGGCCAGGCGACGGCACGCGCAACACGCGCAGGGCCTTGCCGTTCGCATCCGTCGCCGCCGCCAGCAGGCGCGCCGTCTCGTCATAGACGTCGGCGTTGGGGTCCTTGGTCCCCCACGCCACCGGGCAGGCGACCACGCCTGGCGCGACGAAACGGGCCAGGTTGTCGACGTGGCCGTCGGTGTGGTCGTTCAGCAGGCCGTCGCCCAGCCAGACGACTGTCTTCGCGCCGACGGCCTCGATCAGCGCCGCCTCGGCGGCCTCTTGCGTCCATCCGGGATTGCGGTTCGGGTTCAGCAGGCACTGGCGCGTCGTGAGCACGGTCCCGGCACCGTCATGATCCAGGGCGCCGCCCTCCATCACCACCGCGTGGCGGGTCAGCGGCACGCCCGACGCCTGGCCGATCTGGCCGGCGACCTCGTCATCGTGCGGCAGGTCGTATTTCCCGCCCCAGCCGTTGAAGCGGAAAGCCTGGGCCATGCGCGATCCTTCGCCGAAGATCGGGCCGGTGTCGCGCAGCCAGATGTCGCCAAAGCGGCCGGGAACGACCGTCACGCCGGCGACGCCGTCGAAGCGCGCCTGCGCGTCGGCCAGCGCCGCCTCGTTGCCGACCATCAGCCGCACCTGCTCGCGTCCCGGCCCGGCCAGGGCGCGCACCAGCGCCTCGACCTCGGCCTGGGCGGGTTCGAGGTTGTCCTCCCAAAGCTCGCCATGGCTGGGCCAGCCGACCCACAGGGCGCGGTGCGGAGACCATTCGGCGGGGATGGGCGCGGTCATGCGGGCGTCCTCATGAAGGGCGAAACGCGTAAGGCGCGCCATATGGCCCCAGGCGGCCCGGACTTCAATGCGCGCCGCCTGGCCGGACCAGCTTCAAACAACGCAACGCGCGACCTGCCCCGGAAAAAGAAAGGGCGGCCCGTCGCCGGACCGCCCCTTCCGATCACGCCGATCGCCTATCTTAGAAGGAGATGCGAGCCCCCACCTTGATCTGCCACGTGGAAGCCGGCAGTTGGGCGTTCGGACGACGCGCTTCGCCCGCCAGATCACCGGTCGCGCCAGCGTTCTGCAACTGCGAATATTCATACACCGCGCCCGGAGCGGCGCACGAGGACGCCACGCCCGCCGTTTGGCAGTTGAGGACGACGGTGCCAACACCCTTGTAGAAGGGATACTGCTCGATCACGCCCCACTTCTCGTTCAGCAGGTTTCCGAAGTTCTCCACGTCCATGTACAACTTCAGCTTGCCAGTCGGCAGCATCGGGACCGGGATTTCCTGAGACAGTCGCAGATCGACCGTGGTGACCGATCCAGTGCGGAAACCGTTGCGCGGCGCGATGGAGCCCGAATACTTGATCAGGCCGGTGTTGTTCAGGAAGGCATTGAACGCATTCAGGTCGAAGCCCGAAGCATAGGTGATGCGCGAGTCGCTGGTGGCGGTCACGACGCCGTTGCTGTCGGTTTCCGGGACGTAGAACAACTGGTTCGAGGTTCCCAAGGCGCCCGAGTAGGACTGCGGCACCGCGTTGCCGAAGTCGTTGTCGTAGTTGCCCGTCCGGCTGCTGTGATAGACATACGAGAACGGCAGGCCCGAGCGGCGCTGGGCGAACACGTTGATCGAGGTCTCGTTGTCGCCGAAGAACGCCCGCGTGTAGTTCGCGTTGATCGCGAACTTGTGGCGAATCTCGTAGTCCGAGGTCGCCAATTGCGGGTGGTTGTGATCGGACGAGGCGAACCGGACATAGGAGGAGTCCGGCTGCGAGCTCGTCATCGGATTGCCGTCCTCGGCTTCCGTGTAGGTGTAGCTGGCGCGCACATCCAGCCCTTCCAGCATGCCTTCGCGCCAAGTCTTCTGCGCCGTGATGGCGCTCGACGTCGATGAGCCGCCGCCCTTCAGATTGGTCAGCATCAGATCGAAGACCACCGGACCGGCGGGGTGCGAATAGACCGGACGGCCGTCTGGGGCCGTCCCGACAACCGTTGCCAGCAGGTCGGTGTAGTAGAGGGCGTTTTCAAACTCGTTGTGGATGACGTCCGCCTGCAGGCGGAAGTCCTCGATGAACGGCAGAGTGAAATCACGGCCGACCGACAGGTTATACTTCCAGGCGCTCGGGATCTTGAAGTCGGGATCCAGGGCCACCACGCTGCCCTGACCGGGCGTGAAGCTGCAGTTTCCGCTGGCCGGAACCTGGGTCAGGTCGGTTACGCCGGTGATTGCACCCGAGCAAACCGCGTTGGTGATGCGGGCGCCGTCGTTGCCGAAGGGGTTGCCGATCTGGACGTTGGTGCCGATAGCCGAGAACCGACCGATGCCGCCCGAGATCGACCACTGTTCCGGCGTCCAGTTGAAGCCAAGGCGCGGCATCAGCAGATCACGGCCGTCCAGGTTGGCGGTGTTGTCGAACCCGTTCCGGGCGGCGAAGTTGGTGTTCAGCACCGGACGATCGTCCATGCCGAACCAATCGTAGCGCAGACCGTAGTTGACCCGCAGGGTGTCGGTGACCTGCCAGGTGTCCTCGGCGTACAGCGAATTCGCATTATAGCCGAACTCGACCGCGCCGGAACGGGCCGTGCCGAAGGTTGCGGGAACCGTGCCGCCGTTCGGATCGACGGCGCCGCGGATAACGAGCCCCGAGGCGTTGCCGTTGAGGAAGTCGTTGTAGCTGGCGAAGGTCCATTGCCCAAGCGACTGCGACACGAAGACGTTGGTGAAGTCGCGCTGCTCCAAGCGCAGGCCGCCCATGAAATCGTGCGCGCCCCAGCTGTAACGGCCGATCAGCTCTACGTTCGAGACTTCGCTGTAGAGGTAGTTGTCGTGACGGAAGTTGTCCGCGCCGAACTGGATTTGCGGATTGCCCGAGCCCGCTTCGACGCCGGGAAGGTCGGCGACGCCCACGGTGACCTGGCCGACAGACAGCCCGCCAACCGGCAATTGGGTGGTTTCCGTCTCCTTATAGCCGACCCGGAGTTCGGTGGAGAAGGCGTCGGTCCACTGCGAATTCAGCTGTGCGTTCCACGTCGTCAGCCGCTCGTCCTTGAGGTATTGGCTCGATTCAAGGGCCAGGCGCGGCTGGCTGGTCGAACCGCCGTTGATGAAGGCCGACGACGTCGACCCATTGAAAGACGTGCCTCGTGTCTCCTGGTAGGTGACGGCCAGGCGATGGTTCTCGTTGATGTTCCAGTCGATCTTGGCGAGGTATTTTTCATCCTCGACGGGCGGCGCCACGCTCACGAACGAACCCGGATCATAGCCGTAGCGGCTCTGGGCGGCGGCCCGGAAGGCCTCCACGGCGTCGGAGGTGATTCGCGGGATCGGATTCGCGAAACCGGCGTCAACCGGACCTTCGTTCAGCGAGAACTGCGATTCGAATTTTTCGTAGGACGCGAAGAAGAACAGGGTGTCCTTGATGATCGGGCCGCCCAGGGTCGCGCCCCAGGTCTTTTCGTCGAAGACTCGGTTATAGTCCTGGCGGGCGCGATAGCCGCCGCCGAGCGGACCATAGCCGTAGTAGCGGTCGCCCAGCATGCTGTCGTCCGACTTCTCATAGAAAAGCGAACCGCTGAAGGTGTTGGTGCCCGACTTGGTGACGGCGTTGATAGAGCCGCCGACAAATCCGTTGTTGATCACGCTGAACGGCGCGACCGAGACGTTGAGGGCCTGGATCGCATCGAGCGAGATCGGCGACCGCTGGGTCGGGTAGCCGTTGCCGTTCAGGCCGAACTCGTCGTTCTGGCGGATCCCGTCGACGGTGAACTGGTTGAGGCGGGTGTTGGTGCCCGCGAAGCTCAGCGCGTCTTCGTTCGAGGGATCGATCGAGACGAAGGGATCGAGGCGCGCGATATCCTTAGGGTCACGGCTGATCGAGGCAGAGGCCGCGATATCGGCGGCGCCGTAGTTGGAATTGGAGCCATAGCCGAACTCGTTCTGGAACCGTTGGCCCGTCACGGTGATGGCCGCCACTTCGGTCGCGTCGGACCGGACGATGACGTCGGCGTTGACCGGATCGCCCACGCCGATGCTGTTCAGGGACACACCGCCCTCCCCGGCGGCGCTAACGACGGTCACCATATAAGGCCCCCCGGCGCGCAGGCCGCGGGCGCTGTAGAAGCCAGTCGCGTCCGAAACCGCGGTGACCCTGGTGCCGGTCGGCTCGTGTACGATCGTCACCGTGCCGGGAACGCCGACGCCTGCTTCATCCATGATCCGGCCACGGACGCCGCCAGTGGTTTCTTGGGCGAAGACGGCACTGGACGCCGACATCATGAGGGCCGCGGCGGAGGCGCCGTAGACCAGGTTGCGGAACTTCATCTGGATATCCCCTAGTAAAGGCGTGCGGCCTTATGCAGAGAAGCCGCGCGACAAAATCGCGCCCCCTCTAGGCCTTCAGTCGGAACCTCGGAAGACAGTTGGATGACAGCGGTGTGACAACGCCCGGAGGGTGGCGCCGGCGCCACACCTCACGGACCGTACTCGGGTCGATTTTAGTCCGCGACGCGCTCGAACATGTCGGCGACGCCCTGAGCGGTGGGACGCAGCGCGCGCGGTTCGTGATAGTTGCCGTTGACCTGGGCCTGGGCGATCACATGCGCGCGGAAACGCGCGAACAGGTCCGCGTCGGGCGCTTCCGGCGACGCCCAGAACGCGTCCAGCGGCTTCTGGTCCGTCAGCCCCTCGAAATCGAAGAAGGCGTCCCCCAGGACCTTGACCGGGGTGCGGAACCCAAGGGCGGACAGGGCGGCGCTGGAATTGTTCACGACCATGCCGCGCGAGGCGCGGCAGAGCTGGGCCAGGTTGCCGCCGTCGATGAAGTCGACGCGCTCCATCAGGCCGAAGTCGGCCGCCAGCCGCCGGGTCACCGCCGGCAGGTCCACGAGGCCGGGATCGAGCGGATGGTTCTTGATCACGAGACGCGCCCCTTCCGGCGCGCTCCGGGCGAAGCTGCGCATCACTTCGGCCAGGAAGGCGGTGTTGTCGGCATAGCGGGAGTAGCGCAGCAGCTGGGCGTCGCCCTCGCGTTGCAGGCAGGCGATGAAGAAGGGGCCCCGCGCCGCGAGCCGCTCGTGGTCGCACTGGCGCGGTGGTCGGAAGGCCAGGCCGATGTAGCGGCGGATGTGCCCCAGGCACTGGCGCCAGGCCGGCTGGGTGTAGTGATTGTGATAGCGCGGGAACAGGCCCGCGCCCAGAATCTGGATCAGGTGATAGCCGCTGATGTGCACGACATGGTGCGGCAGGATGCGTCCGGCTCGCCGCGTCGGGCTCACCGCCGGCGCCGGCGCGGCGTAGGCTTCCCGGAAGCGCGCCAGGCGGCTGGAGGCGTTGACCCCGTTGCGCTCCACCGTCACCCAGTCCGGCCGGAAATAGCCGTTCTCCAGGACCCAGACGTTGGCGGCCAGGTCTTCGGCCTGGTTGAGGACCGCCCGATTATATGGCCCGCCTTCGCCGAAGACCACGAAGTCGGTGAAGTCGAGGGCGAGGTCGCGCACTCTTCCCGGCCATGCTCCGACCTCGTCCTGAAAGGCGATCCCGCCTCCGCGCCGCCAGTCGACGACATCGGCCGCGTTGAAGATCATGCGGCGCACTTCGGCTCCGCGGGCTTCCAGCACCTCCGCCAGAACGCGGCCGAAAGGGCCGAAGGGTGCGGTGACGATGAGGAATCGGCGTCCCTGCAAACGCTCTTGGCCGGCGAAGAGCGTCGGCGAGGCCACGTCGATCGGGGAAAGCGGCTGGGCCGCACGCCCATAGGTTGCGGGGGAACGCGCCGGACCGCGCCGTCCATGCCCCCGGCGGTGACGGGCCGGCGTCGCGCGCGACGGTCGCAGGTCAGTCATGCGTCGATTCCTCCCGGAGTCCGGCAAAAGTCAGGCTTTGGCTTGCACTGCCGGCCTCTGGCCGATGACCGGATCGGACGAAGACGCCAACTCATGGATCATTTCTGCCCTTCCCTAGCCGGGTCGATCAACCCTGAATCGAACAGATGCAACGAATGCCGTTGCAGTACGGACACATTTCACACAACCCTGAAAGGCAAGAACCGTCGCCCGCCCAGGCGGCCGACGGTTCGAGACTCCATCGCTTCCCTTCCGGATTTCCCCGATCCGGATGAAGTCCGGACCGGGGATTTCGGGTTTTAGAAGTTGATGTCGATGGTGGCGCGGCGGTTGAGCGGCTCGCGCACGCCGTCGGCGGTCGGCTTGGCCA
>JAEWDF010000001.1 GCA_023390245.1 Pseudomonadota bacterium
CGCCCGAGCCGCGCGTCGAGCCCGCCCCGGTGACGCCGACCTTCCAGGCCCCGCGCGAGCCCGAGCCCCGTCCGGAGCCCGTGATCCGCGTGGCCGAGGAGCGCCAGCCCGAGCGTGCGCTGGAGCCGATCGTCGACCCGTGGGTCGAGGAGTACGAGACCCGCGCCCCGGCCGCCTCGGCGCCCCAGGGCGACCTCTACGCCGAGCAGCGCCGCCCCGCGCCGCAGCCCCAGCCGGAACCGCAGGTCGAGGACGACTACGACGACCGCGACCATCGCAAGAGCGGCTGGAGCCTGTTCGGCCGCGGCCGCCGCACCCAGCCGCAGGCCGCGCCGGAGCCGACCTATTCCAACCGCACGACCCAGCAACTCCGCTCGACCCAGCAGGCCGAGCCGGAGATGGGGCAGGCCGAGGATGACGATCTCGAGATCCCGTCCTTTCTTCGGCGACTGGCGAACTAGGGAATAGAGCTTGGAATTAGGAGGGCGGTCCTGCGGGGCCGCCCTTTTCCTTTGCGATCCAGCCGGCGGGCTCCCTGAGCCCTAAGCCTCCGCCTCCCGAAACAATCCGAAACCCGACTTTCATTTCTCGCTTGCGGCCGGGCGGCTAGAGCAGCGTTAACGCGAAATCCGCGCGACAGACGCGGCCGCGAGCATGAGAGAGTCTGAGTTTGCCGGTCATCCAGGACCATCACGAACGCACCATCTTCGCCCCCGCGATCATCGCGGGCGTGGGCGTGCACACCGGCCGTCGCGTGCGGCTGGCCGTCCGTCCGGCGCCTTCGGGCGCGGGCATCGTCTTCGTGCGGACCGACGTGACCGACCGCGACAATCGCATCCCCGTCTCGGGCGAGGCGGTCGTCGACGCGCGCCTGAACACCATGATCGCCAACGCCGACGATGTGCGCCTGTCGACGATCGAGCATCTGATGTCGGCCTTCGCCGCCCTGGGCGTGACCAACGCCGTGGTCGAGGTGGATGGGCCGGAACTGCCGATCCTGGACGGTTCGGCGCTGGAGTTCGTGCAACTGCTGGACCGCGCCGGCTTCCGCCGCCAGCCGGCCCCGCTGCGCTACATCGAGATCCTGGAGCCGATCCACGTCGAGGACGGCGACAAGCACGCCGCCCTGCGCCCGTGCGACCGCTACGAGATGCGGATGGAGATCGACTTCCCGACCGCCGTCATCGGCGCCCAGGTCATCGATTTCGCCGTGGACGAGCCGACCTTCCGCAAGGAGATCATGGCCGCCCGCACCTTCGGCTTCGCCCATGAGGTGGAGGCGCTGCGCCAAGCCGGCCTGGCGCGCGGCGGCTCGCTGGAGAACGCCGTGGTCATCGACGGCGACGAGATCCTGAACCCCGGCGGCCTTCGCATGGAGCGGGAGTTCGTGCGTCACAAGGCGCTGGACGCCATCGGCGACCTGTACGTCCTGGGCGCGCCGCTGCTGGGCCGCTACGAGGGCTACAAGGCCGGGCACGCCCTGAACAACAGGCTGGTCCGCGCCCTGCTGGCCAACCCGCAGGCCTGGCGCGAAACCATTCGCGTGCCGGAGCTGGCCGAGGCGGGCTGACGCCGCCATGTCTCCCTCCCCGGATGGGGGCGGCAAGGGGATGCGCCTCGATGGCGCTTTCCAAAAGCCCGGGATGATTTGCCTGGCCCTCCCCACCCGATCGCTGCGCGACCACCCTCCCCCGCGGGGGGAGGGAGAGTTTGCGGCGCTACAGCCCGATCACCGAGATCAGTCGGCCGAAGTCCGGTTCGCCGCGCTGGAAGGCGCGGCGGTTGGAGTAGAAGCGTGTTTCGTCGGCGCAGGTGTCGTGGCCGGTCCACACCGCCTGCTGGACGCCCGCCTGCTGCAGTCGCCACAGGACGAAGCCGGGCAGGTCGAAATGGCGCTTGTCCGGCGCGGCGCCCGGCCGGAAGAAGCGGCCGCTGCCGGGGTCGTGATGGGTGAAGCGCGCCTCGAAGTCGGCGCCCACCTCGTAGCTGTCCTGGGCGATACAGGGGCCGACGACGGCCAGGGTGCGGGCGGGGGACGCGCCCAGGGCCTCCATCGCCGTCACGGCGGAGTGGACGACGCCGCCCAGCGCCCCCTTCCAGCCGGCGTGGACGGCGGCGACCACCTGCGCCTCCGGGTCGGCCAGCAGCACCGGGGCGCAGTCGGCCGTCAGGACCGAGCAGAGCACCTCCGGCGTCGCCGTGACCACGGCGTCGCCCTCGGGCCGATCGCCGTTCCAGGGGCCGTCGGCGACGCGGGCGACGGCGGAATGGATCTGGTAGCAGCCGTTCAGGCGATCAATGTCGGCGCCGAAGACCTGGGCCGCGCGGCGCCGGTTCTCGGCCACGGCGGCGGGATCGTCGCTGGAGCCGACGCCGGCGTTCAGCCCTTCGTAGATCCCGGTCGAGACGCCGCCGGCGCGGGTGAAGAAGCCGTGCGACACGCCCGCCGCCGCCAGCAGGGGATGGGTGATGGGCTCGGGCGCGGTCATGCGTCGTCCCAGCCGGGCGCGACCAGCGAACGGGGCGAGAAGATCGCGGCGGCCTTGAACAGGGTTCCCATCTGGTCCTCGGCGGTCAGGCGGTTCAACTGGCGGTCGATCACCGGGGCGGCGTCGGGCCGTCCCGTCTTCAAGGCCTGGGCGCGCGCTTCGATCCCGAGGCGGCCCAGAAACTCGCCCTGGCCCAGGCAGCCGGTGACGTCGGCGCCGGCGCGGACAGCGGCTTCCAGCACACGCGGGAAATCGGCCCACTGGGTCAGGTCGGCCTGGCCCGGCGCCTGCAGCGGATCGACCTTGCGGTGCCGGTGCAGCGCCTGAAGCGTGTCGCCGGTCTCCGCCCGCGCGCGGCCGTAGTCGATCAGCAGGGCGACGCCCGAGGCTTGGCGGACCAGACCCCCCAGGTCGCGGCCGAAGGCGGCCTGCTGTTCGGAAATCTCGATCACCTGCCCGGGCTCGACCTCGAAGGCGGGCTTGTCGAAGGGGGCGGTGATGGCGGTCAGGCCCAGGACCAGGTCGCCATCGTCAGTGACGCCGACCTTGCGCTCGGCCCAGCCGTCGTCGGTGCGCACGAACTGGCGGGCGGGCATGCAGTCCAGCACCTCGTTGGCGACCAGGATGACCGGGGCGTCGGTCTCCAGCTGGTCCAGGCCGCGCACCCAGCGGGGCGACAGGTCGGCGTTGGCCAGGGCACGGGCCTGGACCTCGCGCAGCGGCGCGCTGGGCTCGATCAGCACCAGGTCGCAGGCTTCCAGGAAGCCGGGCGACAGGCGGGCGGCGCGCAGCAGGTCGCCCATCAGCGTGCCGTCGCCGGGGCCGACCTCAACCAGGCGGAAGCGCTCGGGCGCGCCCAGGCGGTTCCAGGTCTCGATGGCCCACAGGCCGATCAGTTCGCCGAACATCTGGCTGACCAGCGGCGCGGTGATGAAGTCGCCCGTCTCGCCCAACGCTGGCCGCGTCGCGTAGTAGCCGTCCTGGGGATCGTGCAGGCAGCGAATGACGTAGTCGGCCACCGTCATCGGGCCGCCGAGGGCGATCTCCCGCGCCAGGCGGGCCTTCAGACTCATGCCTCGGACGAGACGGCCGCGACGGGAGGCCGGCTCCAGGCCCGCCACACCAGCCAGCCGCCGACCAGGATCATCGGGATGGACAGCATCATCCCCATGGTCAGCCCCAGCGGGAAGTCCGGCATGCCGATGTCGGGCTCGCGCACATTCTCCAGCAGGGCGCGGCAGACGCCGTAGCCGACCAGGAACAGGCCGGTGACATAGCCGGGCTTGGCCAGCAGGCGGCCCTTCCAGATGGCCAGGGCCAGCAGGGAAAACAGGATCACGCCTTCCAGGCCCGCCTCATACAACTGGCTGGGATGGCGCGGCGCGTTTCCGGCGGGGCAGAAGCCGTACATCTGCTCGATGCGGGCGTTGCAGAAGCGGATGGCCCAGGGAACCGTCGTCTCCCGGCCCCACAGTTCGCCGTTGATGAAATTGGCCAGGCGGCCGAAGAACAGGCCGATCGGCACGACCGGCGCGACCAGGTCGCCCAGGCGCAGCATGTCGACCGACTTGGCGCGTGCATACAGCACCAGCGCCAGGGCCACGCCCAGGAAGCCGCCGTGGAAGCTCATGCCGCCGGTCCACAGCTGGAACAGCTCGAACCGGTCCGCCAGGCTGGGGCCGGTGAACAGCTGGACATACATCGCCGGCTTGTAAAACAGGGCGTAGCCCAGCCGCCCGCCCAGGATGATGCCCAGCGTGATCCACAGCACCAGGTCGTCCAGTTGCGGCGAGGTGAGGGGCGGGCGGCCGGGCGCCCAGACGCGCGGGGTCTTGATCAGGCGCGCGGCGCACCACCAGCCCAGGACGATGCCAGCGACATAGGCCAGGGCGTACCAGCGGATAGGCAGCGGGCCCAGGTGGATCAGGACCGGGTCGAATTCGGGAAAGGGCAAGGCGGGTTCCTCGTCGGTTCGCGACCGCTTTAGCAAGCGTCGCCGCGTGCGTCGCGTGTGAAGCGCGAACACGACGCCTTGATGGCGCCGCCGAAGCAGTCGAAGGAAAGGTTTCGTTTACCCTATCGGGTGAGCCTTCGTTAACGACGTTTGAGTCGGAGCCCGCCATGCAGACCCGCAATCCCATCCTGGACGAGTTCGCCAAGCTGACGACCGGCGCGATGGGGTTGGCCCAGGCTGCGGGAGACGAGGCCAAGGCCGCTTGGCGCGCTCAGACCGACCGCCTGGTCGCCGAGATGGACCTGGTGCGCCGCGACGAATTCGACGCCCTGAAGGACGAGATCGCGGCCCTGCGCGCCGAGATCGCGGCGCTGAAGACGACCGCCAAGCCGGCTTCGAGCAAGCCTCGCAAGGGAACGTCCACAGGTGGAAATCCCCAAGAGGACGCAGGCGGTTGAGCCGAATCTGCGAACACCCTTACCGTCTTCTTAACGCCCGCGACTCGCGCGGACGCAGCCCAGATCGAGACGCCTGATGGACATCGCCCGGCCCGAGGAAACGGACGTGCCCTTCGACCCGCTGGACGTGGTCGAGCACGTTCTGACGGCCGAAAACCTGCCGTTCGACCGCACCGACGAGGGCGACCTGGCCTTCTCTCTGGCCGGCGACTGGAAGGACTACGAACTGTGGTTCGCCTGGAAGCCGGAGGGGGACTGCCTGCAACTGTGCTGCGCCCTGGACCTGCGCGCGACCAAGAGCCGCCGCACGGCCGCCTATGAGTTGGTCAGCCTGGTCAACCAGCGCACCTGGATGGGTCATTTCGAGGTCTGGCCCGAGGATGGCGAGATCGTCTTCCGCCACGCCCTGGCCCTGCCGCTGGGCGAGCGCCCGACCCTGGCCCAGGCCGCGTCGATGATCGACGCCGCGATCGAGGCGGCCGACCGCTATTTCCCCGCCTTCGACTTCATGGTGCGCGGGAACAAGAAGCCGCAGGAGGCGATCGACGCCTGCCTGTTCGAGACCGTCGGCACCGCCTGATGGCGGTCTCCGGTCCCATTGTCCTTCTGGGCTGCGGCCGACTGGGCTCGGCTATCCTGGAGGGCTGGCTGCTGACCGGGGCGGTCGCGCCGTCCGACCTGATCGTGCTGACGCCGTCCGAGAAGCCGGCCGCTGAGGCGGCGCGGGCGCGCGGCGCGCGGATCAATCCGGATCTCGAGGCGCTGAAGACGGCGCGGGCCGTGGTGCTGGCGGTCAAGCCGGCCAAGTGGCGCGAAGCCGTGACGCCGCTGCCGCCCTATCTGGGCGACCAGGCCGTGATCCTGTCGGTGATGGCGGGGGTGACGGCGCCGACGCTGGCGGAAGGAATCGGCGGCTGGCCCATCGTGCGGGTGATGCCGACCACCGGCGTGGCGCGCGGCCGGGGCGTGGCGTCGGTCTGGTCCGCCGACGACGAGGCGCGGGCTCTCGGCCGGGCGCTGTTCGAGCCGATGGCCGAGACCGTCGATCTTGCCGACGAGGCGCTGATGGACGCCGCCACCGCCGTCGCCGGCTCGGGCGCGGCCTATGTCTATGCCTTCACCGAGGCCCTGGCGCGGGCGGGAGAGGCGTCGGGCCTGGACGCTGGGACGGCGGAGACGCTGGCGCGCGCGACGTTGAGGTCGGCCGCCGAAGTCATGGGCGACGATCCGCTGGACGCCTTGATCGACCGCATCGCCTCGCCCGGCGGCTCGACCCGCGCGGGCCTGAACGCCATGGCCCGCGACGGGCGGTTGACCCGGATGCTGGAGGAGACGGTTGCGGCGGCCGTGCGCCGCAACCGGGACATGGGCGCCTGAACGGCCTCAGTAGCGGCCGGTCTCGATGCGGTCGGCGAAACGCTCGAAGGCGCGGTCGGCGTCCCACCACACGCTGTAGCCGTAAACGTCGCGCAGGTTGCTGGTGTAGTAGGAGAAGGTCACCGGGCGGCGTTCGCCCTCGGCGGTGACGATCTGGCCCTCGATCGCGGCGCCGCCGATCGACACGCTGCGGAGCGGATCGAGGCCGGGCGTCTTCAGCAACTGCTCGCGCGTCGGTCGGTTCGGCTTGAGGTCCGTCAACACCAGTTCCGCCGTCGCGCCCGGATAGCGGGCGGCCAGGGCGGTCTCGATGCGGGCCTGCAGCTTGGCGATCTGCTGGTTCACCTCGGGCACGCCGAGCTTGTCCACCTGCTCCTCCAGTCGCGGGCCGACGGTGATGTCGACCCTCGGCTGGGCGTGGGCCTGGGCCGAGGCGGAAATCGCGACCACGGCCGCGAGCGGGGCAAGGAAAGTCATTCTACGCATCATCGTTCCTCCATCCCTGTCGGATCGGAAGATGCGCATTTCGACGCCGTTTCGCTAGGGGCGAGGGCGGTCGAAGCGGGGGTGGGGAGACGAATTGTCGCCTTCAGCCCCCCCAGGCCGCTGCGCTCCAGCGCGATGTCGCCGCCGTGGCCGCGCGCCACGTCCCGTGCGATGGCCAGGCCCAGGCCGACGCCCTTGCGGTTCTGGTTGCGCGATTCGTCCAGCCGCGAGAACGGACGGAAGGCCTCCTCGTGCATCTCCTCGGGAATGCCGGGACCGTCGTCCTCCACAGCGATCTCCAGACCGCCGGAGGGCAGGGGACGCGCGGCCAGCCGCACATGGTCGCCATGGGCGGCGGCGTTGCCCGCCAGATTCACCAGGGCGCGCTTGAAGCCCAGCGGACGGACGGTGGCGACCAGGCCGTCGGGCGCGACGATCTCCACCTCGGCGCCCGCGCGGCGGGCGTCGGCGGCGGCGGCCTTCAGCATGTCGACGACATCGACCGGCTGGGCCGGCTCGCCCGCCTCGCCCCGGGCGAAGGCCAGGTATTCGTCGATCATGTGCTCCATCTCGTCCAGATCGCCGCGCATGGCCTCCTGGCGCTTGAACGGCGGCGCCAGGGCCAGTTCCAGCCGCAGCCGGGTCAGGGGCGTGCGCAGGTCGTGGCTGACCGAGGCGAGCAGGGCGGTGCGCTGGTCGATGTGGCGCTGGATGCGGTCGCGCATGGCCATGAAGGCGGTCGCGGCCGCGCGCACCTCGCGCGCACCGTGCGGCTTGAAGCGCGGCACGGTCTCGCCGCGCCCGAAGGCCTCGGCCGCGTCGGCCAGCCGTTCGATGGCGCGGACCTGGTTGCGGATGAACAGGATGGCCACGCCCATCAGCAGCACCGTCGCCACCGCCAGCCACAGCACGAAGATGTGGGCCTGGGTCGCCACCGCCCGCTCGCGCGGGGCGATGATGCGAAGCACGCCCTCCGGCTCCTGCACCTGGATGTCGACATAGGCGGGATAGCGGGTGGTGTCGAACCAGTAGGGCCGGTCCAGGCGGGACTCCAGCGCCTCGTCCAGCACCCGGTCGACCACGCCGATCGCGCCTCGGTTCCGGTCCGTCGGCAGCAGCCGGTCCTCCTGCAGGGCGATGGACAGGGACATCGACCGTTCGGCGCGCTCGGCGATGCGGTCCAGGTTCTCGCGCGACGGATCATCCTCATAGCTCTGGACCGCCCAGGCGATGTCGCCGGCCAGGCCCTCGGACAGGCGCGCGGTGACGGTCCGCCAGTGGGCGTCGAAGAAGACCCAGGTCACCGCCATCTGCATGATCAGCACTGGCAGGACGATGATCAGCAGCGACCGGCCCCACAGCGAGGTGGGCAGGCGCCGCTTCAGGAAGCGCGGCCACAGATAGGCGGGCAGCAGCCGCATGGTCCGGTCCCTAGTCCGGGGCCAGCATATAGCCGACGCCGCGCACGGTCTGCAGGTAGCGGGGGTTCTTGGGGTCGGCCTCCAGCTTGCGGCGCAGGCGTGTGACCTGCACATCCACCGCCCGGCCGGTGATGTCGGCGGTGTCGGGCGACAGGCTCATCCGCTCGACCGGCGAATGGGCGTGGATGGCCAGGGTCTTCAGCAACTGGGCCTCGGCTTCGGTCAGCCGCTGGGGCTTGCCGTCGCGCAGCAGTTCCAGCCGCTCCATGTCGAACACCGCGTCGCCCAGCTTGATCTCGCGCGGCGTCAGCGGCTTGCCGCCGGTGCGGCGCAAGATGGCCTCGATGCGCAGCACCAGCTCGCGCGGCTCGAACGGCTTGGACATGTAGTCGTCGGCGCCGCGCGAGAGGCCCTCGATCCGATCTTCCGGATCGCCCTTGGCGGTCAGCAGCAGCACCGGCGTCTTCGACGTCTCGGCCTTGGAGCGGATCCAACTGGTCAGGTCGAAGCCGCTTTCGCCGGGCATCATCACGTCCAGCACGATCAGGTCGAACTCGATCAGCTCCACCAGCCGCTTGGCCGCCGCGGCGTGGGCGGCGCCGGTCACCCGGTAGCCTTCGCGCGACAGGAATTCCTTCAGCAGTTCGCGGATGCGGTCGTCGTCGTCCACGATCAGCAGATGGCGGCCGACGCCCGGCCCGGCGACAGGCCCCGAACGGCCATGAGGGCGCGATTCAGTCATGCTCATGCGTCATTCTCGCCGCGCAAGGCGTTGACCTCGGCGATTCGGACGGGTCTAACACCCTCGGTTCCGCGGGAGACGTATTGCAATGGCCTTTGTTCCTTTCGACGATCGCGACGGATGGATCTGGGTAGATGGCGATTTCGTGCCCTGGCGGGAAGCGAAAACGCACGTTTTGACCCATGCCCTTCATTACGGCTCGTCCGTGTTCGAGGGTGAGCGTATGTATGGCGGCGAAATCTTCAAGCTGACGCCGCACTCCGAGCGTCTGAAGCGTTCGGCTCAGCTTCTGGATTTCGAAATCCCATACAGCGTCGCCGAGATCGACGCCATCTGCAAAGACACCTGCGCCAAGAACGGCCTGACGGACTGCTACGTCCGCCCCGTCGCCTATCTGGGACCGGAGCAGACCAGCGTCTCGGCCTTGAACAATAAGGTGCACCTGGCCGTCGCCGTGTGGGACTGGCCCAGCTACTTCGACCCCGAGGTCAAGGCGCGCGGCTTGCGTCTGGAATGGGCCAAGTGGCGCCGGCCCGACCCGGCGACGGCGCCGTCCACCGCCAAGGCGGCGGGGCTGTACATGATCTGCACCATGTCCAAGAACGCGGCGGAGCGGCACGGCTTCGCAGACGCCCTGATGCTGGACTGGCGCGGCTATGTCGCCGAGGCGACCGGCGCCAACGTCTTCTTCGTCAAGGACGGCGTGCTGCATACGCCCAAGGCCGAGCACATCCTGGACGGCATCACCCGCCAGACCGTGATCGAGATCGCCCGTGAGAAGGGGATCGAGGTCGTGGTGCGCGACATCCAGCCGGAAGAGCTGTCGGACTTCTCCGAATGCTTCCTGACCGGCACGGCGGTCGAGGTGACGCCCGTCAGCGAGGTGGGCGACTATCGCTTCACGCCAGGCGCGCTGTCGCTGGGCCTGATGGACCATTACGGCAAGCTGGTGCGCCGCGAGTTCTGATGCGTCACCAACGCAGGGCGTAGCGGCCGACGGCGGCGCCGATCAGGCCTGCGGCGGCGACGCCCAGCGTGTACCAGGTCGCCACGAAGGCGGCGGTCGATTCCGGGCAATGCAGCAGGCCGTAGGCCGTCGCCGCGATGGCGCCGGTCGCTGCGCCCAGGGCGGCGCCGGCCGCCGACGGCCGGGTCGGCGCGAGCTTGCGCGCCGACAGGAAAACCAACGGCGCCACGATGACCGAGACCATCAGGATGTTGCGCCCGCAGATGGTCCAGGTGCGGCCCAGCCAGTCGGCGATCCGGTGTCCCGGCGGCGTCATGATCAATTCGATCCCGCCCCAGGCGGTCGCCGCCACGACGACGGCCGCAAGGGCGAAGACGGCCGGGCGCGGCGCGACGCCCGGACGCCCCAGGCGCGTCGTCAGCCAGATCGAGGTTCCAGCCAGAAGAGCGGTGTAAAGCCCCTTGAGCCAGGGCGTCGGAGCCCGAAGGGCCTCGCTCAGGTCGGGGCGGACGCCCAGCATCAGCGCGACGCCCGCAACGGCCGCGAGGGCGGCGGCTGCCAGCAGAAGCGGGCTAAGCCGTGCGGGGCGGGCCGGCTCCAGGCCCGCCGCCAGGGCGTCGATCAGGTCGTCAGTCTTCATCGGCGGACACGCTGGCGGCCAGCGTCTTCATGGAGCGGTGGACGCTGACCTTGGCCGCCCCCTCGGTAAAGCCGTTGCGGGCGGCGGCTTCGGCCAGGCTGAAGCCGCCGATGCGGACATCCTCGATCAGGCGACGTTGGCGCAGCGGCAGGATGGACAGCACCCGTTTCAGGTCGCGGCGGACCACGCCGTCTTCGACCGTGTGTTCGGCCAGAAGCACGGAGGCGTCCTCCAGCGGGACCTGCTGGCGTCGGCCGTGGCGACGTAGGTGATCGATCAGCTTGTAGCGCGCGATCGCATAGGCCCAGGCCGTGAAGGGCAGGGACCGGTCGTAGGTCCCGCGCTTGGCGTGGATGGCGATCAGGCAGTCCTGCACGAGATCCTCCGCGTCGGCCTCGCGGCCGATCAGGCGACGTTTGAAGAAGGGGGTCAGGGCGCCGCGCATCTCGGTCAGCAGGGCGCGCCAGGCCACGGGGTCGCCGTCGAGACCCCGCACCATCAGATCCTTGAGTTCGGCTTCTCTGTCGACCACGCCACCCCGCATTCGCGCCGATAGGACGAAAGGTTACATCGGCGGCGGGAAATTTCGTCGGATTCATTTTCGTAACCTTCGGCGACCCCGCGTCGAAACCTCTCCTGTCAGGCCGTTCCGCCCCGGATCGGCCTTCGAACAGGAGACGATCCCGATGAACACTCCCGCCAAAATCCTGGTCGGCGCCGGCGCGGTGCTCGCCTTGGGCGCCCACGCCGCAGCGGCCCAGAACCATCCTTCCGGCGAGGCCGAAATGGAGAAGTGCTACGGCGTGGCCAAGGCCGGCCAGAACGACTGCGCCGCCGGTCCCGGCACCACCTGCGCTGGCACTTCGGTGCGCGACTATCAGGGCAACGCCTGGAAGCTGGTCGCCAAGGGCACCTGCACCTCGATCCAGACGCCCAAGGGCAATGGCTCGCTGACGGCGATCGCGAACCGCTGATGTCCGTCGCCCCGACCGCCGGGCTCGGTCTGAAGCCCCAGCACTATGCGGAGGCGGAAAGCCAGCCGGCGGTCGGCGCACAAGACGGCCTGTGGTTCGAGGTCCACCCCGAGAACTACATGGTCGCCGGCGGCCCCCGCCTGGCGTGGCTGGAGCGCATCCGCGCACGCCGGCCGCTGTCGCTGCATGGCGTGGGCCTGTCCCTGGCCGGGGACGAGCGTCCCGACCGCGCGCACCTGGCCCGTTTCCGCGCCCTGATCGACCGGTTCGAGCCCTTCGTGGTGTCCGAACACCTGGCCTGGTCGCGGCGCGGGAACGTCTATCACCCCGACCTGCTGCCGGTCCCGCGAAGCTGCGAGATGCTGACGCTGGTCTGCGCCCATGTGGACGAGGCGCAAGGCGCCCTGGGCCGCCGCCTGCTGATCGAGAATCCGACCGCCTATCTGCCGATGGCCGGCCACGACTGGGACGAGGTCGATTTCCTGGCCGAGATCGCCCGGCGCACAGGCTGCGGCCTGCTGGTGGATGTCAACAACGTCCATGTCAGCGCCGCCAACATGGGCCTTTCGGCCGAGGCGTGGCTGGACGCCGTGCCCGGCGACCTGGTCGGTGAAATCCATCTGGCGGGGCACCGTCCCGATCTGGTCTGGGGCGAGAGTCTGCTGATCGACAGCCACGACGCCCCGGTCGCCGAGACCGTCTGGCGCCTGCACCGCCGCCTGGTCGACCGCATCGGCGCCCGGCCGACGCTGATCGAGCGCGACGGCGAAGTCCCCGCCTTTTTCGAGCTTCTGGCCGAACAGGCCCGCGCCGCCGAAGCGCTGGCCGCCGTGGAGACCCCCGCATGACCGCCTTTTACGCCGCCTTCGAGGCTGCTCTGGACGGCCGGTTCGACGACCTGTGGCCGCATCTGGCGCCCGACGACCGCACGCTGGGCGCCGTGGCCGTCTATCGCAACACCGCCATCAAGGGCCGCATCGACGCCCTTGAGGCCAACTATCCGACCGTGTCGCAGATGGTGGGGAGTGAATGGTTCCGCGCCGCCGCGCGCGAGTTCGTCGAGGACCAGCCCGGCGACGATCCCGTCCTGGCCGCCTATGGAGCAGGCTTTCCCGACTGGCTGGCCCGGTTCGAGCCGGCGCGGGACATGGTCTATCTGGCGCCGGCCGCTCGGTTGGACCGGGCCTGGACGGAGGCGCACCTGGCCCCTGACGCGCGGACGCTGAACGCCGGTCAGGCCGGCGCCCTGGGCCTGGCCATTACCGGCGTTCCCGCCCGGCTGCACCCGTCCGTGCGGCTGTTCTGGTTCGACTGGACCGCGCCGTCGTTGTGGCTGGCGCATCGCTATCCCGAGGCGGGCGCGCAGATCGTCTGGCGCGCAGAGGCCGAGGGGCTGCTGATCCATCGGCCCGACGCCGAGGTCCGCGCGCGCCGACTGGGCCGGGCCGAATGGGCCTTTCTGGACGCCTGCCGCAAGGGGCGCGCGTTCGGCGTCGCCGCGTTGGCCGCCCAGTCCGTCCAGCCCGGCCTGGACGTTCCCGCCCTCTTCGCCGGGCTGATCGCGCTCGGCGTGTTCCAATCCCCTTCCGAAAAGAGTCCGAAGCCATGACCGCCATCGCCCGCCTCCACCAGCGCATCACCGACGCGACGCCCGAATGGCCGCTGGCCCTGCTGCTCCGCGTAGGGATCGCCGTCCCCTTCTTCCTATCGGGGCGGACCAAGGTGGACGGTCTGCTGACCGTGTCGCCGTCCACGCGCTATCTGTTCGCCGAGGAGTACCGGGTTCCGCTCCTGGCGCCGGACATGGCGGCGCTGCTGGCCACCTGCGCCGAGCACATCCTGCCGATCCTGCTGGTTCTGGGGCTGCTGACGCGTCCGGCGGCCCTGGGCCTGCTGCTGATGACGGCGGTGATCCAATTGTTCGTGATACCGACCGGCTGGCCAACCCATCTGCTATGGGCGGGGCCGCTGGTCTATCTGATCGCGCGTGGGCCCGGCGCGGCCAGCCTGGACCGGGTTTTGCGCCTGGACTGAGGCTTCGGCGCCCTTGCCAGCCGCGTCGCTTTGGCCTTGAAGCGACAGGCAAGCCGCCGCGCGGCGTGGGGATCGCCTTCATGTTCAGCCTCCTGAACCTCCAGAGCCTGTTCGGCCTGGTCGTCATCGTCGCCGTCTGCTGGGCGATCTCCGAGGACCGGACCCGGTTTCCGTGGAAGCTGGCGATCGGCGCCGTGGCGGTGCAGGCCGCCCTGGTGCTGGCGCTGTTCGCCATTCCCGGTTCGCGCGGGGTGTTGGCGGCGGTCACGGGGGCCATCGACGGCCTGGCCGATGCGACGGCGCAGGGGACGCGGTTCGTGTTCGGATACCTGGGCGGCGGCGACCAGCCCTATGTGGTGGAGAACCAGGGCGCGCTGTTCACCTTCGCCTTCAACGTCCTGCCGCTGATCCTGGTGATCTCGGCGCTGTCGGCCCTGCTGTGGCACTGGAAGATCCTGAAGTGGCTGATCCGGGGCTTCGGCGTGCTGTTCCAGCGGACCATGGGGCTGGGCGGCGCCTCGGCCCTGGCGGTGGCGGCCAACATCTTCCTGGGCACGATCGAGAGCCCGATCGTCATCAAGGCCTATCTGGACAAGCTGACCCGGTCCGAGATCTTCCTGCTGATGACCGTCGGCCTGGCGACCGTCGCCGGCTCGACCATGGTGGCCTACGCCACCATCCTGTCGCAGACCCTGCCCAACGCCGCCGGGCACGTGCTGGTGGCCTCCATCGTCTCGGCGCCCGCCGGGGTGCTGCTGGCCCGGATCATCGTGCCGGAGCCAAGGGGAGAGACGGCGCAGGCGATCAGCTACGATTCGGCGCTGAAGTACGACAGCGCCATCGACGCCATCTCCAAAGGCACCTCGGACGGGCTGATGGTGGTGCTGAACATCTCGGCGGTGCTGATCGTCTTTGTGGCGCTGGTCGCCCTGGTCAACGTCATGCTGGGCGGCTTCGTCGTGTTCGGCGAGCCGCTGACGGTGGAACGCATCCTGGGGGTGCTGTTCACGCCGCTGGCGTGGCTGACGGGGGTGGAGGCGTCGGAGGCTGGCAAGGCGGGCTGGCTGCTGGGGGTCAAGCTGACCCTGACCGAATTCGTGGCCTTCATCGACCTGGGCAAGATTCCGGTGGCGGAGATGAGCGAGCGCACGCGGATGCTGATGACCTATGCGCTGTGCGGCTTCGCCAACGTCGGCTCTGTCGGCATCACGGTGACGGGCCTGTCGGTGCTGATGCCCGAGCGGCGCGAAGAGGTGCTGAACCTGATCTGGAAGGCGCTGTTCGCCGGCTTCATGGCCACTCTGATGAGCGCCTCCATCGTCGGCGCCTTGCCCGCGGCGGTGTTCGCGCAGTAGCGTCTTCAAAAGCAACGGAGATGCGGCGATGAAGCTCTACACCTCCCATCGCGCGCCCAATCCGCGCCGGGTCCGCTGGGTCATGGCCGAGAAGGGCGTCGAGGACATCGAGATCGTCGAAGTCGACCTGCTGGCCGGTGAGCATCGCACGCCCGAATACCGCGCCAAGGTCGGCGTGCCGCACGTGCCGGCGCTGGAGTTGGACGACGGGACCTGCATTTCCGAATCGATCGCCATCGGCCGCTACCTGGAAGCCCTGCATCCGGAGCCCAACCTGTTCGGCCGCGACCCGAAGGAGCAGGCGATCATCGAGATGTGGATGCGCCGCTGCGAGATCTATCTGGCCAATCCGATGATGCTGACGGTGCGCTTCACCCACCCGGCGCTGGCGGTGCTGGAGACGCCGCAGCCGCAGGTCGCCGAATACAATCGCGGCGGGGCCGAGAAATTCATGAAGACCCTGGATCGCCGGCTGGCGGACTGCGAATATATCGCCGACCGTTTCACCATCGCCGACATCGTCGCCGTGGTCGGCCTGGATTTCGGCCGGCTGATCAAATACCGCCCGCCGGCCGAGCTTGAGAACCTGGCACGCTGGATGGAGACCTGCCGGGCGCGCCCGGCGGCGAAGGCGGGAGTCTAGGCGCCCGGCGGGATCACGGCGCCGGCTGGCCGCCGGCGAAGACCGCCAGCTGGTCGTCGAAGGCGCGCCGATAGGCGGGCCTGGCCTCGCCGCGGGCGATGTAGGCGCACAGGTTCGGATAGTCTTCCAGCAGGCCCGACCCGCCCAGGCGGCGCAGCACCGACACCATCAGCAGGTCGGCGGCGCTGAAGTCGCCTTCCAGCCAGTCCGCGTTTCCCAGCCGGTTGGAAAGCGCGTCGAGCCGGGCTCGGACTCGGCTGTCCAGCATGGGCATGCGCGCCTCGAACCAGGCCGTGTCGCGCTCGAACAGCACGGCCATGGAGCGCTCCACGATCGGCGGCTCCACCGTGTTCAGGGCGGCGAACATCCAGGCGATCGCGCGGGCCCGGCCGTCGGCGTCCTTTGGCAGCAGGCCAGCGTGGGTCTGCGCGACATGGAGCACGATCGCCCCGGATTCGAAGAGGACGAGGTCGCCGTCCTCATAGGTCGGGATCTGCCCGAACGGATGCTGCGCGAGGTGGGCGGGCTCCTTCATCGCCGCGAAGGACAGAAGGCGGACCTCGTAGGGCGCGCCGACCTCCTCGAGCGCCCAGCGGACCCGCATGTCGCGCGCTAGGCCCCGGCCCCGGTCGGGCGAATGCTCGAAGGCGGTGATGGTGATCGTCATGGCAAGCTCCGTGAATCTTACCCTGTCGCGCGCCGTGGATCGTGGCAATCGGAAGACGACGGGCCGCGCCGGCCTTCGGCCTTACCTCGGGGTGAATTTCCGGATCACGCCGGAGAAGGTCATCAGCAGTTTCTCGCCCGTGGTGATCTGGCCGCGCACGAAGATCAGGCTCTTGCCGGCCTTGGTGACTTGACCGGTCGCCTCGATCAGCTCCCCGACATAGGCGCCGTCGATGAAGGTGGAATCCAGCTGCACCGTCACGCCCGAAGCGCCCTCCAACTCCTGATAGGCGATCTGGAACATGGCGATGTCGGCGAAGGTCATCAGGCAGCCGCCGTGCATGCGTCCGCCCGCATTCATGTGCTTGGGCTCGGCGCGGAAGGCGCAGCGCATGGAGCCGTCCGGATCGGGCCGGCCGTAGAAGGGGCCGACCACGGTGTCGAAGGTGGCGTGGTGGTCGTAGGTCTGCCAGCCGGCGAACTCGCCTTCGGTCACGGTGATCTTGTTGGCCATGGATGGGTCTTACTTCTGCTCTCGCGCTGCAGCATATAGGCCCCATGAGCGATCCGATCGAAGCCGCAATTTTCGAAAAGCTGTCCGCCCTCGGCGACGGCAAGAGCATAGAGCCCGCCGAGGTGGCAAAGGCCCTCCAGCCCGAACAATGGCAGCGCATGCTGCCCAAGGTGCGCGCGACCGCCCTGGGCCTGATGCGCCAGGGCCGGCTGACCATCACCAAGAAGGGCAAGGCCGTCGATCCGGACGATTTCCGCGGCGTCACGCGCCTGCGTCTGCCGACCGATGAGGAAACGGCCCTGGCCCTGAGCCGCCGTCCGGCCCAAATCAACGATGAGAGTGAGGAATAGCCCTCCGCTCATCCCCGCGAAGGTGGGGACCCAGTCCTTTCACGAGGCAGGCCGCTTGGGATCGACATCGCTGAAAACCGGCAAGAGCGGGGCGTCCAAGGCGCTGGGGCCCCGCCTTCGCGGGGATGAGCGGACAATGGAGAATCTGCAAGCTGTCCTCGAGGACATCCGCGCCTGTCGGGCGTGCGCGGGCGTGCTGCCCCATGCGCCGCGCCCGGTGGTCTGGGTCTTTCCAGCGACGCGGCTGCTGATCTGCGGCCAGGCGCCCGGCCGGCGCGTGCACGAGAGCGGGCGGCCTTTCACCGATCCGTCGGGCGATCGGCTGCGCGACTGGATGGGCGTGGATCATGAGACCTTCTACGGCGACCCGCGCATCGGCGTGGCGGCCCAGGCCTTCTGCTATCCGGGCACGGCGCCCAAAGGCGGGGATTATCCGCCCCCGCCGCGCTGCGCGGAACTGTGGCGGCCCCGACTGCTGGAGGCCCTGCCGACGGTGGAGTTGACCCTGCTGGTCGGCGGCTACGCTCAGGCCTGGGCGCTGGGTGGGCGGGCGAAGGCGAACATGACCGAGACGGTGCGGGCCTGGCGCGACTACGGTCCCGATACCCTGCCCTTGCCGCACCCGTCGTGGCGCAACACCGCCTGGCTGAGACGCAATCCCTGGTTCGAGGCGGAGACGCTGCCTCATCTGAAGCGCCGGGTGGCGGAGATCCTGGCGTGACGGTTCGCTGGGCGCCGCTGGTCCTGTCGCTGCTGCTGGGCCTGTCGGCCTGCGCCGCGCCGCACGTGCAGGCGCCGCTGAGCCCCGCGCCGGATTTCCAGGGACCGCATGTCGAGGATCGCGCCCTGGTGATGTCGGACGGCGCACGCCTGCCGCTGATGCGCTGGCGGCCCGAGGGCCGGCCGTGGGCGGTGGTCGTGGCGCTGCACGGCATGAACGACTACGCCGCCTCCTTCCGCCTGGCCGGGCCCTGGTGGGCTGGGGAGGGGGTCGAGACCTGGGCCTACGACCAGCGCGGCTTCGGCCGCGCGCCCGGACGCGGCGAATGGGCCGGACAGGACCGCATGGTCCAGGATTTGCGCGAGGCGACGGCGATGGCGCGCGCCGCGCATCCGGGCGCGGTGATCGCCGTGGTCGGGGAAAGCATGGGCGGCTCGGTCGCAGCCGCCGCCTTCGGCTCCGGCGATCCGCCCGACGCGGACCGGGTGGTGATGCTGGCGCCGGGCGTCTGGGGCTGGTCGACCCAGGGGTGGCTGAACAGCACGGCGCTGAACATCGCCGCCCGCATGGCGGGAGCGAAGGCGATCGAGCCGCCGTCCTTCATCGCCGAGCGGATCGTGGCCTCCTCCAACCGGCTGGAGCTGTACCGGAACGGGCGCGACCCGGAGAGCCTCCTGTCCACCCGCTTCGACACCATCTACGGCCTGGTGGACCTGATGGAGACGGCGTCCCGGCGGCTGGGCGCGTCGCCGGTCCCGTCGATCCTGATGTACGGCGCCCACGACCAGGTGGTGGAGAAGGGGCCGATGCGCCGGGCGCTGGCGCAGGTCGCGCCGACATCGGGGCTGCGGACGGCTTGGTACCCGCGCGGCTGGCATCTGCTGAACCGCGACCTGGACGCGGAGATCGTCTATCGCGACGTCGTCGCCTTCCTGCGCGACCCCGAAGCCCCGCTCCCCTCCGGCGCACCGCCGGTGCGGCCGCAACTCGAGCGGCGGTGAACAGGCCTTGGTGCGGGCGGCCGGACTCGAACCGGCAAGGGCTTGCGCCCGACGGATTTTAAGTCCGTTGCGTCTACCCGTTTCGCCACGCCCGCGAGCCGGTGTGGCTGTATAGCCAGCCGCGCCTGCGGGGCCAAGGCGGCGTCAGCGGCCTGTGGACGAGGACGCGTCCGTCGGGCGCATGGCGCGGAAGTCCACGCCCCCTAGCGTCGCCTTTGGGGAAGCGAAAGCTCAGCCGTTCTGGAAGTAGGGTTCGACCGGGCCCTGCAGCTTGACGGTCAGGGCCTTGCCCTTGCGGTCGACGCGATTGCCCAGCGCCAGACGGACCCAGCCTTCGGAGACGCAGTATTCCTCGACGTTGGTCTTCTCCTCGCCCTTGAAGCGGACGCCGACGCCGCGTTGCAGCACCTCGGCGTCGTGGTGGGGGCTGGAGGGATCGACCGAGAGGCGGTCGGGCGGCGTGTCGGTCATGGGATCGCGCTCGGCTGCGGAAAGGTGGGCCTGATAGCGGGCGGCGGGCCGCCTGCCAAGCCGGGCGGCTCTCGGACCAGGCGACGGACCGGCCGGGACGGCCTACTGCACCGTCTGCCGGGGCTGGGCGCCGGAGCCGGCGGAAGGGGCGGCCGGCGGGTCGGCGCGCGGGGCGGATGGGGGCGCGT
>JAEWDF010000006.1 GCA_023390245.1 Pseudomonadota bacterium
CGCGAGACGACGATGTTGCCGCGCGGACGGTCCATCTTGAGGATGGCGAAGGGCTGTTCCTTGCCCATCAGCGGGGCGACGTCGCGCACCGGGCGGATGTCGACCTGCGAGCCCGGCAGGAAGGCCGAGGCGCCGCCCAGGTCGACGGTGAAGCCGCCCTTGACGCGGCCGACGATGGCGCCGTTGACCGGCTGGCCTTCGGCGAACACGGCTTCCAGACGGGTCCAGGCTTCCTCGCGGCGGGCCTTGTCGCGGCTGATGACGGCTTCGCCCAGGGCGTTCTCGACGCGCTCCAGGTAGACTTCGACGTTGTCGCCGACCTTCGGCAGCGTGGCGTCTTCGCCCTGGCCGAATTCGCGCATGGCGATGCGGCCTTCGGTCTTCAGGCCGACATCGACGATCACGATGTCCTTTTCGATGCCGACGACGCGGCCGTGAACGACCTGGCCTTCGCCGAAGTCGCGGCCCGACAGCTGTTCGTCGAGCAGGGCGGCGAAGTCGTCGCGGGTGGGGGTGAGGGTGTCCGTCATGGAGCGGAAGGCTTCCCGATGGGTTGAGGCGCGCGACCGTGCGGTCCCGCGCGAGGTGGATTGAAAGGGATAGTCAGGTCGTCGGATGCGGGACCGGTCGGCCCGAGCGCCCGCGGAGATCGAGGCCCGACGCGTGGGATTTGCAAAGACGGCCTTTTCGCCTCCCCAACGCTTACGCTGCTTGAGGGACGCTAGACGCCGTGTTTCGCTCGCGCGGTCTCGACGATACGGCGGGCCGCATCGAAGGCGGCCTCTATACCCATGTCGGTCGTATCCAGCAAGACCGCGTCCTCGGCCTGGACCATGGGGGCGGCGCCGCGTCCGGCGTCGCGCTCGTCGCGTCGGCGGATGTCGGCCAGCATGTCGTCGAAGGCGATCTCGATCCCGCGCGCCGTCAGCTGCTTCCAGCGGCGTTCGGCCCGCACCTCGGGCGTGGCGGTGACGAACAGCTTGGCGGTTGCGTCCGGCGCGATGACGGTGCCGATGTCGCGTCCGTCCAGCACCGCCCCGCCCGGCTGGGCGACGAAAGCCTGCTGCAGGTCCAGAAGGGCCGCGCGCACGGCCGGATAGCCGGCGATGCGGCTGGCGGCCTCGCCCGCCTCGCCCGTCGTCAGGCGCTCGTCCTCGGCCAGGCCCGCCGGGACCAGGGATCGGGCGGCGGCGGCGGCGGCGGCCTCGTCGTCCAGCCCATGGCCGTCGCCCAGCACCTTCACGCCCACGGCGCGGTACAGCAGGCCCGTGTCCAGGTGCGGCAGGCCGTAGGTCCGCGCCAGCCGCGCGGCGATGGTGCCCTTGCCCGAGGCGGCGGGGCCGTCGACGGCGATGATCAGGGACATCAGGCGGCGGAATCCACGCGAACCGGCGCGAGGCGAAGGCCCAGGGCCTGCATCACCTTGAAGATGGTCGACAGTTCGGGCCGCCCCTCCTCGCTGAGCGCGCGATAGAGGGCGGTGCGCGACAGTTCGGCGTCCTGGGCCATCTGCGTCATGCCCTTGGCGCGGGCGACCGCGCCCAAGGCCTTGGTGATGATACGCGGATCGCCGAACTCGGCGGCGTGCTCGAACGAGGCGATCAGGAATTCTTCCACGGCTTCAGGACTGTCGAGGAAATCCGCCGCATCGAACGGATAGGTTTTAATCGCCATCGTTCCAATCCCTGGCCATGTCCTGCGCCATCGCGATGTCTCGCGCCTGGCTGTCCTTATCCCCGCCGCAGAGCAGAAGCACCCAGGCCGGCCCACGGCGCGCCAGATAGAGGCGATAACCCGGTCCGGCATGAATCCGTAACTCGGTCACGCCTCCTCCGACCGACTTGGCGTCTCCCCAGTGACCGCCCTCCAGCGCCAGCAGCCGCGCGGCGATCCTGGCCTTGGCCTGCCGATCCCGAAGCTTGTCGCGCCACTCAAGAAAGCGGTTCGAATAGTCGAGCCTGATGTATGGATTGTCGTCTATAGGCGACATTTCGTCAAGCGATCCGACCGCCCAGGCCGTTCATCAACGCCACGAACCCCGGAAAGCTGGTGGCGATCATGCCGGGTTCGTCGACCGAGACGGGCGCCTGGGCTGCCAGGCCCAGGACCAGGTGGCTCATGGCGATGCGGTGGTCGTGGGCGGTGTGGACGGTCGCGCCGCCCTTCGTCGAGGCCGCGCCCGTCACGATGAAGCCTTCCGGCTCTTCCTCCACCGAGACGCCGCAGGCGGAGAGGCCCGCGACCATGAGGGCGATGCGGTCGCTCTCCTTGACCCGCATCTCGCCGATCCCGCGCATGACGGTGCGGCCTTCGGCGAAGGCGGCGGTCGCGGCCAGGATCGGATATTCGTCGATCATCGAGGCGGCGCGGTCCTCGGGGACCACCACGCCCTTCAGCGCCGAATGGCGGGCGGTGACGTCGCCGACCTCTTCGCCACCTGAGACGCGCCGGTTCGCCACCGTCAGGTCGGCGCCCATCTCGCGCCAGGTGTCGAACACGCCGGTGCGCAGCGGATTCAGCATGACGCCCTCCACCGTCACCTGCGAGCCCGGAACGATCAGGCCCGCCGCCAGCGGGAAGGCGGCCGAAGACGGGTCGCCCGGGACCGCCACGACGGTCCCCTTCAGCGCCTGCCCGCCCTTCAGCGAGATCGTCCAGCCCGCGCCCTCCTCCCGGACCTCCACCTCGGCCCCGAAGGCGCGCAGCATCCGTTCGGTGTGGTCGCGGCTGCGCTCCGGCTCGGTCACGGTGGTGACGCCCTCGGCGTTCAGGCCGGCCAGCAGGATCGCCGACTTGACCTGGGCCGAGGCGACGGTCTGCACATAGTCGATGGCGGCCAGCGTCCCGCCGGTCAGGACGACCGGCAGCCGGTCCTCATCCGCTTGCCAGTCGAAACGCGCGCCCATGTCGGCCAGCGGGCCCGTGACCCGCTTCATCGGGCGTTTCCTCAGCGATGCGTCGCCGTCGAAGGTCGCTGTCAGCGGATAGCCGGCCGCCGCCCCCATCAGCAGGCGCACGCCCGTGCCGGCGTTACCGCAGTCGATCGCCGACGGCGGGGTGCGCAGGCCGCCCGCGCCCTCGATCCGCCAGCGGCCGTCGCCCAGCCGCCGAACCGTCGCGCCGAACGCCTCCATCGCGCGGGCGGTGGCCAGGATGTCGTCGCCCTCCAGCAGCCCCTCCACCTCGGTCACGCCCTGGGCCATGCCGCCCAGGATCATCGACCGGTGCGACATCGACTTGTCGCCAGGCGCGCGGACGACGCCCTTCAGGGCTTGGGAGCGGCGCGCGGTCAGTTGAGAGGTCATCGTCACCCGCTGTCAGGCTGTCGGATTTCGGAAGGTCCGCGCGGGCGCGCGAAAGATCGCTTTTGACAGCGGCCCTTCGGGGTGGCAAGGGACGCGGCCGAATTCTCCAACCCCGTTTTCAAGGTCTTTCCCGTGGCCAAACCCGAACTGGGCGCCAAGCAGGTCTGCCCCAACTGCCAGGCGAAGTTCTACGACCTGGGCCGTCGCCCCGCCCACTGCCCCAAGTGCGGAACCGACTTCGATCCCGAAGAAGCCCTGAAGCTGCGCGGTCGCCGCGTCCGTCCGGGCTATCCGTCCGACGACGAGGAGACCGAGGATCAGGTCAAGGGCAAGTCGCCCGACAGCGACGAGGACGACGACGACGACACCCCCTCCACGCCGGAGATCGACCAGGAAGGCCACGAGCCGATCCTGACGCCCGACGACGAGGACGACGATTCTCCGGCCGACGCCTCCGAGGAGCCCGGCATGAGCTCGACCGACGGCGACGACGACCTGAGTGACGACGACGACGACAGCGTCCCCTTTATCGAGGACGAGGACGACGATTCCTTCGAGGACGAGATCGCCAAACCGTCCAAGAAGGACGAGGACTGATCATCGGCGCCGGGCGCCGCCAGACGGCGTCCGGCGACCCGTTCCGACAGGCTTGTCGCTTGAAAAGCCTGTCGATTTTCGCCCCCGGAACCGGGACGAAAATAAATGTCGAAACGGGCTTGATCCTCAAAAGGCCCTGACATAGGTTCCGCCGCCTCGCCGGGGGCCGTCGCAGGACGAACCGGGCGAACCAGGCCGAAAGGTCCGGGGCTATAGCTCAGTTGGTAGAGCGCTTGAATGGCATTCAAGAGGTCAGCGGTTCGACTCCGCTTAGCTCCACCAGTTTCCTAGGGGTCGGCCGCTCAGCGGCCGGCCCCTTCTGCTTTCTGGTCAACCTTGCAGGTCGCCGCGAAGCGCCGCCGCGCGCTCGGCCAGGACCGGAACACCCCATTCCCGGGCGGTCGTCTCCGCCTCGGCCAGGATCAGGCCGACCGGCGTCGAATCGGCGCGGCCGGCGGCGCGGCGCGCCAGGGCGATGCGCGCCAGGGCGATCTGGTCGGCGGCCCAGTCC
>JAEWDF010000046.1 GCA_023390245.1 Pseudomonadota bacterium
ACAACGCCGAGCTGAACGTCGAGCTGATCACGCCGATCGCGATGGAAGAGAAGTTGCGCTTCGCCATCCGTGAAGGCGGCCGCACCGTCGGAGCCGGCGTCGTCTCCAAGATCATCGCCTGAGCGAAACGGTGACGCGCTCGTGACCCGAGCGCATCGGAACGACTTGGCCCCCGCCGGAGACATCCGGCGGGGGCTTTGCTTTGGGCGGAATCCCGACTGTCGCTCACGATTTGTTACATCCGCCATGGCCAAGCCGGGCGGCGCGCGTTAGTCATTCCGCACCGAGCGGGGGCTACCCGCCGATGGACGACCAAGCTCAGGGATACATGATGACTCAGTGGGTGTACGGCTTCGGCGGCGGGTCCGCCGACGGCGATGCGTCGATGAAGAACCTGCTCGGCGGCAAGGGCGCCAATCTGGCCGAAATGTCGTCCCTGGGCCTGCCGGTGCCGCCCGGCTTCACCATCACCACCGAGGTCTGTACCCACTATTACGCCAACGGCGAGGCCTATCCAGGCGACCTGGAAGGTCAGGTCGGGGCCGCGCTGGAAAAGGTCGAGGGCGTGGTCGGCAAGACCTTCGGC
This sequence comes from Pseudomonadota bacterium, assembly GCA_023390245.1. Lineage (GTDB taxonomy): Bacteria > Pseudomonadota > Alphaproteobacteria > Caulobacterales > Caulobacteraceae > Brevundimonas. The sequence continues at coordinate 587 of JAEWDF010000046.1, forward strand.
TCGGTCGACAACCCGTTGCTGGTCTCGGTCCGCTCGGGCGCGCGTGCGTCCATGCCCGGCATGATGGACACGGTTCTGAACCTGGGCCTGAACGACCGCACGGTCGAAGGACTGGCGAAACTGTCGGGCGACCGGCGCTTCGCCTTCGACAGCTATCGCCGCTTCATCACCATGTACTCCAACGTCGTCCTGGGCCTCAGCCACGACGACTTCGAGGAGGTGCTGGACCAGCACAAGGACCGGCTGGGCGTGACCGTCGACACCGACCTGACGGCCGGGGACTGGGAGAAGGTCGTCGAGGACTACAAGGCCGTGGTCGCGCGCGAACTGGGTCAGCCCTTTCCGCAGGATCCGAGGGACCAGCTGTGGGGCGCCATCGGCGCCGTGTTCGAAAGCTGGATGAACGACCGGGCGAAATTCTATCGCCGCATGCACGACATCCCCGAAAGCTGGGGCACGGCGGTCAACGTCCAGTCGATGGTGTTCGGCAACATGGGCGACACCTCCGCGACGGGCGTGGCCTTCACCCGCAATCCCTCGACCGGCGAGGCGCGCCTGTACGGCGAGTTCCTGATCAACGCCCAGGGCGAGGACGTGGTCGCGGGCATCCGCACGCCGCAGTCGCTGACCCGCGCGGGCCGCGAGGAGATGGGCGAGACGGCGCCGTCGATGGAGGAGGCCATGCCCGAGGTCTTCGCCCAGTTCGTCGACGTGGTCGGCAAGCTGGAGAGCCACTATCGCGACATGCAGGACATCGAGTTCACGGTCGAACAGGGCCGGCTGTGGATGCTGCAGACCCGCAACGGCAAGCGCACCGCCAAGGCGGCGTTGAAGGTGGCGGTGGACCTAGCCTCCGAAGGCGTCATCAGCGAGAAGGAGGCCATTGGCCGGGTCGAGCCCTCGGCCCTGGATCAACTGTTGCATCCCACGCTGGACCCGGACGCTCCCCGCACGGTGATCACGCAGGGATTGCCGGCCTCGCCCGGCGCGGCGACCGGCAAGATCGTGTTCGACGCCGACGAGGCCGAGCGCCTGGCCGGCCTGGGCGAGGCGGTCATCCTGGTGCGCGAGGAGACCAGCCCCGAGGACATCCACGGCATGCATGCGGCGCGCGGCATCGTTACGGCGCGCGGCGGCATGACCAGCCACGCGGCCGTCGTGGCGCGCGGCATGGGCCGGGCCTGCGTCTCCGGCGCGGGCGAGATCCATATCGACGAGGCCCGGGGCGTCTTCACCGCGCGCGGCAGGAGCTTCGCCGCCGGCGACATCATCACCATCGACGGATCGAAGGGCGAGGTTCTGGACGGCGCCGTCGCCATGATCGAGCCGGAGCTGACCGGCGACTTCCAGACGCTGATGGGCTGGGCCGACAAGGTGCGCGGCCTGAAGGTGCGCGCCAACGCCGAGACGCCGCTGGACGCCCAGACCGCGCGCGGCTTCGGCGCCGAGGGCGTCGGCCTGTGCCGCACCGAGCATATGTTCTTCGACGACGCCCGCATCGCCGCCGTGCGCGAGATGATCCTGGCCGACGGCGAGGCGGGCCGCCGCGCCGCCCTGGACAAGATCGCGCCGTTCCAGAAGTCGGACTTCGTCGAGCTGTTCCAGATCATGGCCGGCCTGCCGGTCACGGTGCGCCTGCTGGACCCGCCGCTGCACGAGTTCATCCCGCATACGGACGAGGACATCGACGCCCTGGCCGCCTCGTCCGGCGTCGATGCGGAGAAGCTGAAGCGCCGCGCCAGGGAACTGCATGAGACCAACCCCATGCTGGGCCATCGCGGCTGCCGCCTGGGCGTGGCCTATCCCGAGATCTACGAGATGCAGGTCCGCGCCATCCTGGAGGCCGCGCTGGAGGTGAAGAAGACCTCGGGCGAGGCGCCGGTCCCGGAGATCATGCATCCGCTGGTCGCCCTGGGCCTGGAGATGAAATACCTGCGCGACCTGACCGACCGCACCGCCAGGGCGGTGTTCGAGGAGGCGGGTGACAGCGTCGACTATCTGGTCGGCACGATGGTGGAGTTGCCGCGCGCCGCCATCCGGGCGGGCGACCTGGCCGAACACGCCCAGTTCTTCAGCTTCGGCACCAACGACCTGACCCAGACCACCTTCGGCATCAGCCGCGACGATTCCGGCCGCTTCCTGCAGGTCTATCTGGACAAGGGCATCTTCGAGCACGACCCGTTCGTGCGCCTGGATCAGGCGGGCGTCGGCGGCCTGGTGGAGATCGCCGTGGAGCGCGGCCGCGCCGCGCGTCCCGACATCAAGCTGGGCATCTGCGGCGAGCATGGCGGCGATCCGTCGTCGATCGCCTTCTGCCACCAGGCGGGACTCGACTACGTCTCCTGCTCGCCCTACCGCGTGCCGATCGCGCGGCTGGCGGCGGCCCAGGCGGCCCTGTCGGGCGAGCGCGAGAAGGATCGCTGAGGTGACCTCGGTCGCCGTCATCGGGCCCGGCGCCATCGGCGGGACCATCGCCGCCTGGCTGTCGCGCGAACCGGGGGTCGACCCGCTGATCCTGTGCGCGCGCACGCCGCTGGACCGGCTGGTGGTGGAGACGCCGGACGGCCTGATCGAGGCGTCGCCGAAGGTGTTGACCGATCCCGCGCAGGTCAGCGGTCCCGTCGACTGGGTGCTGGCGGCGACCAAGGCCTATGACGTGGCGGGAACCGCGCGCTGGATGATCCCGCTGGTCGGCCCGGCGACCCGCGTGGCGGTGTTGCAGAACGGCGTCGAGCATGTCGAGCGCTTCAGCCCCTATGTCGACGCCGATCGCATCCTGCCGGTCGTGGTCGACCTGCCGGCGGAGCGAACGGCCCCCGGCCGCATCGCCCACCGCCGCTCCGGAAGCATGACCGTGCCGGCGGGGGAGGCGGGGGAAGCCTTCTCGGCCCTGTTCCGCAACAGCATCATCGAGGTTTCCGTCACCGACGATTTCGCGACCGCCGCCTGGACGAAGCTGGCGCTGAATTGCGCGGGCGCGGTCTGCGCCCTGATCGGGCAGCCGGCGGGGGTGGTGGCGCGACCGGGGATCGCGGAGACTATGGCCGCGATGGTGCGCGAATGCGTCGCCGTCGGCCGAGCCGAGGGTGCGAGCCTTTCGGACGACCTGGCCGATCAGGTGGTCGCCCGCACCCGCTCGTCGCCGCCGGATTCGATCAATTCCCTGCTTGGCGACCGACTGGCCGGCCGCCCCATGGAATGGGACGCGCGCAACGGGGTGATCGCCCGCAAGGCGGCGCGACATGATCTGGAAGCGCCCTTGAATCAGATGGCCGCCGCTCTGCTGCGGGCCATGGAGGCTGGAGACTAGCGCCAGCGTCTTACATAAGACAAATCTATTCTATGTCTGATAATAAGTGATTTGGCTTATCCATTCGAGTCGCATAGAAGGGCGTCCTCAACCCACCCCAGCCTATGGATTTCGCATGGCCCTCATCAATACGCCCATCAAGCCGTTCACGGCGACCGCCTACAAGCAAGGCAAGTTCGTCGACATCTCCGACGCTGACGTGAAGGGCAAGTGGGCGATCTTCTTCTTCTATCCGGCCGACTTCACCTTCGTGTGCCCGACCGAGCTGGAAGACCTCGCCGGCATCTATCCGACGCTGCAGGGCCTGGACGTGGAAGTGTTCTCGGTCTCGACCGACACCCACTTCAGCCACAAGGCCTGGCACGACACCTCGCCGGCGATCGGCAAGATCGACTACTACATGGTGGGCGACCAGTCGGGCACGATCACCAACAACTTCGACGTGATGCGCCCGGGCGTCGGCCTGGCCGACCGCGCCACCTTCCTGGTCGATCCGGACGGCGTGATCCAGTTCATGGAAATCACCTCGGAAGGCGTGGGCCGCAACGCCTCGGAACTGCTGCGCAAGGTCAAGGCCGCCCAGTACGTGCGCTCGCACCCCGGCGAAGTCTGCCCGGCCAAGTGGGAAGAGGGCGAGGCCACCCTGGCCCCGTCTCTGGACCTGGTCGGCAAGATCTAAGCCCCACGACCCAGTTCGATCGGCGGCGTCCGCGCCGCCGGTATTCGGCGCCCGGCCTGGTCGGGCGTCGCAGAGGCCGCGGGGTGAGCAGTGTTTCCGTCCCCCGCGGCCTTTCTGCGTCCGATCCTCGCCCGAAGCGGCTTTGAGGACGGCGCCCCCAACCCTGAGATTTCTGAGGATCCGATGCTCGACACGAACCTGAAAACCCAACTGGAAGGCTATCTGAAGAACATCGTGCATCCGGTCGAGCTGGTCGCCTCGCTGGGCGCCGGCCCCAAGTCGCAGGAGCTGAAGGCCCTTCTGGAGGACATCGTCTCGGTCTCGCACGGCAAGGTCGAGATGGGGCGCGACTATGACGATGCGCGCCAGCCCAGCTTCCTGATCCGGCGCAAGGGAACCGATATCGGCGTGCGCTTCGCCGGCATTCCCCTGGGCCACGAGTTCACCTCGCTGGTGCTGGCCCTGCTGCACGTCGGTGGGCATCCGTCCAAGGCGGCGCAGGAGGTCATCCAGCAGGTCAAGGACCTGGACGGCGACTATCTGTTCGAGACCTATTTCTCGCTGTCCTGCCAGAACTGCCCGGACGTGGTGCAGGCCCTGAACCTGATGAGCGTCATCAATCCGCGCATCAAACACGTCGCCATCGAGGGCGGCTTGTTCAAGGACGAGGTGGACGAGCGCAAGGTGATGGCCGTGCCCACGGTCTTCCTGAACGGCGAACTGTTCGGTCAGGGTCGGATGGAGTTGGAGCAGATCGTCGCCAAGATCGACTCAGGCGCCGAGGCCAAGGCCGCCGCGAAGATCAGGGCCAAGGACCCGTTCGACGTTCTGGTGGTCGGCGGTGGGCCGGCCGGCGCCGCGTCTGCGATCTATACCGCGCGCAAGGGCATCCGCACGGGCGTCGTCGCCGAGCGGTTCGGCGGTCAGGTGCTGGACACCATGGCCATCGAGAACTTCATCTCGGTGCCCCATACCGAAGGGCCCAAGCTGGCCGCCCATCTGGAGCAGCATGTCCGCGACTATGAGGTGGACATCATGAACCTGCAGAAGGCGACCAAGCTGATCCCGGCCAAGGTCGAGGGCGGGCTGCATGAGGTGGTTCTGGAAAACGGCGCCAGCCTGAAGTCGCGCACCGTCATCTTGTCGACCGGCGCGCGCTGGCGTCAGATGAACGTGCCGGGCGAGGACCAGTATCGCAACAAGGGCGTGGCCTATTGCCCGCACTGCGACGGCCCGCTGTTCAAGGGCGAGCGGGTGGCGGTGATCGGCGGCGGCAACTCGGGCGTCGAGGCGGCCATCGACCTGGCCGGCATCGTGGCGCACGTGACCCTGATCGAGTTCGACAGCGAGTTGCGCGCCGATGCGGTGCTGCAGCGCAAGCTGGCCAGCCTGCCGAACGTGCGCATCGTCACCTCGGCCATGACGACCGAAGTCCTGGGCGACGGCGAAAAGGTCACGGGCCTGATCTACAAGGACCGCAACTCCGACGAGGCGCACGAGGTGCAGCTGGAGGGGGTGTTCGTTCAGATCGGCCTGGTCCCGAACACCGAATGGCTGCATGGCGCGGTGGCCCTGACGCAACGCGGCGAGATCGAGGTCGATCACCGCGGCGAGACCTCGCAGCCCGGCGTCTTCGCCGCCGGCGACGTGACGACCGTGCCCTACAAGCAGATCGTCATCGCCATGGGCGAGGGATCGAAGGCGGCCCTGTCGGCCTTCGACTACATGATCCGCACGGTTCCGGCCGAGGAGGCGGTCGAGGCGGCCTGACCCGCCTGTCGCGGATTGGCAAACCCGTGTAAGCGCCGCTCCGGGCATCGGTCTGGAGCGGCGTTGTCGTGTCTGGCGTATCGACATCGCGTCTGTGGGGCGCCGCGGCGGGGCTGGCCTCCGGGGCGTTGTGGGGACTGGTCTTCCTGGCGCCGAAGATGGCGCCGGAAGCCTCGCCGCTGCTGCTGAGTGCGGGCCGCTACCTGGCCTATGGACTGAGCGCGGCGGTGCTGGTCGCGCCGATGTGGCGCGGCCTGGCCGCGCGGCTTGACGCCATGGCGTGGCGCGCCCTGATCTGGCTGAGCCTGGCGGGCAATCTGGTCTATTTCGTCTTCCTGGTCGTGGCGATCCACTACGCCGGCGTCGCGGCCTCGGCGCTGATCGTCGGCATGGTGCCGGTGGTGGTGGCGCTGTGGGGGCTCAAGGACGCCGATGCGCCGCCGCTTCGCCGCGTCGGCCCGCCCATCGCCCTTGCGGCTCTGGCGGTGGGCCTGATCGGCTGGGAGGCGATGCGGCGCGGCGGGGGAGGCGAGACCACGGACGGCGCCGGGATCTGGATCGGCCTGGCCTGCGCCTTCGCCGCCCTGATCTGCTGGACGGCCTATGCGGTCGGCAACAGCCGCTGGATGGGCCGCCTGACCGACGTCACCCCGCATCAGTGGTCGCTGCTGACCGGCGTGGTCACGGGCGTCCTGGCCCTGGCCCTGGCGGTCCCGGCGCTGTGGCTGGCCGGACCGATGGACGGCGAGGCCTGGGGGCGTCTGGCCGCCGTCAGCGCAGGCGTGGCGGTGTTCGCCTCGGTCATCGGCAACGCCTTCTGGAACCAGGCCAGCCGCCTGCTGCCGCTCAGCCTGCTGGGGCAGATGATCGTGTCGGAGACCCTATTCGCCATGGTCTATGGCTATGCGTGGGAGCGGCGCGGGCCCACGACGGTCGAGGTCGCCGCCATGGCCATGATGATTGTCAGCGTGGTCTGGTGCGTGCGCGCGCACCGGCCGGCGGCCGTTGCCGCCGCCGAGGGCGATCACTGAGCGGGATCAGGCCGGATTCTCTTCCAGCCGCTTGTCCAGATAGGCGCCGACGCGGCGCTCGACGGCGCCCAGGTGGTCCTGCCAGAAGTGGCTGGCGCCCTCTTCCAGCTCGTAGTCGATGACGATGCCCTTCTGGGTGCGCAACTTGTTGACCACGCGCTCGACCTCGACCGGCGGCACGATGGAGTCGGCCGTGCCGTGCAGGAACAGGCCCGAGGCGGGGCAGGGAGCCAGGAAGCTGAAGTCGTACATGTTCGACGGCGGGGAGACCGAGATGAAGCCGTCCGTCTCGGGCCGGCGCATCAGCAGCTGCATGCCGATATAGGCGCCGAACTGATAGCCGGCGACCCAGGTTTGGCTGGCGCCGGGATTGTTGGCCTGGAGCCAGTCCAGCGCGGTGGCCGCGTCCGCCAGTTCGCCGATGCCCGAATCGAACTCGCCCTGCGACTTGCCCACGCCGCGCGAATTGTAGCGCAGGGTGGCGAAGCCGCGCTGCTGGAACAGCTGGTGCAGGGTGACCGTCACCGGATTGTTCATGTGCCCGCCCGCCTTGGGGTGCGGATGCAGGATCAGGGCGATCGGGGCGTTCGGGCGCTTGCCCGGGGAATAGCGGCCTTCGATGCGGCCGGAGGCGCCGGGCAGGATGACTTCAGGCATGTCGGCTCTGGAATCCGTTCAACTGTCATTTCGCGGCCGCGTAATACTTGACCGCCAGGGTAGGACTTTCTAAGTCCCTCCAGCGCGCCGCCGCCTTCGCGAAGGCGCGGGTTCTAGCACGGGAACCCCGGAAAGCGCGCAATTTTTGAGGGTGCGCGAATGCGTCTGTCGACCAAGGGACGATACGCCGTGATGGCGATGGCCGATCTGGCGAAGAACGGACGCGGAGAGGGCGGCCAGGGCCGGGCCGTGTCGCTGGCCGAGATCGCCGCGCGCCAGGAGATTTCGCTGAGTTATCTGGAGCAGTTGTTCGCCCGCCTGAGGAAGAGCGGCCTGGTGCGCAGCGTGCGCGGGCCCGGCGGCGGCTATCGCCTGGCGAAGGGGGCGCACGAGACGGTGGTGGCCGAGATCGTGCTGGCGGTGGACGAGCCGATCCGCGCGACCCGCTGCGTGGCGCACGGCACGCCCAGGGGCTGCATGCTGGGCGGCGAGCGCTGCATCACCCACGACCTGTGGGAGGACCTGGGCGACGAGATTCATCGCTACCTGTCCGGCGTGTCTCTGGAGGACGTGGTGATGCGCCGCACGGGCGCCCGTCGCCGTCCGGCGGCCGAAGCGGTGGGGGTGGCGGCGTGACCCCAATCTATCTGGACTACAACGCCTCGGCTCTGGTGCGTCCCGAAGTCTTGGACGCCATGACCAAGGCCCTGGCCGACAACGGCAATCCGTCGGCGGTCCATGCCGCCGGACGCCGGGCGCGGGCGCGGGTCGAGACGGCGCGGGCCCAGGTCGCGGACCTGGTCGGCGCCGATCCGACGGCGGTGGTCTTCTCTTCCGGCGGCACGGAATCGAACGCCCAGGGCGTGATGAGCGCCCTGGCGGCCGGCTGCGAGCGGCTGATCGTCGGCGCGACCGAACACCCGTGCGTGGCCGAGGCGGCGATCGCCTCCGGCGCCCCGGTCGAAGGGCTGCCGGTCGACGCGGACGGCGTGGTCGACCTGGCCTGGCTGGACGAGGCGCTGAAGCGGCCCGGCCGGGCGCTGGTCGCCATCCACCACGCGAACAACGAAAGCGGCGTGATCCAGCCGATCGCCGAAGCGGCGCGGCTTGTGCGCGCGGCGAACGGCTGGCTGCACGTGGACGCCATCCAGTCGGCGGGCAAGATCCCGGTCGACATCCGCGTGCTGGACGCGGACAGCCTGACCCTGTCCTCGCACAAGCTGGGCGGGCCGCAAGGCGTCGGCGCCCTGGTGCTGAAGGAAGGCGTCTCGGCTGTGCGGATCCTGCACGGAGCGGGACAGGAGCGGGGGCTGCGCGCCGGCACTGAGAACGTACCCGGCATCGTCGGCTTCGGCGGCGCCGCCGACAGCGCCGCGCGCGACCTCGACGCCATGGGCGCGCATGTCGCCTGGCGCGACGCCGCCCAGGCCAGAGTGAAGGCCGCCGGGGCGACGATCATCGGTGAGGCCGCGCCGCGCCTGCCCAACACCCTGTTCATGGCGGTGGAAGGCTGGGACAGCCCGCAACAGCTGATCACCCTGGACCTGGCGGGGGTCATGGTCTCGGCCGGCTCGGCCTGTTCGTCGGGCAAGGTGAAGCCGTCCAAGACGATCAGCGCCATGGGGCTGGATCGCCTGGCGACCGGCGGCGTGCGCGTCTCCGGCGGCTGGGGCGCAAACGAGAGCGACTGGGTGCGGTTCGCCGACGCCTGGATCGCCGCCTATGAAAAACACGAGGCGCGCGCCGCCGGGCGCGTGAGAGAGGTCGCCTGATGGCCGCCGTCAAGGAAACCATCGACGCCGTCGCCGAACTGGAACGGTACAAGTACGGCTTCACCTCGGACGTGGAGCAGGAGTTCGCGCCCAAGGGGCTGAACGCGGACATCATCCGCTTCATCTCCGAAAAGAAGGGCGAGCCGGAGTGGATGCTGGAATGGCGCCTGGCCGCCTATGAGCGCTGGCAGGCGATGGAGGAACCGACCTGGGCGGCGGTGAAGTACGATCCGGTCGACTACCAGGAACTGTTCTACTATGCCGCGCCGAAGAAGAAGGACGGCCCCAGGTCGCTGGACGAGGTCGATCCCGAACTGCTGGAAGTCTACGCCAAGCTGGGCATTCCGCTGAAGGAGCAGGAGGTGCTGGCCGGGGTGCAGGGCGCGCCCAAGGTGGCCGTGGACGCCGTGTTCGACAGCGTTTCGGTGGTCACCACCTTCAAGGCGGAACTGGCCAAGGCCGGCGTGATCTTCATGCCGATTTCCGAGGCCTTGCGCGAACATCCTGACCTGGTGCGGCAATATCTGGGATCGGTGGTGCCGGTCTCGGACAACTATTTCGCGGCGCTGAACAGCGCGGTCTTCTCGGACGGCAGCTTCGTCTATGTGCCGCCGGGCGTGCGCTGCCCGATGGAATTGTCGACCTATTTCCGCATCAACGCCAGCCAGACCGGCCAGTTCGAGCGCACCCTGATCATCGCCGACAAGGGCAGCTATGTGAGCTACCTCGAAGGCTGCACCGCCCCGATGCGCGACGAGAATCAGCTGCACGCGGCGGTGGTCGAGATCGTCGCGCTGGACGACGCCGAGGTGAAATATTCGACCGTCCAGAACTGGTATCCGGGCGACGCCGAGGGCAAGGGCGGCATCTACAACTTCGTCACCAAGCGCGCCGACTGCCGCGGCGACCGGTCGAAGGTGTCGTGGACCCAGGTGGAGACCGGCTCGGCCGTCACCTGGAAATATCCGTCCTGCATCCTGAAGGGCGAGGAGAGCTCGGGCGAGTTCTATTCGATCGCCATCACCAACGGCCACCAGCAGGCCGACACCGGCACCAAGATGATCCACCTGGGCCGGAATTCCCGCTCGCGCATCATCGCCAAGGCGGTGTCGGCGGGGAAGTCGGACTCGACCTATCGCGGCCTGGTCTCGGTGCATCCGAAGGCCGAAAACGTGCGGAACTTCACCCAGTGCGACAGTTTGCTGATCGGCAAGGAATGCGGCTCCCACACCATCCCCTACATCGAGGCCCGCAACGGCTCGGCCCAGCTTGAGCACGAGGCGACGACGACCCGTTTGTCGGAAGACCAGCTCTTCTACGCCCAGCAGCGCGGGTTGAGCGAGGAAGAGGCGGTGGCCCTGCTGGTCAACGGCTTCGTCCGCGATGTCCTGCAGGAACTGCCGATGGAGTTCGCCGTCGAGGCCCAGAAGCTGGTGGCGATCAGCCTGGAAGGGAGCGTGGGGTGAGCGATCCAGAAGCAATTGGGCTGGCCCGTGAATTCGCCTTCCACATGCTGAACGGCGCATGGGCGCGAGACGATATCGCGTTGCTGAACCTGGCGGAAGCCGCTGCGCCCGAACTGGATGCCGACGGCTGGCTTGAGGCGACGACCGAAGCTCAGCGCGGGTTGGTGAAGGGGCTCCTGTTGAAGGCCGCTGACAGTGACTGGAGTTGGGAAGTTTCCACCCTTACCGGCCGAAACCCTGCCGAGTTTCGAGCAGCTCTTGGGCGCTCAAAAGTGAATGAGACCAATGCTTAGTATCTCCAATCTCCACGTCTCCGTCGGCGACAAGCCGATCCTCAAGGGGCTGACGCTCGATGTGCCGGCGGGCGAGGTGCACGCCGTCATGGGGCCGAACGGGGCGGGCAAGTCGACGCTGGGCTACGCCCTGTCGGGCCGGCCGGGCTATGAGGCGACCGAAGGCGCCGTCGAATGGAACGGCGAGGATATGCTCGCGCTCGACCCTGCCGAGCGCGCGGCCAAGGGCGTCTTCCTGTCGTTTCAGTATCCGATCGAGATTCCCGGCGTGCCGGCCCTGACCTTCGTGCGCACGGCCCTGAACGCCCAGCGCCGCCAGCGCGGCGAGGACGAGGTGTCGGCGCCGGAGTTCCTGAGGATGGCCAAGGCGGCGTCCAAGGCCCTGAAGATGGACTTCGACATGCTGAAGCGGCCGCTGAACGTCGGCTTCTCCGGCGGCGAGAAGAAGCGGATGGAGATCCTGCAGATGGCGCTGCTTGAGCCGTCTCTGCTGATCCTCGACGAGACCGATTCCGGCCTGGACATCGACGCCCTGCGCATCGTCGCCGACGGCGTGAACGCCCTGCGGTCGCCCGAGCGGTCGATGCTCGTCATCACCCACTACCAGCGCCTGCTGGACTACATCAAACCGGATCGGGTGCACGTGCTGGCCGCGGGCCGCATCGTGGCCTCGGGCGGCCCGGACCTGGCGTTGCAGCTGGAGGCGGAAGGTTACGACAAGTATCTTCCGGCGGCGGCGTGAGCGCAGCCTTCGACATCGACCTGACCGACGCCTCCACCTTTCCGTCTCGGCGGGTCGAGGCCTGGAAATACAGTGATTTACGGCGCTATCTTCGTGAGGCGCCGAAGCCGTCGCCGACGATCGGCGTGGGTGCGACCGGCGTGTTCGACGCCCTGGGCGGCGAGGCGATCGTCTTCGCCAACGGCCGGCCGGTCGGGGTGACGGACTTCATCGCCTCGGGCGAGCAGACGCTGCGGCTGCGCTACGTCTCCGACGCCCGGGGGACCGGCCATACCGCCAGCGCCCGCGTCGCGGCGAGGGCTGGCGCGCGGCTGCTGCTGCTGGAGACGCATGAGGGCGCGGGGTCGGCCTATGTCGCCCACAACATCCTGGAGCTGGACGTGGCCGCCGGGGCCGAGGTGACGCGCGTCGTCCTGGTCGAGGAACCCGAGGACGCCCTCTCCATCGCCCAGGCCCAGGTGAAGGTCGAGGCGGGCGGGATCTACCGCCAGACGGTGGTCGCCACGGGCGCCCGGCTGCAGCGGATCGAGACGCACGTCCAGCACTTCGCCCAGGGCGCGCAGGTGCGGGCCGACGGCCTCTATCTGCTGAACGGGTCGCGCCAGGCGGACCTGACCAGCGTGGTGTGCCACCTGGAGCGCGACGGAAACACCAGCCAACTGATCAAGGGCGTGGCCCGCGATACGGCGCGGGGCGTCTTCCAGGGCAAGATCGTGGTGGAGCGGGGCGCCGACGGCACGGACGCGCGGATGGGGCATCACGCCCTGATCGCCTCGGCCAAAGACGCCAGGAACGGGGCCGAGATCGACGCCAAGCCGGAGCTGATCATCTACGCCGACGACGTGCAGTGCGCGCACGGCAATACGGTGGGGACGCTGGACGAGAGCGCCCTGTTCTACATGCAGCAGCGGGGCGTCCCGGCCGACGAGGCCCGCGCCCTGTTGACCCAGGCCTTCCTGATCGAGGTCGTCGACCGGATCGAGCACGAGGGCGCGCGAGAGAGGGTGCGGGAATGGCTGACGGCGCGGCTGTGACGACCTTTGATCCCTACGCCGCGCGGGCGCAGTTCCCGATCCTGTCGCGAACGGTGAACGGCAGGCCGCTGGTCTATCTGGACAACGCCGCCTCGGCCCAGAAGCCGCGGGCGGTGATCGACGCCCTCGTGAGCGCGATGGAGGGCGCTTACGCCAACGTCCACCGCGGGCTGCACACCCTGTCGAACGAGACGACCGAGGCCTATGAGCGGGCGCGGGAAATCGTCGCCGGCTTCCTGAACGCCGAGAGCGCCGAGCAGATCGTCTGGACCAAGGGCGGCACCGAGGCGATCAACCTGGTCGCCAGCGGGCTGGGCCTGTCCATTCAGCCGGGCGACGAGATTATCGTCTCGGAGATGGAGCACCACTCCAACATCGTGCCCTGGCATTTCCTACGCGAGCGTCATGGCGCCGTGCTGAAGTGGATTCCCGTGCGGCTGGACGGGTCGCTGGACATGGCCGCCTACGCCGAGCTGCTGGGGCCCCGCACGCGGATGGTCGCCGTCACCCACATGTCGAACGTGCTGGGAACCATCAATCCGGTGGCCGAGATCGCGCGCCTGGCCCATGCGGCGGGCGCGAAGGTGCTGATCGACGGTTGCCAGGGCGCGGTCCACGCCGCGCCGGATGTGCGGGCCATCGGCTGCGACTTCTACGTCCTGACCGGGCACAAGCTGTACGGACCGACGGGGATCGGCGCCCTGTACGGCAAGGCCGAGGCGCTGGAGGCCCTGCCGCCCTATCAGGGCGGGGGCGAGATGATCGAGACGGTCGAACGGGACCGCGTCACCTACGCCCGGCCGCCCCATCGCTTCGAGGCGGGCACGCCGCCGATCCTGGAGGCCATCGGCCTGGGCGCGGCGCTGGAGTGGCTGGCCCGGTTCGACCGGACAGCGATCCAGGCGCACGAGCATGCGCTCTACCGCCACGCCGTCGAGCGGCTGCGGGGCCAGGACTGGCTGCGCATCCTGGGCGAGGCGGAAGGCAAGGGCGCCATCCTGACCTTCGCGGTCGACGGCGCCCACGCCCATGACGTGGCCCAGATCATGGATCGCTACGGCGTCGCCGTGCGCGCCGGCCTGCACTGCGCCGAGCCGCTGGCGAAACGTCTGGGCGTGACGTCGAGCACGCGCGCCTCCTTCGCCCTATATAACACCATGGAGGACGCCGACGCCTTCGTGGACGCGCTGATCAAGGCGCGGAACTTCTTTGTGTAACACCATGACCGACGAAAAGATTCCGGACAGCGACGCCTTCCAGGCCGCCTGGGACGAACCCCAGAAGAGCGCCTTGTCGCAGGCCGAGCTGGACAAGCTGACCGACGACCTGATCGAAGCGCTGAAGACGGTCTACGACCCGGAAATCCCGGTCGACATCTACGAACTGGGCCTGATCTATAAGGTCGACGTGTCCGACGATCGCGACGTTGTGGTGGACATGACCCTGACGGCGCCCGGCTGCCCGGTGGCCGGCGAGATGCCGGGCTGGGTCGAGACGGCCGTGGAAAAGGTCGAAGGCGTGCGCAGCGCCAAGGCCAACCTGGTGTTCGATCCGCCCTGGGACCCCTCGAAGATGAGCGACGAGGCCAAGCTCGCGCTCAACATGTTCTGATGACCGACCTTCAAGCCGCCCCCCGTCCGCGCCGTCCGCGCCCCAAGGCCGTCACCCTGACCGACCGTGCGGCCGAGCGCGTGCGCGAGATCCTGGACAAGGCCGACAACGCCCATGTCGGCCTGCGCATCGGCGTGAAGAACGGCGGCTGCGCGGGGCAGGAATACACCTTCGCCTACGCCGACCGGGTCGAGCCGCTGGACGAGGTGGTTGAGGACAAGGGCGTCACCATCCTGATCGAGCCCAAGGCCGTGCTGTTCCTGATCGGGACCGAGATCGACTACGAAACGACGCGCCTGTCGTCGAAATTCGTCTTCAACAATCCGAATCAGACCGACGCCTGCGGCTGCGGCGAGAGCGTCACCATCGTGCCGGCCGCTGAGAGCTGAGATGGCCTATGATGCGGACTTCGGCGAATGGGTCCGCGAGCATCTGGCCGGGCTGGGCCGGCTGGAGATCAAGCGGATGTTCGGCGGGGCGGGCCTTTACGCCTCGGGCGTGATGTTCGCCATCCTGGACGATGGCGTGGTCTGGCTGAAGGCGGACGAGACGCTGGCGCCGGATTTCCGTGCGGCGGGCTGCACGCCCTTCACCTATCCGACCAGGGCGGGGGAGCGCGTCAGCCTGGCCTATTGGTCGCTGCCCGACGCGGCGCTGGACGATCCGGACGAGGCCGCCGCCTGGGCCCGGCGGTCCCTGGACGCGGCGTTGAGGAAGAAGGCGGCTGCGCCCCGGCGCCGCGCGGCCGGATCCAGGGCCTAGAGCCGTTCGAACGCTTGGCCGGCGGCGTCGAACAGGTGGACCTGGTCGGGCGCCGCCTGCAACGTCAGGATTTTGCCCGGACCGACCCGCACGTCGCCCGGCGCCTGAACCGTCAGGGTTTCGGCGGCGGCCGGATGGGTCAGGTGGACCAGGGTGGCGGCGCCCAGGGTCTCGGCGAACAGCACCTCGGCCTTCAGCGTCCCGCCGTCGCCGGCGAGGGCCAGGTGTTCGGGGCGGACGCCGACGGTCACCGTGTCGCCCGGCCTAGCGCGCGCGGCGTCGACGGCCGCTCGCAGCCTGTCGCCGGCCGCCGTGCGCAGGGTCGCGCCTCCGGCCGAGGCCTCCACCACCTCGGCGGCCAGCAGGTTCATCTTCGGGCTGCCGATGAAGCCGGCGACGAACAGATTGGCGGGCCGCTCGTACAGGGCCATGGGCGCGCCGACCTGCTCGATGCGGCCGCCGTTCAGCACCACGATGCGGTCGGCCAGGGTCATGGCCTCCACCTGGTCGTGGGTGACGTAGATCATGGTGGTCTTCAGTTCGGCGTGCAGCCGCGCGAACTCGTAGCGCATCCGCACCCGCAGGGCGGCGTCCAGGTTCGACAGCGGCTCGTCGAACAGGAAGACCTCGGGCTCGCGCACGATGGCGCGGCCGATGGCGACGCGCTGGCGCTGGCCACCCGACAGGGCCTTGGGCTTGCGCGACAGATAGTCGGTGATCCCCAGGGTCTCGGCCGCGCCGCGCACGCGACGGTCGATCTCGGTCCTGTCCGTCTTCGCCAGCTTCAGGCCGAAGGCCATGTTCTCATAGGCCGTCATGTGCGGGTAAAGGGCGTAGGACTGGAACACCATGGCCACGCCCCGGTCCGACGGCGACAGGTCGTTGACCGCCCGGCCGCCGATCATGACCTGTCCCGCCGTGGTCTCCTCCAGGCCGGCGATGGTGCGCAGCAGGGTGGACTTGCCGCAGCCGGAGGGGCCGACGAAGACCACGAACTCCCCGTCCGCGATCTCCAGGTCGACGCCTTTCAGCACCTCGACGGCGCCGAACGCCTTCCTCACGCCGACCAGCCAGACGTCCGCCATGCTTCCATTCCCTAAGCGACCTTGTCGGGCGCGCACCGTAACCGGTTACAGAGCCGGATCAATGGCGGGGGCGCTCAGTCGCGATCGGGCGCGCCCAGGGGGAAGTAGCTGCGGTACCGGCGCGCCTCGTCCACGGCGCGGGCCATGGCCGGCCGCGCCAGCAGCCGGGCGCGATAGGCGTGAAGCGCCTCGAACCGCGCCGGGATCGGATAGGTCCAGTCGGCGTAGAACAGCGCCGAAGCCGCTCCGCAGTCGGCCAGGGTGAAGCCGTGCGGCGTGGCCCAGTCCTGGCCCTTCAGGCGCTCGTCCAGCCAGGGGTAGATGCGGTCGAACAGGGCGGCGGCGTCCGCGACGCCCTTGGGATCGCGCTGGTCCTCCGGCCGCAGGGCGTCGTAGATGAACGTCTGCTGCGGCGTGTTGACGTAGTTGTCGAAGATCCGATCCATCATCCGCGCCTCGACCGCCGCGACGGGATCGGCGGGGATCAGCCGGGCGGCGCCGGGCCGGGTCGCCGCCAGATATTCGATGATCGCGGTCGCCTCCACGATGACGGCGTCCCCATCGACCAGGACCGGAAACCGCTTCAGCGGCCACAGCGCCGCCAGTTCGTCCATCGCGCCGGGCTCCTCCAGGTGGCGCAGGCGGAACGGGGTGTCGGTCTCGTAGAGGGCGACGAGGGCCTTCTGACAGTAGGAGGAGAAGGGATGGGCGTACAGCGTCAGCATCGTCGGCCTTCCTGGTTATCTTTTGTAACTATGCGCGGCGGGCGCCGCTCCGGTCAATGGCGAAGTTTGCAAAATCGAATCTTTGCACTTTCGCAAACGGCCCCGCTTTCCTAGAAGCGCCCACGATCACGACGGAGGATTCGATGACTCGACGCCTGGCCCTCATGGGAACCGCGGCCCTGGCCGCCTGGCTGACGGCCCAGCCGGGCCGCGCCCAGAGCGTTGAGCCGTCGGCGGTGGCGGAGGTGGTCGTCACGGGCTCGCGGCTGGCGGGCGGCGACCGCCTGGCGCCGGTCGATGTCACCGATCGGCGCACCATCGCGGCGGCCGGCGCGACCGAGGCTTCGCAACTGGTGCGACTGCTGACCGCCAACTCCGGCTCGGAAGCCCAGGTCGACCAGCTGAACCAGCCCCAGAGCTCGGGCACGGCCCAGTTCAACCTGCGCAATCTCGGCCTCGGCTCGACCTTGGTGCTGGTGGACGGGCAGCGCTGGACGAACAGCGCCGTTATCGCCACCGACGGGTCGGCCTTCGTCGACATCAACTCACTGGTCCCGATGATCGCGCTGGAGCGGCTGGAGGCGGTCAAGGACGGCGCCTCGGCCGTCTATGGCTCCGACGCCGTCGCCGGCGTGGTCAACTTCATCACCCGCCGCCATGTGGACCGGCCGGAGGTCTCGGCGCGCTACGCCGTGGCGGACGGATCGGAGGAATCGGCCGTCGAGGCCATCGGCGGGCTGACGCTGGCGGGCGGCGACCTCACCCTGGCGGCCTCGCATTTCCACCGTTCGGCGCTGGGCTCGGACGAGCGCGCCTTCACCCAGGCCGAGGCCTACGGCCGGGCCGCCTGGACCGCCGTGACCAGCTATGGCCAGCCGGGCTCCTATTATCGGCCTAGTGCGGACGCCTTCGCGCCCGACCCGGACTGCGACGATCCCGCCTTCCCGGAAGCCTATCGCACCGGCCCGGCCGACAGCTTCTGCCGCCTGGACTATTCGGACTTCTTCGACCTGACGCCGGAGGAGACGCGGACCCAGCTGTTTGCCGACTATCGGCGGCCGGTGGGCGGCGCGGACCTGTGGCTCCAGGGCGCCTGGTCGGCGACCGGAACGCTGGCGCGCCAGTCCCCCTCGCTGCCGATCCTGGCGCAGAGCCTGACCGTGCCGGCGTCGCACCCCGACAATCCGTTCGGCGAGGACGTGCTGTTCCGGGGGCGCCTGCTGGGCGCCGAGGCGGGGGCGTCGGTCGCGGATTTCGACTATCGCACCTGGCGGCTGGCGGGCGGCCTGTCGGGGCGTTTCGCCTCGGGCTGGACCTGGGACCTGTCCGCGACCGCCAGCCGGCAGCACGTGGCCTATGACAAGCCCGACACGATCGGCAGCGCCTTGCAGGACGCGCTGAACGGCCTGGGCGGCCCCGGCTGCGACCCTGTGTCGGGAACGCCGGGCGTGGGCGCCTGCCGCTATTTCAATCCGTTCGGCAGCGCCTGGCTGGGGACGGGAACCGCCAATGACGCCGACCAGATCGACAGCCTGATCGGCTCCACCGGCCTGCGCGGCGCGGCGGGCCTGGTCACGGCGGAGGCGGAGACCCACGGCCAGGCCCTGGCCTGGAACGGTGGCTCGCTCGACCTCGCCCTGGGCGGTCAGTATCGGCGCAACACCTTCCGGCACGACTGGAGCGACCTGGTCAACGCCGGCGATCTGCTGACCGCGGGCTATTCGCCGGACTTCGATGGCGACCAGCAGGCCCTGGCCGCCTTCGCCGAGGCGCGTATCCGCCTGGGCGACCGGATCGAGGCCCAGGTCGCGGGACGCTATGAAGCCTATGACGGCGGCGACGGCGAACTGAGCCCCAAGGTCGCCATGCGCTGGGACGCGACGCCGGCCCTGGCCCTGCGGGCGTCCTGGAGCCGGGGCTATCGCGCGCCTTCCGTCTTCGCGCTCAGCGGCGCGCAGGCGTCTCAGCCGTCGGTGTTCGACCGGGGAGCCTATGTCTTCGTCAACACCCTGACCTCGGGCGACGCCGACCTGCGGCCCGAGACTTCGGAGAGCACGGTCCTGGGCGCCGTCTGGCGGCCGCTGGAAGGATTGGAGCTGGGCGTGGACGCCTGGCGCTTCGACTATCGTGATCTGGTGGTCAAGGAATCCGCCCAGGCGGTCATCGACCAGGCCGCCGCCGATGATCAGGCGGGACTGAGCGACACGCCGGCCCAGCAGCGCGTTCACCGCTCCGGCAGCGGCGCCCTGACCTTCGTCCAGCTCTATTTCGTCAACGCCGCCTCGATCGAGACCGAGGGACTGGACCTGTCGGCCCGCTATTCGCATGACATAGCGGGGGGCGTCCTCCAGGCCTCGGCGCGCTGGACCTATGTGGATCGCTACGACATCCGCCTGGCCCCCGACGCGCCCGCGGCCTCCGGCGTCGGCTGGACCAACCTGAACACCATCGGCCGCTCCCTGCCGCGCAATCGCGGCGAGTTCGCCCTGGGCTGGAACGGCGAACGCACGACGCTCACGGCGCTGGCGCACTATACCCACGGTTACCGCAACGACCGTAGCGGGATCACCGACGCCGACATCGCCAGCCAGACGACCGTGGACCTGCTGCTGATCCGGGCGGTCGGCGACGGCCTCGACCTGTCGTTGGGGGTGGTCAATGTGGCCGACCTGGATCCGCCGCTGGCGCAATACGCCCTGGGCTACGATCCCGTGGTCGCCGATCCGCGCGGCCGGGTGATCAGCGTGGGGCTGACGAAGCGGTTCTGAGCGGTTAGGACCGGCGCATGATCACGATGTACGGCATTCCCAACTGCGACACCGTCAAGAAGGCTCGCGTCTGGCTGGACCAGCACGGCGTCGCCTACGCTTTCCACGATTACAAGAAGGCCGGCGCCGACCGGGCCAGGCTGGAGCAGTGGGTCGACGAGCACGGCTGGGAGACGGTGCTGAACCGTGCCGGCACGACCTTCCGGAAGCTGCCCGAGGCCGACAGGGTCGGGCTGGACCGCGACAAGGCCGTCGCCCTGATGCTGGCCCAGCCGTCGATGATCAAGCGGCCCGTGCTGGACCTGGGCGACCGCCGCCTGGTGGGCTTCAAGCCGGACGCCTACGCCGCCGCTCTCAGTTGAGGCGCAGCGTCGCGGCCACGCCGAAGTGGTCGGACGGATACTCGCCGCCGGTCGGGCGGTCGCCGAACAGATGCGCCTCGACCGGCGCAAAGGCCGCCCGCTCGGCGAAGATGTGGTCGATGACCCGGTTCGGATGGCCCTTGGCCGGGTTCAGGGTCGTGGGAACGCTGTCGCGGGGCAGGGCGCTGACGAAGCGCGGCCCGGTCAGGGTCGCCAGGCCGGAATCGTCCTGGCTCGCGTTGAAGTCGCCCATCACCACCAGGGGGGCGCCGTCGCGGGGCAGCCAGTGCAGCAGATGGTCGATCTGCCGGGCGCGCACCGGCCCGGCGTCATCCTGCCAGGCCAGGTGGGTGACGACGATGTCGACCGGCCGCCCGTCGACCGAGATCCGCAGGCGCAGCGCCGTGCGGAAGTCGTCCAGCGGCTCCAGCTTCACCGAATCCTCCGCCAGGACCGGCAGGCGCGTCAGCAGGGCGTTGCCGTAGCGGCGCGGGGAATCCTCCGGATCGGTCGAGACGAAGGCGACGTGATAGCCGCCCAGCGCCTGGGCCAGCGTGCGGGCCTGGTTCGGCAGCCCCACATTCGCGTCCTCCAGCACCTCCTCCAGGGCGATGACGTCGGCGTTCTCGGCGCGCAGGGCCTCGATCAGCAGCGGCTCGCGCGCGGCCCAGTCGCCCTGGTTGTGCCAGATGTTGAAGGTCGCCAGCTTCAGCGTCCGCGCCTCCGTCCGGGGCAGGCCGGCGCAGGCCGCGAGCGGAAGCGCGGCGGCGGCGGCCAGCAGACGCCGGCGGTCGAGAGCGGACGCCATCGGTCAGTCCTCCACGTCGGTGACGGGCCGGTCGTGTCCGTCGGCGGATTCGACGACCCATTCGCCTTCGACGGTCTCGTATTCGATCATGGCGTTCTGGTCCGGCGCCTTCTGCTCGCGCGCGGCCCTGACCGCCGCGCCATGCGCCTGCTCGCGCGTGGCGAAGGTCTCGGAAAAGGTGTCGCCGGCCTTGTAGGCCCAGCCGCCGTCGTGCTCGACGATGCGATAGGTGACGTGGACCATGGGGGATGCTCCTTGGATGCCGCTTCGCCAAGCCTAGACCCGGACCGCCGCCTCGCAAAAATAATTCCGGCCGGCTGCATCCAATGGCGCCTCGGGCGCCGACACCCCTATGAAAGCGCAGGCGATCGGCGCCGCGCAGGGGAGTGCAAGCGATGGAAGAGCTGTTTCGCGACTATTGGTGGTTGATGTTCCCGCTGGCCTGGATCGTCGGCGGGGCCTTCTCGAGCTTCTTCCGCTACCGGCGGCAGAAGCAGACGCTGGACCTGATCCGCACCTACGCCGACCGCGGGCAGGAGCCGCCCGAGGCGCTGGTGAAGATGGCCGTGGTTCCCGCCGCCGGAGAGGACGGCTGGGAGCGGCGCTGTCGCCGGCCCAACCGGACGCGGGCCTGGTCGCACTTCGGCCTGTTCCTGGCGATGGCGGCGGGATTCGGCGTGGCCAGCCAGGTCACCGACTATGATGGCGACGGCAACGGGCTGCTGGTCGTGGCGGTGATCATGGGGGCCATCGCCGTCTGGGCGCTGGTCAACGCCCTGACCCAGCCGCGCGACCCGAACTGAGGTCCGGCGGGAGGGGGAGGCCGTGAACCCGGAGATCGACGCCGAGCTGGTGCGCCGCGCGCGCGCGGGCTCGGACGCCGCCTTCTCGCAGCTGGTGCGCCGCCACCAGGCGGGCGTGCGCGCCTTTCTGCGCCGGGTCCTGGGGCGCGCCGGCGGCTGGGGCGAGGCGGACGACGTGGCGCAGGAGACCTTCCTGACCGCCTGGCGCTCGCTGCGCGCGCTGAAGTCGGACGAAGGGTTCCGCGCCTGGCTGATCGGCATCGCCTGGCGACGGGCGCAGGACCGGTCGCGCGGGGCCCTGCGCGGCGCATCGCGGGACGCCGCCTGGCTGGAGG
>JAEWDF010000108.1 GCA_023390245.1 Pseudomonadota bacterium
TCCAGACGCGCACCCCGGCCGAGGCGTCGCCGAAGGCTTCCGCCGAATCGACGGTCACCACCGCGTCGCCGTCGCCGCTGTTGACGAAGACGCCGTCCGAATAGGCGCCGTGCGTCGTCGCCGAGCCCACGACGACATGCGCGTCGCCGCCCGAGATCGTCTGCGCCAGGACGCCCGCGGCGTTGTCGCCGTGGGTTTCCACGGAGTCGACATCGACGAGGACATCGCCGACGTAGCTGAGCGCATCGACGCCGATCGAGCCCTGTCCCTGGGTGACGACGGTCCCGGCCTCTACGCTGGCGCCAGTCCAGCCGATGGCGCGAATGCCGCGACTCAGGTCCTTGGACGTGCGGACGGATCCTGCGACGATGTCGACGGCCCCGGCGTTGCTGGCTCCGTTGATCGCGAGCCGCCCCGTCTCGACCCGATCCGCCGTGATGGAGACGTCGCCGTTGACGGACAGCGCGTTGAGCCCCCCGCTCGCGCCGGTGGTGTCCAGCACGGTCCCGACGATGATGGTCGCGCCGTCCGCGCCGTCCGCGCTGATCCCCTGGGATGCGCCGCCCGAAGCATCGGCGGAAAGCGTGAGTTCGTCCACGGAGATCGCCACCGTCCCCGCCTCGGACGAAGCGCCATGGATCGCCACGCCCCCCGGCGCGCTGAAATTCAACGATCCCGCGTCGATCACCACGTCGCCCGTGCGCGTCACGCCGACGATGTTCGACGAGTACAGGCCGCTGACCGAAACATCGTCCGCGACGATATGAATCGCGCCGGTGTCCGTCTCGACCAGGATCCCCTCGGCGGAAGCGCCGGTATCGAGGCTCCAGTCGCCGGTCGTGCTTACCCCGGTCGCCTCGACGCTGACGTCGCCGGAGGTCGTGGAGATCTTGACGCCCACGGAGCCGTCGCCAGAGGTCGTGATGTTGCTGGCGGTCAGGAACACCTTTCCCTGACCGCCCGAGATGTTCACCCCCGGCGTGTCCGCCGCCGTGGTGTCGACGCCATCGACGACCAGGCTGATCGGGGCGTTGCCCGTATAGGTGACGCCGTTCGGATAGTCGCCGGCGGGACAGGTGATCGGCGCGCCGCTGTTGGGGCCGCATTCGTCCGAAGCCTTCGCCTGGCCGGGCGAAGCCGCCGCCGCGACGAAGACACAGCCCAAGGCCGTTCCACAGAGCAGCGCCGTTCTAGCGCGCGAGATCGACTGGCGGCCGAAGCCGCTGCCGGAATGAGACGAGATCACCATTTGAAGCCCCGATGAGGTTTTACGCCGTCGCGACGTTAACGTCGTTTCCACAGCCCGCATCACCAATATTGGGGATATGGCGCGCATTCGAATATCGACATTCGAGGAACGAGACGCTTTAATCTTCTGATGGGGCGGGAATTCTACAATGAGGCCGTGGCGGCCCTGCGCGAGGCGCCGTTCGATCCCGCATCCTGGCCGCGGGCCCTGGACGCCACCGCGCGCGCGTGCGGCGCCGCCAGCGCGCAGGTCCTGAACTTCGGCCAATGCCGCTTCACGCCCGTCGTCGCGCCGGGCTTCTCGGACGACGACGTCTCCGCCTTCCTTGTGCTGGAGGGCGCGAATCCGGCCGCCAATCACGGCTTGCGGGCGGCTCTTAACAGCCCGGTCCACGCCGTCCTGTCGGATGAGGAGTACTTGCGCGAGGGCCAGCGGGACCGCGACCCGCTCTACAATGAATTCTTCCGCCGCTACGACGGAGCGTACATCGCCGGCGGCGTCGTGGCGCGCAACCAAGCGGCGATCTCCAACCTGAACCTCTTCCTGCCCCGGCGGACCGGGGGCCTCGGCGCCGAGGCGCGGCGGACCCTGCGCCGCCTCCTGCCGAAGTTCACCCAGGCCCTTCGCCTGACGATGCGGATGGAGGCGATGGCGGTCGCCCTGGCGAGCGGCGCCTGGGAGGCGAAGGGCGATGCGGTGGTCATCTGCGACGCCGAGGGCGCCGTCCTGTACGCCAGCCGCGAGGCCGAACGGCTGCTGACCGGCAGGGGTGCGGCGTGCGGGATCGTCGAGCGGCGGCTGACCGGCTTCGATACGGCCACGGACCAACGTCTCAAGGCGGCGCTTCGCCTGGCGTCGGCCCCCGTCGCGGCGGAGTCGCGGCGCCTGGTCGCATCAGCGGGGAATGGCCGCCAGATGACGCTGGACGTGACGCCGCTGCCGTTGTCCAGCGTGGGCGTGGCGCCGAAGGCTCTGGTTCTGCTGCGGACATCGAACCCTGCGGCGACCCTCGACCATGCCCTGTTGAAGACGACCTTCCTCCTGACCACGGCCGAGTGCGAGGTTGCGTCGGGCGTCATGCGCCGGCTGTCGTCGGCCGAGATCGCCCGCACGCGCGGCGTCTCGGTCGAAACCGTCAACACCCAGGTGAAGTCCGTCCTGGCGAAGACCGGCGCCGCCGACAGGGGAAGGCTGACCCTCCTCCTGGAAGGCTTCGCGGAGCGGCGCACGGACGGGAGCTGATCGGTCCGCCTTGACTTCGCCGTGTTCGAGGCTCATCTACGCTGCATCGCACAATCGCGATCTCCGGCGTCTCCAGCGCGTGTGGGCTGTTTCCTAGCCTGTCTGTAGCAGCCGCCGGCTCCTCGAAATCCTTCGTCGCTCGAACACGCGGGGCGGCGCCCGATCCACCTCCGGCCCCTTGGGTCGGACTGGCGGCGCTGCTTTTCCGGCCTTGTCCGGCCGCACGCCGTCGCATGCGAAAGACAAGAGTTTGAGCACCACCTTCGAATCCATGGGCCTGAACAAGGCCCTCCTCCAGGCCCTGCAGGCGGAAGGCTATGAGAAGCCGACGCCGATCCAGGAAAAGGCCATCCCCGACGTAATGAAGGGCAAGGACCTGCTGGGCATCGCCCAGACGGGCACCGGCAAGACCGCCGCCTTCGCCCTGCCGATCCTGCATCGCCTGGCCGAGAACCGCACCCCGCCGGTCCCGCGCACCACGCGCGCCCTGATCCTGTCGCCGACGCGCGAACTGGCCACCCAGATCGGCGAGAGCTTCAAGGCCTATGGCGCTCATCTGGGTTTCCGCGTCGCCGTGATCTTCGGCGGCGTCAAATACGGCGCCCAGGAGCGCGCCCTGCAACAGGGGCTGGACATCCTGGTCGCCGCGCCGGGCCGCCTGCTGGACCACATCCAGCAGAAGACGCTGGACCTGTCGCAGACCGAGATCTTCGTGCTGGACGAGGCCGACCAGATGCTGGACCTGGGCTTCATCAAGCCGATCCGCCAGATCGTCGCCAAGATGCCGTCGCGCCGGCAGAACCTGTTCTTCTCGGCCACCATGCCCAGCGAGATCGGCAAGCTGGCCGGCGAACTGCTGAAGGACCCGGTCAAGGTCCAGGTCACCCCGCAATCGACCACGGTGCAGCGCATCAAGCAGTCGGTCGTCCATATCGAACAGGGCCGCAAGCGCGCCCTGCTGACCGGACTGTTCTCCGATCCCGGCTTCACCCGCTGCCTGGTCTTCACCAAGACCAAGCACGGCGCGGACAAGGTCGCGGCCTATCTGGAGGCCGGCGGCGTCGAGGCCGGGGCCATCCACGGCAACAAGAGCCAGCCCCAGCGCGAGCGCACGCTGGAAGCCTTCAAGAAGGGCAAGCTGCGCGTCCTGGTCGCCACCGACATCGCCGCGCGCGGCATCGACGTGGACGGCGTCTCGCACGTGGTGAACTTCGAACTGCCCTTCGTACCGGAAGCCTATGTGCACCGCATCGGCCGCACGGCCCGCGCGGGCGCCGACGGCACGGCCATCAGCTTCGTCGCCGGCGACGAGATGAAGCTGCTGAAGGACATCGAGAAGGTCACGCGCCAGAAGATCCCGGCCGTCGACCGTCGCAACGACAAGCAACTGGCCCAGTTGGACGCCTCCATCCTGGCGTCCGGCGTCGGCAAGAAGGCGACCCTGCCCGAACGCGAGGGCGGCGAGCGCAATGAAGCCGGCCGGAACGGTCGCGGCCGTCGCAACCCGCACCGCGACGGCGTCCGTCCCGAGGGTGGCGGCCAGCCCCATCGCCAGCGTCGCGGCAATCGCGGCGGCGCGGCCGGGGAAGCGGCGTCGGCGCGGCCGGAGCGGACCTACAATCCGATGGCAGGCGAGCGCGTCAGCACCTCGAACGACCCCAAGCCGGTCGGAGAACTGAAGCGCCGTCCGCGTCGCCGTCGCCCGTCGAACGGCGGCAAGGGCTACGCCCAGCAGGGCTGAAATCGAAGCGCCGCCGCCTCTCCGGCGGCGGCGCTCAGACCTCGGCCCAGCGCCGCATCAGATTGTGATAGACGGCGGTTAGCTCGATGACCGCCTGGTCCTTCGGTCCCTTCTCGGCCGCGACCCGCTGGATCGCCACGTCCAGGCGGAACAGCGTCTCGCGGTCCGCGTCGTCGCGCACCAGGCTCTGCAGCCACATGAAGGACGACACCCGCGCGCCGCGCGTCACCGGCGTCACGCGGTGCAGGCTCTTTGACGGATAGAGGACCATGTCGCCGGCCGGCAGCTTGACCGTCTGGGGGCCGTACATCTCCTCGATGATCAGCTCGCCGCCGTCGTATTCGTCGGGCTCGGAGAAGAACAGGGTCGCCGACAGATCGCTGCGGATGCGCACCGATCCGCCGCCGCGCTGCTGGCGGATGGCGTTGTCGACGTGGAGGCCGAACTCGCCGCCGCCCTCGTAGCGGTTGAACAGCGGCGGGAAGATGGTGTGCGGCAGGGCGGCCGACACGAACATCGGATTGGCGTTCAGCGCCTGGACGATGAGGTCCCGCACCTCCCGGGCGACATCCGAATCCTCGGGCAGCTGCAGGTTCCGCTTCGCCGTCGCCGACTGATGGCCGGAGGTGGCGTTCCCGTCGGCCCAGGGGCCGGCGTCAAGCCTGCCTCGCAGGATCGCCGCCTCCTCCTTGGTGAAGACCTGTGGGATGTGAAGCAGCATCGTCGCCTCGCCGAAAAAAGAAGACGGCCCCGCCGGAAGGACGGGGCCGCCAGAATAGGCCGGGGATGGGGGCCTTTAGAAGCGCATGTTCAGGGTCAGGATGGCCTGGCGCGCGGGCGCCGGGTCGGCGTGGTGCACGCCATTGGTGCGCATGATGTATTCCTCGTCCGTCGCGTTCTTGACGTTCAACTGCAGGCTGGCGCGGTCGGTCAGTTCATAGCTGCCGAACAGGTCCAGGCGGGTGTAGTTGGGCGCATAGACCTTGGCCGAGCCGCCGCCGGCGCCGCCCTGGTTCCCGCCGAACCGGTCGTCGACGTAATAGACGCCGCCCCCGACGCTCAGCTTGGGCAGGACGCGATAGGTGGTGAACAGGCTGAAGCTGTTCTTGGGCGTGTTGGCCAGCGGGTCGCCGACGTTGACGTTGTTGTAGGCGCCACGCACCAGTTCGGAGTCCATGTAGGTATAGCCGCCGAACACGGTCCAGTCCGGCGTGACGCTGCCCGAGAAGCCGAGCTCCAGTCCCTTCACCTCGGTCTCGCCCGCCTGTTCATAGACGCCGTCGGCGACCAGGATCTGAGCGTTCTTGCGCGTCGTCTGGAAGATCGCGCCGGTCAGCGACAGGCGCTGACCGAACAGGTCGGCCTTGGCCCCGATTTCGTAGGTTTCGGTATCCTCTGGGTCCAGGACCTCGTTCGCCAGATTACCCGAGCCCGCGCCGCCACTGGCGCTGTTCTGGTCGCCGCCCGACAGGGTCGGCGGCGTCGAGGAGGTGGCATAGGAGGCATAGACGCTGGTGTTCGCCGTCGGCTTGTAAACCAGTCCGACCTGATAGTTGACGAAGTCCCACTCGTATTCGGTGAAGGTCGGCACGGTCTCGCCGCGCCCCAGGGACGCACCGTCCGTTTCATAGCGGTCATAACGCACGCCCAGGTTCAGGACCCAGTTCTGGGCGAAGCTGATCGAGTCGAAGCCGTACACGCCCAGCGTCTTGGTGTTGGAGTGCGACTCGGCGCCCCGGGCGATCGAGCCGGTCCAGGGATCGCTGGGGTCGGGATCATAGACCAAGGTGCAGTCCAGGCCGCCGATCTCGACCGGGCATGCCGTTCCGCTGGTGGTGGTGACGGTATAGCCAGCGTTGCGGTTGATCTCGCGGCTGTATTCGACGCCCAGGTCGAAGTCGTGCTTCAGGGCGCCGGTCTGGAAGCTGCCGAACAGGTCGGTGACGTTGGCGAAGGTCTCCGCCGGATTCCAGCGCGACTTCAGGCCCCGCTTCATCCACCATTCGCCGCCGACCAGCACCGCCGTGCCGCCGTCGCCGGGGTTGGTGACGACATAGTCGTTCAGCGTCTCGGAATAGCGGGTCAGGTTGCGCAGGGTCAGGTTGTCGCTGAACTTGTGCTCCAGCTTGACCGTGACGCTGTCGACCTCGTTGCGCATGTAGTCGCGCGCCGTCAGTCCGTAGAAGGTGTCGTAGGGCACATCGAGGATGCGGCTGTCGGTCGTCTGGATGGCCCAGGTCCCGTCCAGCTTGCGATCCAGGGGAATGCCGTAGTCGGGCATGGAGTCGGCGGTCAGGTGGTAATAGTTGATCGTCGCCGAGGTGTTGGTTCCCAGGCCGAAGCCCAGGGCCATGGCCAGGCCGTACTTCTCGAAGTCCACGGCCTTGCGGCCCGGCACGTCGCCCTCGGTCGCCATCAGGTTCAGGCGGAAGGCGCTGGTGTCGTTCAACCGCCAGTTCCCATCGACCGTGGCCCGATAATAGCTGTCCGTGCCGACGCCGGCGCTGGCGTTGACGAAGTCCGTCAGACGCGGCTGCTTGGACGACATATTGATGCTGCCGCCGCCCGATCCGCGGCCCGAATAGACCGAATCCGCGCCCTTGATCACCTCGACCTGCTCCAGGTCGAAGACCTCGCGCTGCTGTCCGCCCGCATCGCGGACGCCGTCGACGAAGATGTTGTTGCCCGAGGACTGGCCCCGGATGAACGGCCGGTCGGCCAGCGGCTGTCCGCCTTCGCCGGCGCCGAAGGTGATGCCGGGCGAGTTGCGCAGCAGGTCCTCAAGCGAAGTGGCGGCGGTCTGGGTGATGACCTGCTCGGGAATGACCGTCACCGAACGCGGCGTGTCGACCAGCGGGGCGACGAATTCCGGGCTCTGCGGTTCACGCTTCACCTGCTGGCCGTGGACGTTGATCGTGCCCAGGTTGGCGGGTTCCTGCTGCTGCGGATCGGCAGCGGCGACCGGATTGTCGGCGCCGGCGATGGCCGGAGCGGCGGCCAGCATGCCGGCGGCGGTGGAAGCGAAGAGAAGTGCGCGAAGAGCGACGGCGTCGGACATTGGTGGAGAGCCCCTGACCTGATTTTGCGATGCGGTCGCAATAGAGAGCTCCGCAAGGCTGCACAAGCGAAATTGAGAATAAGTCTCATAATTCGCGGGCAGGTCGGGACTTCAGGGCCGTCGGGCGGACGCGAGCCGTTCGCCAGGGAATCCAAATCTCGCAAAAGCGCGAGAAAGCCGCGGTTTCAGGCGGCCACGGCCTTCATTGATACGGACAGGTCAGCCAGCTTGTCGACATCGACCGGCATGGCCTTTGCGATCAACGACTTGCCGGCCATGAATTCCGGCGGGGCGTTGACCGCCTCGACACAGACGATGCGATCACCGGCCAGGTGGAACACCGCGAAGCCGCCTGGCCCGGCCGGGTCGCCGCGCACCACCTGACGGTCGGCGTCGAACGGCAGGCCGGCGATCTGAAGCTTGAATTCGTACTGGTCCGACCAGAACCAGGGAACCTCGGGCGCCGGGCCGGGCCGGCCGACGATGGCGGCGGCGGCCTGCTTGGCCTGCTCCAGCGCATTGGGCACGCTTTCCAGCCGGTGATGCACGCCGCCGTGGACCGGGATCGGCCGGCGCGTCATGTCGCCGACGGCGAAAATCGCCGGGTCGCTGGTGCGCGCCTGCTCGTCCACCACCACCCCGTCGTCGCAGCGCAGGCCGGCCGAGCGCGCCAAGCCGTCGCCGGCCAGGGCGCCGACCCCCACCAGCACCGCATCGGCCCGAACGGTCGTCCCGTCCGCCAGGGTCACGCCGTCCGGGGCGACGGCGACCACCTCGGCCCCCGTCAGGATCTCCACACCCTGCGCGCGATGCCGTGCGGTGAAGAAGTCGGACAGGGTCTCGGACGCCACCCGGGCCAGCACGCGCGGCGCCCGTTCGATCACCACGGCCTCGGCGCCCAGGGCGCGGGCGGACGCCGCCGCCTCCAGCCCGACATAGCCGCCGCCGACCACCGCCAGCCGACGTCCCGGCCCCAGGGCGGCCTTCAGGCGCTCGGCGTCCTTCAGGGTGCGCAGTTCCAGGAGATCGGGATGATCGCCGCCGGGGACCGGCAGCTTCCTGGCCGTCGAACCCGTCGCCAGGACCAGGATGTCATAGGTCTCCTCCGCGCCGTCGTGGAAGACGACGCGCCGGGCCGCCGGGTCGACCGACACGGCCTCCGCACCCGGCCGGAAGTCGATGGCCTGTTCGGCGTAGAAGCTCTCGGGCCGCAGCAGCAGGGCCTCCAGGTCCGCCTCCCCCTTCAGCCAAGCCTTGGACAGGGGTGGGCGCTGATACGGCGGCGCGTCCTCGGCGCCCGCCAGCACGATGGGGCCTTCATGCCCGTACTGCCGCAGGAAGGCCGCGACGGAACCGCCGGCGTGCCCGGCGCCGATGATCAGAACCTTGGTCATGCAGACGCAGATAGTGCGGCCGGCGCGTCCTGTCTCCTCCCCACATCGTGGGGAGGTGGCGCGGCGCTTCTTCAGCGCCGTGACGGAGGGGTTCTTCACCGCGCACCAGGCGCCCGAGGCGCTTCAAGACCCCCTCCACCGCGCAGCCTGTCCTCGGGCCCGCCTTCGGCGAGACCCCCGGCGATCCCCTCCCCATTGCATGGGAGGCGACGAACACGCTTGACCGTTCCATTGTTACAGCATAGTGGAACGCTCTATGACCGCCCCGCCCGCCCGCGACGCCCTCTATGACGCCCTGCTGTCGATGCAGACGCGCGAGGAGATCGACGCCTTCCTGGCCGACCTGTGCACGCCCGCTGAACTGCGCGCCTTTGCCGAGCGGTGGCAGGTCGCGCGCCTGCTGGACGCCGGGGGCAAGTCCTATCGCGAGATCGCGGCCGAGGCCCATGCCAGCCCGACCACCGTGGTCCGCGTCGCCCGCTACCTGAAAGACATGCCGCACCAGGGCTACCGCATCGCCCTGGACCGGCTGAAAGCCTGAGAGTTCCCACATGAGCACGGTCCAGGGACGGCTCCGCATCGCCGTCCAGAAATCCGGCCGCCTGGCCGACCGCAGCCTAGACCTGATCCGCGACGCGGGCCTGAAGTGGGTCAAGGGGCACAACGACCTGCTGTACCGGGTCGAGAACTATCCCATCGACCTGCTGCGCGTGCGCGACGACGACATCCCGACCTTCGTGGCGGACGGCGTCTGCGACCTGGGCATCGTCGGCGAGAACGTGCTGGAGGAGGGCAAGAACGGGGGGGCGAACGCCGAGATCGTCATGCCGCTGGGCTTTGGCCGCTGCACCCTGAAGATCGCCGTGCCGCCGGCCCTGGCCTATGACGGGCCGGCGTCGCTGGAAGGTCTGCGCATCGCCACCTCCTATCCGAAGATCCTGCGCCGCTTCCTGGAGGCGGAAGGGGTCAAGGCCGACATCGTCACCATGCGCGGGGCGGTGGAGGTCGCGCCCCGGCTGAAGCTGGCCGCCGCCATCTGCGACCTGGTCTCCACCGGCGCGACGCTGGAGGCCAACGGGCTGGCCGCCAGGGAGACGGTGCTGGAAAGCCAGGCGGTGCTGATCCGTTCGCCCGCCGCGCCCGAACCCGAACTGGCCGACCTGCTGGACAGCGTGATCGAGCGGATGAGCGGCGTGGTGTCCTCCCAGGGCGCCAAATACGTCATGCTGAACGCACCGGTGGCGGCGCTGGACCAGATCACGGCGCTGCTCCCCGGCGCCGGGTCGCCCACCGTCATGCAGCTGTCGGGCCGCGACGATGCGGTCGCGGTCCACGCCGTATGCCAGGAAGCGGTCTTCTGGGAGACGCTGGAGAAGCTGAAGGGCGCCGGCGCCTCGGCCATCCTGGTCCTGCCCATCGAGAAGATGATGTGATGCCCGGTTTCGGCGGACGATTCATCGACTGGGCCTCCCTGGACGCGGCCGGAAAGCGCGCCGCCCTGGCCCGTCCGTCGCGGCGCACCGCGGCCGACGTGACCGGGACGGTGCGCGAAATCCTGGACGACGTGCGCGACCGCGGCGGCGCGGCCGTGACCGACTGGTGCCTGAAGCTGGACAAGGCCCCGCCCCGCCGCATCGCCATCACCGAACAGGCGATCGCCGAGGCGCGCGACGCCCTGCCGCCGGCGGATTCGCGGGCGCTGCGGATGGCGGCGGAGAACATCCGCATCTTCCACCAGGCGACCCGACCGGAAGACACGCCCTTCGTCGAGACCACGCCCGGCGTGCGCTCGAAGCTGGCCTGGCGGCCCATAGCCTCCGCCGGCCTCTACATCCCCGGCGGCACGGCGCCGCTATTCTCCTCCCTCCTGATGCTGGCCATTCCGGCCGGCGTGGCGAGGGTGGGCGAGCGGATCGCCGTCACCCCGCCGGACAAGGACGCCCAAAATCCCTGGGGCGTTCACCCCGCCATGATCCTGGCCGCGGCCGAGGCGGGGCTGGACGCGATCTGGCTGATGGGCGGGGCGCAGGCCATCGCCGCCCTGACCTTCGGCGTCGCGTTGGAGGACGGCGTCATCCCGGCCTGCGACAAGCTGTTCGGTCCCGGCAACGCCTATGTGGCCGAGGCCAAGAAGCAGGCGAGCGCCCTGCCCGGCGGTCCCGCCGTGGACATGCCTGCCGGCCCGTCCGAACTGATGGTCGTCGTCGACCGCGACTCCGCACCCGAGATCGTCGCCGCCGACCTGCTGAGCCAGGCCGAGCACGACGCCGACGCCCAGGTGATCCTGGTGTCCACCAGCCGCGCGACGATTGACTACATCCTGGCCGAGGTGGAGGCCCAGGTCGCGACCCTGCCGCGCGAGGCCGTTGCGCGCGCCTCGCTGGAGGAAGGCCGCGCCATCCTGGTGCGCGATCTGGACGCGGCCTGCGAGGTCGCCAACCTCTACGGCCCCGAACACCTGGCGCTCCAGGTCGAGTACGCCGAGGAGCTGGTGGATTCCATCGCCGCCGCAGGGGCGATCTTCGTCGGCCGGTTCGCCGCCGAAACCCTGGGCGACTACGCCGCCGGCCCCAGCCACGTCCTGCCGACCGACGGCGGCGCGCGGACCCTGGGCGGGGTGACCACGGCCAGCTTCATGACGTCGATGTCGGTGCAGACGGTCGATGCGTCCGGCGCCCGCGCCCTGGCCCCCATCGCCGCCCGACTGGCCCGGATGGAAGGCCTGGAAGCCCACGCCCGGGCCGCCGACCTGAGGAGCGAGGGATGACCGTCGCCGCACATATCCTCCCCCGTTTCGCTGCGCTCCTCGGGCGAGGATCGAGATGACCCTGCCCGCTCCCTATCCGCCGCTGGTCTCCGGCGGCGACGGCCTGGACCGCTATCCAAGCGACGCGCCGGCCCTGACCGCGCGCATGGCCGCGATCTATGGCGCGCCCGTGGAGCAGGTGCTGCCGGTGCGCGGCCTGACCCACGGGCTGGAGCTGGCATATCGGCTGGCGGCCCGCGACGGCGGTTCGGTCCAGGCGCCGAAGGCCCAGCCCTATGACCGGCTCGCGGCCATCTATCCGGCCAAGGGCGAAGCGTCCGTCGTCGTCGTCCGCGCCCTCGGCTCGCCCGAGGCGGTGGCCGAAATGGCGGCGCGCGTCGCGCCCGCCCTGCTTGTGGTGGACGAGGGCCTGATCGAATTCTCGGACAGCGCGTCCGCCGTCACGGCCGTCGCGGACCACGCCAACCTGGTCGTCCTGCGCAGCCTGTCGCTGGCCTATGGCCTGGCCGGCGCACGGGTCGGGGCCGCCATCGCCCAAACTCGGACGATCGCGCGCCTGGCCTCGGTGACGGAGCCCTACGCCCTGCCCGAGCCCCTGGTCCGGCTGGCGATGCAGGCGCTCGATCCGTCGCGGATGATCGAGACGGCCGAGCGCGTCGCCGCCGTCCGGCGCGAGCGCGAGCGTGTCGCCCGGGAACTGGGACGGTTGATGACCGTGGACGCCGGCGTCGGCCCCATCCTCATGGCCCGGCCTCAAGATCCGGCCGCCGCCCTCGCGGCGCTGAAGACCCATGGCGTCGAAGCCGACCGGTCGGGCGATCGCCTGCGCCTGCCCGTTTCGATCAAGCCCGAGGTCAACGACCGGCTGCTGGCCGCCTTCGGCCTGACGCCCGCCCGGCGCCGCCCGGCGCGGGTCGGCCAGGCCGTGCGCGACACCCGGGAGACCCGCATCGTCTGCGCCGTCGACCTGGACGCGCCCGCCCCTGTCCGCATCCAGACCGGCGTCGGCTTCTTCGACCACATGCTGGAGCAGATCGCGGCGCACGGCGGCTTTTCCCTGCGCCTGCAATGCGAGGGCGACCTGCACACCGACCCGCACCACACCATCGAGGACAGCGCCATCGCGCTCGGCCAGGCGCTGAAGCAGGCGCTGGGCGAGCGCAAGGGCATCGCCCGCTACGGCTTCGTCCTGCCGATGGACGAGGCCAACGCCGCCGTCTCCATCGACCTGTCGGGCCGGCCCTATCCGCTGTTCGAAGGGACGTTCGAGACGCCCTACATCGGCGACTACCGGACCGACCTGACCGCCCATGTTTTCCGCTCCCTGGCCGAGGCCATGGGCGCCGCCGTCCATATCAAGGTCACGGGCCAGGACGACCACCACAAGACCGAGGCGATCTATAAAGCTTTCGGCCGGGCGCTCCGCCAGGCGATCCGCATCGAAGGCGACGCCGTGCCCAGCACCAAGGGGGTGTTGTGATGCGCATACTCAAAAAATCCTCCCCCAGCGGGGGAGAGATTGCATGACCGAAGTCGCCGTCATCGCCTATGGCGCGGGCAACGTCGCCTCGGTCCGGTTCGCATTGGAGAGGCTGGGCGCGACCGTGCGCCTGACCGACGACCCCGCCGTGGTGGTCGAGGCCGAGCGGCTTATCCTGCCCGGCGTCGGGGCCGCGAGCTATGCGATGACGCGACTGTCAGAGCTGGGTCTGGTCGAGGCGATCCGCGCCTTCCCCCGCCCCCTGCTGGGCGTCTGCCTGGGCCAGCAACTGCTGTTCGAACGCAGCGCGGAAGGCGACGGCGCGGACCTGCTGGGCTTCATCCCCGGCGCCGTGACGCGACTGACGCCGGCCGACGGCCTGCCTGTGCCGCACATGGGCTGGAGCCGGCTGGCGCGCGATCGCGACGATCCGCTACTGGACGGCGTGGCGGACGGCGCCTGGGCCTATTTTGTCCATGGTTTCGTCTGTCCGGACGGCGACGCAACGGTGGCCCGCGCCGACTATGGCGGGGCCGTGCCGGCCGTGGTGCGGTCCGCCAACCGCTGGGGCTGCCAATTCCATCCCGAACGCTCGGCCGAGGCCGGGGCGACGATCCTGAGCAACTTCCTGGAGATCGCGACTTGAACCGTTCCGCCCTCCCCCTTCCGTCACCCTCGGGCTTGACCCCAGGGTCGGACCGTCCGCCACGCATGCGCAACACGGAAGGCGCGAGCCGGTCCACGCTCGATCCTCGGATCAAGCCCGAGGATGACCAAGGTGAGCCGTCCCCATGCTGATCTATCCCGCCATCGACCTGAAGGCCGGCGCCTGCGTGCGGCTGATGCACGGCCGCTTCGACCAGGTGACCCATTATGAGGACCAGCCCGCCGCCCAGTTGAGCGCCTTCGCCGCCGAAGGGGCGCGGTGGGTCCACGTCGTCGATCTCGACGGGGCCGAGGCGGGCGAGGCCGTGCAGCACGCCCTGATCGGCGAACTGACCGCCGCCATCGACGTGAGCATCCAGTCCGGCGGCGGCGTGCGCGGCGCCAACGACGTGGCTCGGCTGCTGGAGTCGGGCGTGTCGCGCGTCGTGGTCGGCTCCCTGGCGGTGACCCGGCCCAACGACGTGGCCGCCTGGCTCAGGGGCTTCGGCGCCGAACGCATCACCCTGGCCCTGGACGTGCGGATCGAGGACGGCGCGCCCGTGGCGGCGGTGAAGGGCTGGACGGAATCCTCGGGCGTCGACCTGTGGACCGCGCTGGCCTGCTATCCGGCGGGCGCGTTCAGGCACCTGCTGGTCACCGACGTGGGCCGCGACGGGGCGATGACCGGCCCTAACCTGGACCTGCTGGCCGAGATTCGGCGCCGCCGCCCCGACCTGGCGCTCCAGGCCTCGGGCGGCGTCTCGTCGCTGGAGGACATCGCGGCGGTGAAGGCGCTGGGCTGCGACGGCGCCATCGTGGGCCGCGCCCTGTACGAGGGCCGCTTCACCCTGGCCGAAGCCCTGGCCGTCGCCGCATGACGGCCCGGTCCCCAAGCCGGAGGGCGGTCGAATGACCGCCCATTTCTCGAACAAGAGGGCGGTCGAATGACCGCCCGGCGCATCATCCCCTGCCTGGACGTGAAGGACGGCCGGGTGGTCAAGGGCGTCCGGTTCGTCGGCCATACCGACATGGGCGACGCCGCCGACTTGGCCGCCCGCTATAGCGACCAGGGCGCGGACGAACTGGTCTTCTACGACATCACGGCCAGCCCGGAAGGCCGGACGCTGGACTATGGCTGGGTGCAGGATATCGCCCGGCTGCTGGACATCCCCTTCTGCGTCGCGGGCGGGATTCGCAGCGTGGAGCAGGCGGCCCGGTGCCTGGACCACGGCGCGGACAAGGTGTCGATCAACTCGCCCGCCCTGGAACGGCCGGACCTGATCGCCGAGATGGCCGACCGGCTGGGCTCCCAATGCGTGGTCGTCGGCGTCGACAGCCGCCTGGAGGAGGGCGAATGGGTGGTCCACAAATACACCGGAGACCCGGACGCACGCCGTCGCGCGGGCCGGCGGACGCTGGACTGGCTGGAGGAGGCGCAAGCGTTGGGCGCCGGCGAGATCGTGCTGAACTGCATCGACCAGGACGGGGTGCGAAACGGCTATGACGTGGCGCAACTGGCCGCCGCGCGGGCGCGCCTGACCATTCCGCTGATCGCCTCGGGCGGCGCGGGCGCGCCGGAGCATTTCCGCCAAGTGTTCGAGGCGGCCGACGTGTCGGGGGCGCTGGCCGCCAGCGTCTTCCACACCGGCGCCATCGCGATACCCGACCTGAAGCGCCGCCTAGCGGGGGAAGGACTGGAGATGCGGATATGAGGATCGCAGGACAGACATCCTCCCCCGTCGGGGGAGGGGGGCCAAGCGCAGCATGGTGGAGGGGGCCCACCCCGCCCCCCGGGTCTGGGGCTGGCCCCCTCCACCGCTTCGCGGTCCCCCTCCTCCGACGGGGGAGGATTTGATGATCGACCCAAACACCCTCGACTTCGACAAGGGGAACGGCCTGATCCCGGTGGTGGTGCAGGACGCCGACACGCTTCAGGTGTTGACCCTGGCCTATATGGACCGGGCGGCGCTAGAGGAGACGGTCCAGTCCGGCGAGGCCACCTTCTTCTCGCGCTCGCGCGGCGGACGATGGAGGAAGGGCGAGACCTCCGGCGACCGGCTGGCTGTCGTCTCCATCACGCCCGACTGCGACGGCGACGCCCTGGTCCTGGCGGTGCGCCCGGTCGGGAACGCCTGCCACCTGAACCGGACCAGCTGCTTCGGAGACGCCGATGCGCCGGGGCTGGGGCGGATCGCACGGCTGGAGCGAACCATTCGCGAACGCGCCGCCGCCGACCCGTCCGAAAGCTGGACCGCCCGCCTGGTCGCCCAGGGCCCCAAGCGCATCGCCCAGAAGGTCGGAGAGGAAGGCGTCGAGACCGCCCTGGCCGGCGTCGCGGGCCCGGATGAGGAACTCGCCGCCGAGGCCGCGGATTTGGTCTATCACCTGCTGGTCCTTCTCCATGCGCGTCACATGGTGTTTCAGGACGTGCTGGACGTGTTGGCCTCGCGGGCGGAACCGGGCAAAGGCGCGGGCTAGGCCGTAAAGGCGATTGATCCCGACAAATGGGATTCTGAGAGGGAAGACGGCATGGCGACACTGATCCTGTTCGGCGGCGGCGGCGACCTGGCCATGCGGATGCTGCTGCCCTCCCTATACTTCCTGGAACACGACGGCCTGCTGCCCGACGACCTGAAGATCATCGGCGCGGCGCGCTCGGAGGAGACGGCCCAGGACTATGTCGCCAAGGTCCATGATGCGGTGAAGACCCGCGCCGAGGCGGACGGCGCTTGGAACAGCCATAGCTGGTCCAAGATGAAGGCGCGGCTGGACTATCTGGCCGTGGACGCGACCAGCGCCGAGAGCCTGAAGCCGCTGAAGGCCCGGTGCGGCGACGGCGACGTCACCTCCTTCCTGGCGGTGTCTCCCTCGCTCTACGCCCGCATCGTCACGGCGATGAAGGACGCCGGCCTGGCCGAAAAGAACTGCCGGGTCGTGCTGGAGAAGCCGGTCGGGCGCGACCTGGCCTCCTTCCTGGAGATCGACGACGCGGTGGCCCACGCCTTCCGCGAGGACCAGGTGTTCCGCATCGACCACTATCTGGGCAAGGAGACGGTCCAGAACCTGATCGCCCTGCGCTTCGGCAACACCATCTTCGAACCGCTGTGGAACAACCTGACCATCGACCATGTGCAGATCACGGTCGGGGAGACGGTCGGGGTCGGCGACCGCTGGCCCTACTATGACGAATACGGCGCCCTGCGCGACATGCTGCAGAACCACATGCTGCAGCTCCTGTGCCTGGTGGCGATGGAGCCGCCCAGCGACCTGGACCCGGACTCGGTGCGCAACGAGAAGGTCAAGGTGCTGCGCAGCCTGCGCCCCATCACGCCCGAGGAGGCCGAGCGCGTCACCGTGCGCGGCCAGTATGTGGCGGGCGTCAGCGAGGACGAGGCGGTCCAGGGCTATGACGAGGAGCGGGGCGAGGACTCGGACACCGAGACCTTCGTCGCGATCCGCGCCGACATCGACAACTGGCGTTGGGCCGGTGTCCCCTTCTTCATGCGAACCGGCAAGCGCCTGCCCGAGAAGCGCACCGAGATCGTCATCCAGTTCAAGCCGGTGCCGCACTCCATCTTCGACCGCGACGACCGCGGGGAAGTCCAGGCCAACCGCATGGTCATCGAGTTGCAGCCGGAGGAGGACATCTCCCTGACGGTGATGAACAAGCGGCCGGGCCTGGACCAGCGGATGCAATTGCAGCCGATCAAGATGAGCCTGTCCTGGGGCGTCGACGGTAAGAGCGCCGCCCCGCGCCGCCGCATCGCCTACGAGCGGCTGCTGCTGGACGCCATGGCCGGCGACTCCACCCTGTTCGTGCGCCGCGACGAGGCCGAACAGGCGTGGAAATGGGTCGACGAGGTGTCCGAGGCCTGGGCCGAATCCGGCCTGAAGCCGGACGAATACGTCGCCGGGACCTGGGGCCCGGACAGCGCCGACATGCTGATGATGCGCACCGGGCGGGAATGGAACACCAGCGATGCCTGACACGCCCCCCGTCGAATCCTTCCCGACCGTCGCCGCCTGGGCCGAGGCGATCGCCGCCCGCCTGGGCGAGACCCTGAGCGCGGCCGTCGCGGCCAAGGGCGCCGCCCTGTTCGCCGGCCCCGGCGGATCGACCCCCGCCCCCGTCTATCGCCACCTGGCGGCGATGGACCTCGACTGGAGCCGGATCGCCGTCACCCTGGTCGACGAACGCTACGTCCCCGAAACCTCGCCCGAGTCCAACGCCCGGCTGATCCGCGACACGCTGCTGCGGGACAAGGCGGCGTCCGCGCGCTTCATCCCCCTCTATACGCCGCAGGTGACGGTCGACCGGGCCGCCGCCGTCGCGGCCCACGCCCTGGCCGAAGCGGGCGGGCGTTTCGACGCGGTCCTTCTCGGCATGGGAGAGGATGGCCATATCTGCTCCATGTTCCCCGAGAGCCCGACGCTGAAGACCCTGCTGACCCCGACGCTGCGGCCCACCGTGTTGGGCGTGCCGCCCGGCCGCGACGGCCTGGCCCCGGTTCAAGAGCGGCTGTCGGTCAACCTGCCCTATCTGATGTCGGGCGGCCGGGTGATCCTGGGCCTGAAGGGTCAGGCCAAGCGCCGGGTGTTCGAGGAACAGGTCGGGGGCGATCCGAAGACCCAGCCGATCGCCGCCCTGATCGCCAACGATGTTCCCCTGGAAGTCCTGTGGACGGAGGAAGGCTGATGGCCCCCCGAAGCGAAGTGCATCCCACGGTCGCCGCGGTCACCGCCCGCATCGTCGAAAAGAGCCGCGAGACCCGCGCCGACTACCTGCGTCGCATGGACGCCGCCCGCGACAGCGGCGCCGGCCGGGCCAAGCTGTCCTGCGCCAACTGGGCCCACGCCTTCGCCGGCCAGACCATCGCCGACAAGCTGACGTCCATGGACGGATCGAAGCCCAACCTGGGGATCGTCACCGCCTACAACGACATGCTGTCGGCCCACCAGCCGTTCGAGCGCTTCCCCGGCGTGGTGCGCCAGGCGGTGCGCGAGGTCGGCGCCACGGCCCAGGTCGCCGGCGGCACGCCCGCCATGTGCGACGGCGTCACCCAGGGGCGCCCCGGCATGGAGCTGAGCCTGTTCAGCCGCGACGTGATCGCCATGGCGGCGGGCGTGGCCCTGACCCATGACGCCTTCGACGCGGCCCTGATGCTGGGCGTGTGCGACAAGATCGTGCCGGGCCTGTTCATGGGCGCCCTGGCGTTCGGCCACCTGCCCGTCGTCTTCGCCCCGGCCGGCCCGATGCCCAGCGGCATCCCCAACGCCGAGAAAGCCCGCGTCCGCGCCGAATACGCGCAAGGCAAGGTGGATCGCCAGACCCTGCTGGAAAGCGAGATCGGCAGCTATCATTCGCC
Organism: Pseudomonadota bacterium; assembly: GCA_023390245.1. Taxonomy (GTDB): domain Bacteria; phylum Pseudomonadota; class Alphaproteobacteria; order Caulobacterales; family Caulobacteraceae; genus Brevundimonas. Next base: position 18,943 of record JAEWDF010000108.1, read on the forward strand.
CGGCACCTGCACCTTCTACGGCACCGCCAATTCCAACCAGATGATGATGGAGCTGGGCGGGCTGCACATGCCCTCGACCGCCTTCGTCCACCCCGACACCGGCCTGCGCGACGCCCTGACCGCCGCCGCCGCCAAACGCGCCGTCGAACTGGCCCGCACCGGCGAAAGCCGGATGGCCGACGTCATCGACGAGAAGTCCATCGTCAACATGATCGTGGCGCTGCTGGCCACCGGCGGATCGACCAACCACGCCATCCACCTGGTCGCCATGGCGCGGGCGGCGGGCATCCTGATCGACTGGACCGACATGGACGAGCTGTCGTCGGTCACGCCCCTGCTGGCGCGCGTCTACCCGAACGGCTCGGCCGACGTTAACGCCTTCCAGGCCGCCGGCGGCGTGGCCTTCATCGCCCGCGAACTGGCCGCGAACGGCAACATCCACACCGACGTGACCACCATCATGGGCCGGGGGATCGAACCCTATTTCCAGGAGCCGTCGCTAGTCGACGGCGAGCTGGTGTGGCGCGACGGGGTGAAGGAAAGCCTGGACCGGGACATCCTGCGCCCCGCCTCGGACCCGTTCGACCGGGAGGGCGGCCTGCGACTGGTTCAGGGCGACCTGGGCCGGGCCGTCATCAAGATCTCGGCGGTCAAGCCCGAGAACCGCATCGTCGAGGCGCCCGCCGCCGTGTTCGAGACCCAGGAGGACGCGCTCCAGGCCTTCAAAGACGGCAAGCTGGACCGCGACGTGGTGGTGGTGCTGCGCTTCCAGGGGCCCCAGGCCAACGGCATGCCCGAACTGCACAGCCTGTCGCCCGCCCTGTCGGTCATCCAGGACCGGGGCTTCAAGGTCGCCTTCGTCACCGACGGCCGCATGTCCGGCGCCAGCGGCAAGACGCCGGCCGCCATCCACGTCAGCCCCGAGGCCCTGGCCGGCGGACCGCTGGCCCACGTCCGCGACGGCGACATCATCCGCCTGGACGCCGAAGCCGGCGTGCTGGCCACCGTCGGCGTCGACGGCCTGACCGCGCGACCCGCCGCGGCGCGCTCGCCGGAGCACGCCGAGGGCTCGTCCTGGGGCTATGGGCGAGAACTGTTCGGCGCCTTCCGCCATGTGGTGACCACGGCCGAAAAGGGGGCGACCGTCTGTTTCGCCTTCCCGCCCGGCGCGCAGGGCCATGTCGACACCCCGCCCGACCCGAACTTCGTCGACCGGACGGTGGACGCCTGATCCGCCGAACCGACCGCAGGAAACGACCCAATGAATGACAAGACCCTACTCGTCGGCGACGTCGGCGGCACAAACGCCCGTTTCGCCCTGGCCCGCATGGTCGACGGCAAACCCGTGCTGGATCACCATGAAAGCTTCCCGGCGGACCGCTATCCGACCTTCCTGAAGGGCGTTGAGGCCTTCATCGACGGCTGCGAGGTCAAGCCGTCCGGCGGCGTCATCGCCGTCGCCGGCCCGGTGACGGACGGCGCCATCGACCTGACCAACTCGCCCTGGCGGGTGTCGGAGACGGAGTTGGGGACCCTGGGCCTGGAGCCGGTCAGGCTGATCAACGACTTCGAGGCCCTGGCCTGGGGCGCGCCTGTCGTGCCCGAGGATCAGCTGGAAAGCCTGGGCGGTCCGGTGGATGGCGATCCGCATTCGACGGTGGCGGTGCTCGGTCCCGGCACCGGCTTCGGCGTCTCGGCCCTGGTGCGAGACGCCCATGGGCGTGAGATGGCCATGCCGTCCGAAGGCGGCCACGCCTGCTTCCCGCCCGGCGATCCGGTCGAGGACGAGATCCTGCGCATCCTGCGCCGCCGCTATGACCGGGTGTCGATCGAAAGGCTGATCTGCGGACCGGGCCTGCTGAACATGCACCGCGCCCTGGCCGAGATCGACGGCCGCGAGACCCACATCGACGATCCAGCCGAGATCACCGAAACCGCCCTGGCCGATCCCAACACGCCGTGCGGCGCGACCCTGGCCCGGTTCTGCGCCATCCTGGGCGCCGTGGCCGGCGACATCGCCCTGACCACCGGGGCGCGCGGCGGCGTCTATATCGCCGGCGGCATCGTCCCGCGCATCCTGCCCTTCATCAAGGCCAGCCCCTTCCGCCAGCGGTTCGAGCGCAAGGGCCGGTTCAAGGACTACATGGCCGCCATCCCGACCAAGGTCATCATGCACAAGCACGCCGCCCTGCTGGGCGCCGCGCGCGTGGCTTTCGCCGAGGCGGGACAGTAGGACGGCCAGTTCACGGTCGCGTGAACCAAACCGCCACGGCAGCGTTTCCCCTGCTCCAGCATGGAGGAAATCTCATGAAGAAAATCGCGATCACCGCCGCCGCCCTGTTCGCCGTCGCCGGCCTGGCCGCCTGTCAGGACCGCGCCGAAAAGGCCGCCGACAGCCAGGCCGACGCCGTCGTCGCCCAGGGCGATGCGACCGCCGACAGCCTGAACGCCCAGGCCGACGCCACGATCGCCCAGGGCGAAGCGGCCGCCGACGCCAACAAAGCCGAAGCCGAACGCCGCGCCGACGCCTTGAAGGAACAGGCCGATCAGACGCAGGCCGCCGCCGATCAGCGCGCCGACCAGATCAAGGACGCCGCCCACTAGATCTTGATCGGCTGAGGAGGTTGGACCTGGAGTCTGATTCACCGCATCGTCGAAGCGCGAAGCGCTTCAACTCAAGCGGATCAGGCTCTGAGGCGCGACGCCCAAAGGAAAAGCCCCCGTCGCAGGACGGGGGCTTTTTATTGGCCGAAGACCAAACCTCTCAGTCGATGCAGAGAGCGGCCCCCGCCTTTCCGCCATTGACCGGCGTGTGGCAGCCGAAGCGGTTGCTGTCCGCCTTGCACACACCGGTTACGGCCGCGCCCGGCTGGACGCCGGCGTTCCCTTCCAGCACGCAGCCGCCCTGGCATTGGGCCGCCTCGGTGCAGGGCTTGCCCGCATCGGCGTAGCGGACGACGCACTGCCAGCTCTGCATCCGCCCGATCTGCTGCATCGTTCCGCCGCGCGTCGCGCAGGCCGAAGCGTCGGCGCTCTGCATCGGCGCGCCGGAACCGGCGGCCGTAGTGGTCTGCGGCGTGCAAGCGGCGGCCATCAGGGCGGCGGCCGCAAAGGTGGCGATACGGATCAAGAGACCTGTCCTTTTTCAAAACCCGACCAGACATCGTCGTAGTCAAGCTGCATCTGCGGCGATCCTTCAGCCCATTTCGTGACGCGGATCGGCATGCGCGTCTCGAACATGAAGGCCAGGGTGTTCTCGATCTTGTGCGGCTTCAGCTCCGCCTTCACCGCCCCGTCGTAGCTGGCCTGGTCCGGGCCGTGGCCGCTCATGCGGTTGTGCAGCGACGCGCCGCCGGGCGCGAAGCCGCCGGCCTTGGCGTCATAGGCGCCGGTCACCAGCCCCATGAATTCGCTCATCACATTGCGATGGAACCACGGCGGCCGGAAGGTGTGTTCGGCCACCATCCAGCGCGGCGGGAAGATGACGAAGTCGATGTTGGCGGTGCCCGGCGTTTCCGACGGGCTGGTCAGGACGGTGAAGATCGACGGGTCCGGGTGGTCGAAGCTGACGGTGTTGATCGTGTTGAACCGCGCCGTGTCGTAGCGGCAGGGCGCCAGGTTGCCGTGCCAGGCGACGACATCCAGCGGACTGTGGTCGAAGGTCACGGCCCACAGCCGACCGCCGAACTTCTGTACGCACTCGGTCGGCAGGTCGACGTCCTCATAGGCCGCGACCGGCGTCTCGAAGTCGCGCGGATTGGCCAGGCCGTTGGCGCCGATCGGCCCCAGGTCGGGGATGCGGAACGGACTGCCGTAGTTCTCGCAGACATAGCCGCGCACCGGACCGTCGACCTCGACGCGGAAGCGGACGCCGCGCGGGATCAGGACGACATGGCCCGGCTGCGCCTCGATCACTCCCATCTCGGTGACGAAGCGATGCGCGCCCTGCTGCGGCACGATCAGCAGTTCGCCGTCGGCGTCATAGAAGACGCGGCCGGTCATCGAGCGGTTGGCGGCGTAGAGATGCACGCCCGCCCCGGCGCCGTGGTCCGGGTCGCCGTTGCCGCCATAGGTGACCAGGCCCTCGACCCAGTCGGTCGGCTGGTCGGGGATCGGCAGCGGGTCCCAGCGCATCCGGTTGGGATTGGGCGGCGTCTCGTCGAACGGCCCCGACCGCACCCGCCCCTGGTCGAAGGGCGCATAGGGCCCGTGCTGGGCCGAGGGGCGCAGACGATAGAGCCAGCTGCGGCGGTTCTCGGCGCGCGGGGCGGTGAAGGCGGTGCCGGACAGCTGTTCGGCGTACAGGCCCATCGGCGTCTTCTGCGGCGAATTCTGACCTGCCGGCAGGGCGCCGGGCGCGGCCTCGGTCGCAAAGTGGTTGCCGAAGCCGGACATGTAGGCGGGCGCGTTGGATCGCGTCATGTGTCTCTCCCTATGCCGTCAGCTTAGCCCTTCTTGGGCAGGAAGGGCGAGAAGGTGATGACGGTGAAGGTGTCGCGCACATGCGGCCGGGTCTGCACCTGCTTGGTCACGAAGGTCCCGATGTCGGCCTCCCGCGGCAGGCTGAACTTGGCCAGTAGGTCGTGCTGGCCCGAGGTGGAATAGACCTCCGACACGTTCTCGACATTGTCGACGATGTCGGCCGCGACCTCGTTGGCGTAGCCCAGCTCGCATTTGATGAAGACGAAGATGGCGGTCATCATGGAAGGACGCTCCGGTCGAAGGGGTTTGCGCCCTCCATGCGCGCCGGCCGCCCGCTTGTCACGGGCGGCGGCGATCAGAACCCCTGCGCGACCGCCAGCCGTTCGGCGTGGAAGCCGGCGTCGCCTAGCAGTTCGTTCAGCACCCGCACACGCTTCATGAACAGGCCGACGTCGAACTCGTCGGTCATGCCCACGCCGCCGTGCATCTGCACCGCCTCCTGCACCGCCAGTTCGGCGACCCGACCGGCCTTGGCCTTGGCGACCGAGGCGGCCAGCGATGCATCCTCGCGCCCCGCGTCGATGGCCTGCAGCGCGCCAAGCGTGGCCGCGCGCGCCAGCTCCAGTTCGGTGAACAGATGCGCCGCCCGATGCTGCAGGGCCTGAAACTCCCCGATCAGCTTGCCGAACTGCTTGCGGGTGCGCAGGTAGTCCAGCGTGAGCTTGAACGCCTGGTCGCCCGCGCCGGTCAGGGTCGAGGCCGCGCAGGCCCGGCCCAGCGCCAGCGCGCCGTCCAGCACCGCCGCTCCGCCGCCGACCTCTCCGATCACCGCATCGGCGTCGACCGCGACGTCGCTGAGCGTCACGCGGGCCGCATTGTGGGCGTCGACCATGACGGTGCGCTCGACCTCGACGCCCGCCGCCTTGGGGTCGATCAGGAACAGGGTCGTCCCCTCCTCCGCCCGGGCCGCGACGATCAGGACGTCGGCCACGTGGCCGTCCAGCACGAAGCCCTTGGCGCCGTTCAGCCGGAAACCGTTGCCCGACCGCTCGGCGCGCGTCGCGATCTTGGAAGGCGCATGCTTGGCGCCCTCGTCCAGCGCCAGGGCCAGGATGGCTTCGCCGGCTGCGATCTTCGGCAGCCACGCCTGCTGGGCGTCGGAGCCCGCGTCGGCCAGGATCTTGGCCGACAGCACCGCCGAGCCCAGGAAGGGCGACGGCGTCAGGGTGCGCCCCAGGCTCTCGGCGATCACCCCCGCCTCGACCGCGCCGAGGCCGGCGCCGCCCTGCGCCTCGGGGATGATGACGCCGGCGAAGCCCATCTCGCCGAACGCCCGCCACAGGTCGCGCGATACGCCGTCGGCGTCGTTGGAATCGCGCAGCTTGCGCAGGTGGGCGATAGGCGCGTTCTCGGCCAGGAAGCCGTCGGCGGCCTCCTGCAGCATGGTCTGCTCTTCAGTCAGGATCAGGGGCATATCGGTCCCAGGTCTGCGTGGCGAAAGAACCCCTCCACCACTTCGTGGTCCCCCTCCCCACTGCGTGGGGAGGAGACGGTGTGTCGTCTGTCTCCTCCCTGTCGCGAAGCGATGGGGAGGTGGCGCGGCGGAGCCGCGACGGAGGGGCTTTCTACGCCCCCGGCAGGTGCAGCAGGTGTTTGGCGATGATGTTCAACTGGATCTCGCTGGTCCCGCCCTCGATGGAGTTGGCCTTGGTGCGCAGCCAGTCGCGGGCGGCCGAACCGCCGTGCGAGCGCTCGCTCTCCCATTCCAAAGCGTCGGCGCCGCCCGCCGCCATCAGCAGTTCGTGGCGACGCTTGTTCAGCTCGGAGCCGTAGTATTTCAGCATGGAGGCGATGGCCGGGTGCGCCTGCTTCGCCTTCACCTGGTCGCCGACCCTCTCCATCGCCAGACGGAAGGCGGCGGCGTCGATCTCGAGCTGGGCGATGCGGGCGCGCAGCATCGGCTCGTCCAGGCGTCCATCGGCGTCGGCGCCGATGGCGTCCAGCGCCACCCGCCCCACCGGCCGGCCCGCCGCGACCTCCCCCATGGCGCCGATCATGGTCCGCTCGTGCGCCAGCAGATATTTGGCCACGTCCCAGCCGCGGTTCAGCGTCCCGACCAGGTTCGCCTTCTCCACCCGCACGTCGTCGAAGAAGGTCTCGCAGAAGGGCGACTTGCCGCTGATCAGGGTGATCGGCCGCGTTGTCACGCCCGGCGTCCTCATGTCGAACAGGACGAAGCTGATGCCCAGATGCTTGGGCGCTTCCGGGTCCGTCCGCACCAGGCAGAAGATCCAGTCGGCCTTGTCGGCGTAGGAGGTCCATATCTTCTGGCCGTTGACGATCCAGTGGTCGCCACGATCCTCGGCGCGGGTCTGGATCGAGGCCAGGTCCGACCCCGCGCCCGGCTCGGAATAGCCCTGGCACCAGCGAATCTCTCCGCGCACGATCTCGGGCAGGAAGCGCCGCTTCTGCTCTTCCGTTCCGAAGGCCAGCAACGCCGGACCCAGCATCCAGACGCCGAAACTGTTCAGCGCAGGCTGGGCCTTGATGCGGCGCAGTTCGGAGGCCAGCACCTTGGCCTCCTCGCGGCTCAGCCCGCCGCCGCCGTATTCCCTGGGCCATTCCGGCGCGGTCCAGCCGCGCGCACCCATCCGCTCAAGCCACAGCCTGTGGCCCGGCGTGCTGAACACGGCGTCGCGGCCGCCCCAGATCATGTCGGCCTCGGACTCCATCGGCCCGCGCACTTCGGGCGGACAGTTGGCCTCCAGCCAGGCGCGGGTTTCGGCGCGGAAGGTTTCCAGATCAGTCATGCGTCTCCAGCCCTGCGGACGCTTTCGGGCGTCTTCTGCATGGACGTTAGCACACGCGTTTCGATTGGCTACGGACAAAGAAAAAGGCGGCGGTCGCGAGGACCGCCGCCTTCAAGCCTTCGAGTTTTGATCGAAGATCAGAACTTCCAGGAGGCGCCCATGGCGAAGCCGACGCCATAGCCGCGCGCGTCGCCGCGCAGGTTCGAGATCACCAGCCCGTTGTTATAGATGTCGCGGGTGTCCGAAATTTCGCTGTCGTCGATGTCGATGTAGGTCACCGCGCCGTCCAGCGTCAGGCCCGGGCGGACCGTCTTCGACAGACCGGCCGAGAACAGCAGGCGGTCGCCGTCCGGGATGCGGGCGGTGCGCTGGCCGTCCTGCGTCGGGGTCGGATCGTAGCCGATGCCGCCGCGCACGACCATGGTCGGGTCGATCTGGTAGTCGAAGCCGATGGCACCCGTGGTCACGTCCTTGTAGTCCTGACGGATTTCCGTGCCGCCCGCGCCATAGGCGACGCGGATGGCGTCGAACTCGCTCCAGCCGATGCGGTTGACCTGGGCGTTCAGCGTCAAACGGTCGGTGACGGCGTAGCGGGCCGAGACGGTGGCGAACCACGGCGTGTTGAAGGTCGCCACGCCGTCATAGGTGTTGTTCTCGCCCGCCAGCAGGCCGGTCAGGCCCGAGATGGCGACATCGCCGTCCAGCTCGTGCTCGATTTCCGAACGGTAGGACAGGCCCAGGTCCAGCTTGCCGAAGTGCATCTGGGCGCCGGCGTTCCAGCCGTAGTCCCAGCCGTCGCCTTCAAGCACGTTGCGACCGTCCGTCGCCGACGGGATTAGCACCACCGGCGACAGGCCGCCGACGGTCGGCAGGTTCGGCAGGGCCGACGACAGGGTCGCCTTCGTGTACTGCGCGTCGAAGCCGACGCCGACGTCCAGCCAGTCGGTGACTTGCATGGCGGCGGTCAGGCCGATGTCGGCCGAGCGCAGCTCCGAGGTCAGGGCGTCGTAGCGGGCGAAGGAGGCGTCGTCGTACTTGGTGGTGAAGTTGTACGGGGCCGAGACCGACAGGCCCACGGCGAAGCGGTCGCCGACCGGCTGCACGAAGGCGAAGTTCGGCACCAGGCCGCTTTCGACGACTTCATGCTGGTGGACGTTGCCGCCGACCGGCGCGCTGCCGCTGATGATGGTCGTGCCGCCGACCGGCAGGTTGTAGCTCAGGGTCGAGCCGGCGTCGTCGACGTCCGAGTCGAGGATCAGGCCATGGGCGCCGACGTACAATTCGCGGCCGCTGCGGGCGATCGAGGCGGCGTTCCACCACAGCGACTGGGCGCCCATGTCGGCGCCTTCGCCCGAATAGGCGCGTCCGGCGCCGCGGGTCGACTGTTCCTGCAGATAGAAGGAGCCGGCCATGGCCGGCGCCGCGACGCCGGCCAGCAGGGCGGACGAAAGGGCGAGGCCGCCCAGCCGGGCGATGGTCCTGGGAGTCATGAGAAATCCTAATCTACTGCCCGTCGTCTGGCGGCGGGTTCGGGGAGAGACGCTGCAGCAGCGCTTTCGACATGAAATCGTTGCATGCGCGGCCGCTCTCCGCCCGGAACCCGGCGAAACCGTGGCGTAAAAAACGCACACGATCACGCCTTCGAGAGGTTCCGTTGCGGCAAGATCAAGCTACATATCGATGTTTTATGCAAAGATCGTTGCGCGGCTCGATCCTGCGCGACGGCAGTCGTCGTTCGATCGACGGCGTCCCGACGGGTTGAGATTTCATGCTATGATCGCCATCTGCATCCCGCATCGTCCGCCTCTTCAGACTGTCCCCTTCATGTACGAAACGCCCGAACTCGAACCCGACGTGCTTGTGCGCTCCAGCGCCATCCGCATCCATGACGCGGAAGCCTTTGAAGGCATGCGCAAGGCCGGGCGGCTCGTGGCCGAGGCGCTGGACATGATCGCCGACCATGTGAAGCCCGGCGTCGCCACCGGCGAGATCGACGACCTGATCCGCGAATTCACCCTGGACCATGGCGGCCTGCCCGCCTGCCTGGGCTACAAGGGCTATGAGAAGACGGTCTGCACCTCGATCAACCACGTGGTCTGCCACGGCATCCCGGGCGACCGGGTGCTGAAGGACGGCGACATCGTCAACATCGACCACACCGTCATCGTCGATGGCTGGCACGGCGATTCCAGCCGCATGTACGGCGTGGGCGAGGTCCCGACCCGGGCGCGCAAGCTGATCGACGTGACCTATGAATCGCTGGAGATCGGCCTGGCCCAGGTCAAGCCGGGGAACACCTTCGGCGACATCGGCTTCGCCATCCAGAGGTTTGTCGAGGCCCAGCGCATGAGCGTGGTGCGCGACTTCTGCGGCCACGGCATCGGCCGCGTCTTCCACGACAGCCCCAACGTCCTGCACTACGGCCGCAAGGGCGAGGGCGCGACGCTGAAGGCCGGCATGTTCTTCACCGTCGAGCCGATGGTGAACCTGGGTAAACCGCACGTGAAGGTGCTGTCGGACGGCTGGACCGCCGTGACCCGCGACAAGTCCCTGTCGGCCCAGTGCGAACACACGGTCGGCGTCACCGAGGACGGCGTCGAGATTTTCACCGCCTCGCCGAAAGGCCTGTTCAAGCCCCTCTGATCTCCGGGGCGGGAAATCTCGGAACTTTATTCGCAAGGACCGGCTTGGGTTCGGCGACGGCCTCTCCTAGATGAAGGCCGACCGCAAAGCTGGACATAAGGAGCCCCGCCATGGCCTTCACCCTGCCGCCCCTTCCCTACGCCTATGACGCGCTGGAGCCGGCCATCGACAAGGAGACGATGACCTTCCACCACGACAAGCACCACCAGACCTATGTCGACAACCTGAACAAGGCGGTGGACGCCGACGCCTCGCTGCAGGGCAAGTCGCTGGCAGACCTCTTCGCCAACATCTCCAAGGCGCCCAAGGCCGTGCGCAACAATGGCGGCGGCCACTGGAACCACAGCCTGTTCTGGGAACTGCTGGCCCCGCAGGGCCAGGGCGGCGAACCGTCCGCCGAACTGAAGGCCGCGATCGACCGCGACCTGGGCGGTCTGGACAAGTTCAAGGAGGACTTCAACGCCGCCGGCGCCGGCCAGTTCGGCTCGGGCTGGGCCTGGCTGATCGTCCAGGACGGCAAGCTGAAGGTCACCTCCACGCCGAACCAGGACAACCCACTGATGGATGTCGCCGACGAGAAGGGTCACGTCGTCCTAGGCGCCGACGTGTGGGAACACGCCTACTATCTGAAGTACCAGAACCGCCGCGCCGACTACCTCAAGGCCTTCTGGTCGGTGGTGAACTGGAACAAGGTCAACGACCTGTACGCCGCCGCCCGCTGAGGCGCGACGCCTCGGTCGAACGACGCCCGCCGGGTCCGCCCGGCGGGCGTTCGTCGTTCAGACCCGCAGGTCCAGCGCGTGCCGCGCCCGTTGGTCCATGCGCTCGGCGTGATGCTGCCGCACGGCGCGGCGCTGGCGCAGCATGTCGTGGATACCGTCAGCCAGATCGAGCAACTGGGCGTCGCTCAACGGCTCGACCACGTCGACGAGCCGCGCCTTCAGCGTCTGGAAGGCGCTGTCCGACAGGCCGCTCTGGAAGCTCTTCCTCTCCGGCTCCATCTTCCCTTCCCGCGTCTTCGCCCTTCTGCGGGGCAATCTCCATCGACGCACAATGGCGGACGATGTCAGGCGTTCCCAAGATTCGTGCTTAACGCCCGCCATGCTTGACTCCAGGGGGCCTCGCGGCCATAAGCGCCGCCTTCCACGCCTCCGGTCTCCGGCAGGCGGGATTCATGACGGACGATGCGTGGACCGCCGTTGAGATCGCATTCCCAATCCGGGGGATGCCGGGCCGCATCACTGAGAAGAGAACAGAATGTCCAAGCGCCACAGCGCCAAGTACAAGATCGACCGCGCCATGGGTGAGAACCTGTGGGGCCGCTCGAAGTCCCCGGTCAACAAGCGCTCCTACGGCCCCGGCCAGCACGGCCAGCGCCGCAAGTCCAAGGTTTCCGACTTCGGCCTGCAGCTCAAGGCCAAGCAGAAGCTGAAGGGCTACTACGGCAACATCACCGAGAAGCAGTTCGCCCGCACCTACAACGAGGCCGCCCGTCGCAAGGGCAACACCTCGGAGAACCTGATCGGCCTGCTGGAATCGCGCCTGGACGCCATCGTCTATCGCGCCAAGTTCGTGCCGACCGTCTGGGCCGCCCGCCAGTTCGTCAGCCACGGCCACGTCACCGTCAACGGCAAGAAGGTGGACATCGCCTCCTACCGCGTGAAGGCGGGCGACACCGTCATGGTCAAGGAAAAGTCGCGCAGCATGGCGCTGGTGCTGGAAGCCCTGCAGTCGTCGGAGCGTGATGTTCCGGACTATCTGGAACTGGGCGACCGCGGCTTCTCGGTGCGTTTCGTGCGCGCCCCGGAATTGGCCGACGTGCCGTACCCGGTGAAGATGGAGCCGAACCTGGTCGTCGAATATTACGCGTCGTAAGTTTCACTGACGACGTATTCGGGCGGACGGGGCCTCGCGCCCCGACCGCTCGCGGAACAGGGCCCCGGACCCGCGCCGGGGCCCTTTGCTTTTTTCTTTCCTGTTCCCTTCGCAGGCGAACGGGGGCATCCTCGACGGAGATGCATTTGACCATGGGAGGCCTCGTGGCGCGGGTGGTGGCGCGGGCGGCGTTGGGCCTGACGGCGGCGACGCTGGCTGCGTGCGCGACGATGGAGCCCGCCCCTCCCGCGGTCTCGACCGCCGGCATGCCCGGCGCCCTCGAACCCATCAAGGCGGCGGCCTTCACCAAGGACCAGGCGGTGTTCTGGGTCAGTTCGAACGGCTGCACCAGCAAGGCCGACCTGATCCCCATCGTCAGTATTCGCGGCGCCGACGCGGTGATCACCTTACGCCGGATCGACGAGGACAAGTGCAACGAGCCCTTGAGCGACGGGGTCCAATTGAACTGGTCTTTCGAGGAGTTGGGCCTGCCGCCAGGGGCCCCCGTAACGGTGAACAACCCCTATCAACTCCCGCCCGCCTGATCCGGTTCCAATCCTGCAATCTTTTTTCTTTCGACTTGGTTTTCTTACGGCCAAGCTGAACGAATCTTGCCGCAAGCGCGTCATAACGCCGCCTTTTCCTCATCCGTAGCTGTAATGGCGCGCGATCCTGGGAGTGGCGCCCCGGCAAGAATGGAGACAGGACTTGAGCAGATCGAAACTTCGGACCGCGGTCGTCGGCGGCGCTCTCATCGCCTTGGGCTTCGCGGCCAGCGGCTGCGCCAGCCACCGCTTCGTGCGGGATCAGGTTGAGGTGGTGGACAACCGCGTGACCGGGGTCGACAGCCATCTCGCCCAGGTCGAGGGCACGGCCGGCCAGGCGCTGCAACGCGCCAACGACGCCCACAAGCTGGCGGAGGGCAAGTTCCTCTATCAGGTCGTTCTGTCGGACGACTCGGTCAAGTTTCCGACCGACGCCTCCCAGCTTTCGCCCGAGGCCGAACAGCGCCTGGGCGAGTTCGCGCAGCGCCTCGCGAGCGAGAACAAGAACGTCTACCTCGAGATCCAGGGCTTCACCGACGCCACCGGCTCGGAGCAGCACAACATGGAGCTCGGCGAGCAGCGGGCCGAAGCGGTGCGCCGCTTCCTGAACCGCCAGGGCGTGGCTCTGAACCGGATGTCGACCATCTCCTATGGTCAGGAGAACCCGGTCGCGCCGAACAACACGCGCGAAGGCCGCGCGCAGAATCGCCGCGTGGCGATCATCGTCCTGGCCTGACGCCAGACGCCGAAAGGCGACCGCCCCGCCGGGCGGTCGCCGATCTGCCGACAAGGAAGGGGTGGGACTGGCTTGCCGGTCCCACCCCTTTTCATGCGCTATCAGTAGCGGACCGTCGCCTGAAGGCCGAAGGTGCGCGGCGCGTTGAAGTTGCCGTAGTCGCCCAGCGTCGCCCGGTTCGACGGGTCCCGACGGTAGACGTAGGCTTCGTCCAGCAGATTGCGCGCCCACAGCGAGATTTCCAGCGAACCGCTGCCCGACGTGCGGATGTCGGCGATGGCCACCCGCCCGTTCATGATGAAGGACTGATCGTTCTTGATCGCGAACTGGTCGAAGCTTTGCGTCGCATCGGCGTAGCTGGCGTCCAAGTGCGCCCGGAAGGTCGCGCCCATGAAGGGCGATTCCCAGTCCGCCGCGACATTGGCGGCGTTGGGCGGCGTGAAGGCGATGAAGACCTGCTGAAGCTGGCCGTTGAAGGGGTTCACCGTGTCCGGGATCTTGGCGTCCGTGTAGGCGTAGGAGGCCGACAGGCGCAGATTGTCGGTCACCTGGAAGGCGCCCTCCAGCTCCACCCCGCGGATGGTGGTGGTTCCCGGCGCGTTGATCGTCTCCAGCGTGTTACGGGTGGAGGCGCCGACCACGGTCACCAGGCTGAAGTCGATCTGGCTGTTGGTGCGGTCCATCGCATAGACGGCGGCGTTCAGGCGCAGGCGGTTGCCCAGCCAGTCGCTCTTCACGCCGACCTCATACGCCTCGACCTCTTCCGGATCGAAGGACCGGTAGGTCAGGGAGCGCGAGGAGGCGCCGCCCGCCCGATAGCCGGTCGAGTATTTGGCGTAGACGTTGATGTTGTCCGCCGCGTCATAGGCGACGACCACCAGCGGGTCGAACCGGTCGACGCTGCTGTCGAAGGTGTAGTTCGTCGGCGCATTGTTGACGATGTAGAGGATGCCGTCCTTGTCGTCCCAGGTGTAGCGGCCGCCCAGCGTGACGTGCAGGGCGTCGTTCAGGACCGCCGGGGTCCAGGTCGCCTGGCCATAGACGGCGCGCGATTCCGCGTGCGCGGTCGAAGCGCGGTCCAGCGAGCGGTTGCCGCGGATGGTCGGGGTCGGGTCATTGATCGTGTAACCCGTGCCGTCTGCGTTCCAGCGATTGGTCGACGGCGTGGCGGCGTCGTCCGACACCGTTTCCTTGAAGTAGTAGAGGCCGGCGACATAGTCGACGCGGTCGCCGACGGCGCCGATGGCCTGGAATTCCTGGCTGAACTGATGCTGCCAGAAGCCGGCCAGGGAGTAGCGGCTGAAGTTGCTGTTGGGGCCGACGACCGGCGGGCGGTGAGCGCCGGCGATGTTGTCGTACTGCTCCACGTCCAGGTCGCGGTAGGCGGTGATGGAGCGCAACTGCAGCGAGTCGTTGACGTCATAGTCCAGGTGCAGGTCCATACCCCGGGTGTCGTCGACGCTCCACTGCTGGGGCACGCCGATGTCGGCGACCGTCATGCGGTCCTCGCCCTCGACCACGACGATCGGCGCCAGGTCGCGGATGCTGCCCGACGGCACGGTGGCCGAGGCCCACGGCACGACCGTCAGGCCGTTGGGATTGAAGTTCAGCAGCTGGCTGTAAAACGGGGTGTTCTTGTCCTTGCCGACGTCGGCGGCGAAGTTGGCCGTGAACCGCTCGCTGGGGGTCCAGCGCGTCTGGAAGCGCAGGCCGCGCCGGTCATAGGCGCCGAAGCCCTCTTCGCCCGGCAGCGGATTGTCGGTGACCGGGCCCTGCGCGCTGATGACGCCGTCGACCTTGAAGGCGAAGTCGCCGATGGCCGGCATGTCCAGGTGGAGTTCCGAGTTGTAGCTCTCGAGATTGCCGACGCCGGCGACCGCGCGCAGGCCGAACTCGCCGGTCGGCTTGCGCGTCACCATCGACAGGGCGCCGCCCTCGGTGTTGCGGCCGAACAGGGTGCCCTGCGGTCCCTTGAGGACCTCGATGCGCTCGATGTCCAGCAGCGCGGCGGCCAGGCCGTGCTGGCGAGCCAGATAGACGCCGTCGACATAGACGCCCACGCCCTGCTCGCGCGCGGGCTGGTTGGCGTCGTTCGGCACGATGCCGCGAATGCCGATGGTCAGGGCCGACTGACGGGCCTCGAAGGTGGCGACGCGCAGGCTGGGAACAGCGCCGTCGGCCAGGTCCATCAGGCTCTGGACGTGACGGTCCTGCAGGTCTTCCGAACCGATGACCGAGATCGAGATCGGCGTATCCTGAAGGTTGGTTTCCCGCTTGGTCGCGGTGACGATGATGTCGGCCAGGCTGGACTGGACCATCGACGGATCGGCGGGGTCGGCGACGGGTTCGTCGGCGCGTGCGCTGAAGGCGATGGACGTGACGGAAGCGATGGCGGCGCCGGTCAGAAGCGTGGCGCGCAGGCGGCTCTTGTTCATGGATATCCCCTCGAGACTGCGGGGCAGGCTGCTAGGCCGGACGTGTGGCGCCGCCTTCACAGATTGACGAAGCCGACGCGTCGAACAGACGTCCGTTTGGCGAAGGAAGCGCGGGACGCGGAGGATTTCCGGATTGAAGAGCGCCGACTTTATTCACCGAACACTTTGTAGATACGTCGCTTTACGTCTTTTTGGTCCAATACGGGACGACGGTTTCAGGGCCGATTCAATCGGCATCGCGATGGTCACAAATCTGCGCCCCGTCGCCGCATTCCCGTCCAACCGCCGGCGAAAGCGCCATTTTCGTCACAGTCTGGCGAACGGCGTGCCGGGCGAAACGCCAGGATGGCGCCTGCGGAGGTTCCTAGGCCGGGCTCGGACCGCTAGAGCTAGCTTCGCTTTCCAGGAGATTCCCCATGAAAACCCGCGCCGCCGTCGCCTTTGAAGCCAAGAAGCCGCTGGAGATCGTCGAAGTCGATCTGGAAGGCCCGCGCGCCGGCGAGGTGCTGATCGAGATCAAGGCCACCGGCATCTGTCACACAGACGCCTATACGCTGGACGGGCTGGATTCGGAGGGCATCTTCCCCTCGATCCTGGGCCACGAAGGCGCGGGCGTGGTGGTCGAAGTCGGACCGGGCGTGACGAGCGTCGAGGTCGGCGATCACGTCATCCCGCTGTACACCCCCGAATGCCGCCAGTGTAAGTCGTGCCTGTCGCGCAAGACCAACCTGTGCACCTCGATCCGGGCGACGCAGGGCAAGGGGCTGATGCCCGACGGCACGTCGCGCTTCTCCTACAAGGGGCAGGCTATCGCCCACTACATGGGCTGCTCGACCTTCTCGAACTTCACCGTCCTGCCCGAGATCGCGGTGGCCAAGATCCGCAAGGACGCCCCCTTCGACAAGGCCTGCTACGTCGGCTGCGGCGTCACCACCGGTGTCGGCGCCGTGGTCAACTCGGCCAAGGTCGAGCCGGGCGCAAACGCCGTCGTCTTCGGCCTGGGCGGCATCGGGCTGAACGTCATCCAGGGGCTGAAGATGGTCGGCGCCGACATGATCATCGGCGTGGATATCAACGACACCAAGGAGGAGTGGGGCCGCCGCTTCGGCATGACCCATTTCGTCAATCCGAAGAACGTCAGTGACGTGGTGGCCCATCTGGTCGAGCTGACCGGCGGCGGCGCCGACTACACCTTCGACTGCACCGGCAACACCGTGGTCATGCGCCAGGCGCTGGAAGCCTGCCACCGCGGCTGGGGCGAGAGCGTCATCATCGGCGTCGCCGAAGCCGGCAAGGAGATATCCACCCGCCCGTTCCAACTGGTCACGGGCCGCGTCTGGCGCGGCTCGGCCTTCGGCGGCGCACGCGGTCGCACCGACACGCCCAGGATCGTCGACTGGTACATGGACGGCAAGATCGAGATCGACCCGATGATCACCCACACCTTCGGTCTGGAAGACATCAACAAGGCCTTCGACCTGATGCACGCAGGCGAGAGCATCCGCTCGGTTGTGGTGTTCTGACGGCGGGCCGCCACGGTCCGTTGCAAAAAGAAACTATGTCGGCTTAGCTTGCGCCGCCCGGCGAACCGGCCGGACCCAAGGGAGAGAAGACCATGTTCACCCACGTCACCGTCGGCGCGAACGACGTCGAGGCGTCGCGCCGCTTTTATGACGCGGCCCTGGGCGCACTGGGCGTCGCCGGCAGCCGGCCGGATCCGAAGGGCCGCTACTGGTGGCGCACGGACCGCGGCGCCTTCGCGGTTGGCGAGCCGATCGATGGCGATCCGGCCTGCCATGCCAACGGCGGCACCATAGGCTTCTTCGCCAAGTCGCCCGAGGCGGTCGACGCCTTCCATGCGGCGGGGGTCGAGAACGGCGGCGCATCGATCGAGGACCCGCCTGGCCTGCGCGACGGCGCCTTCGGCAAGCTTTACCTCGCCTATCTGCGCGACCCGGCCGGCAACAAAATCTGCGCCATGCACCGGGTCGGTTGACGCCGCCGACCGCACCAAGACCGGGATGACCGTCCAGTGACCCTACAGACCACCAAGACCCACCGCGTCCATGGCGGAACCCTGCGCTATCTGAAGCACGACAGCGCATCCACCGGCACGCCCATGACGCTGTCGGTGTTCCAACCAAAGGGGGACGGTCCCTTCCCGGTCCTGTTCTGGCTGTCGGGCCTGACCTGCACCGAGGACAACTTCACCACCAAGGCAGGGGCCTATCGGGCGGCGGCCGAGCATGGCGTGATCATCGTCGCCCCCGACACCAGCCCGCGCGGCGGAGGGGTGGCGGACGACGCGGCCTATGACCTGGGCCAGGGAGCGGGCTTCTACCTGGATGCGACGCAGGCGCCCTGGGCGCCGCACTTTCGCATGGAAACCTATGTCATCCAGGAGTTGGTCGCCCTGATCGACGCGGAGTTCCCGACCACCGGCGCGCGCTCGATCAGCGGCCATTCGATGGGCGGGCACGGCGCCCTGACCCTGGCGCTGCGTCATCCGGACCTGTTCCGATCCGTCTCGGCCTTCGCGCCCATCGCCTCGCCCACCCGCTGCGCCTGGGGCGAGAAGGCGTTCACCGCCTATCTGGGCGAAGACCGGGATGCCTGGGCCCAGCACGACGCCGCCCTGCTGATCGCGGCGGGCGCGGCCAGGGGCGTCTATGACGACATCCTGATCGACCAGGGCGACGCCGACAGCTTCCTCGCCGACCAGTTGAAGCCCGAGTTGCTGACCGCCGCCGCCGAGGCCGCCGGCCAGACGCTGACCCTACGGATGCAGCCGGGCTACGACCACTCCTATTTCTTCATGACCAGCTTCATCGACGACCACATCGCCTTCCACGCCAAGCGACTGAGACGCTGATCGCCCCTTGATCCGCGCGGCGTTCACTCTAGCGTGAGTTGCGGGAGGCGGCGCATGGAGCAGGGAGCGGCGAAGACTGGAACGCGGTCGCGGCACGGCGGCCATCGCGAGCGGCTGCGGGAGCGGGCGGCGAAGGGCGGGCTGGGCGCCCTGCCCGACTATGAACTGCTGGAGCTGTTGCTGTTCCGCAGCGTGCCCTACAAGGACACCAAGCCGCTGGCCAAGGACCTGATCGCGCGCTTCGGCGGGCTGGAGGACATTGGGGCCGCCAGCCACGAGGCGGTGGAGGACCAGGTCGCGCGGTCCCTGGGCTACGCGCCCGGCAAGGCGACGCGGGCGGTGGCGCTGGACCTGCAGCTGATCTTCGACGTGACGCGCCGGATCGCGCGCGAACCGACCGAGAAGCGGCCGGTCATCTCTTCCTGGACGGCGTTGCTGGCCTATGTGCGCGTGGCGTTGCAGCACGAGCCGCGCGAGCAGTTCCGGGTGTTGTACCTGGATCGGCGCAACCAGTTGATCCTGGACGAGACTCAGAACCGCGGCACGGTCGACCATGCGCCCGTCTATCCGCGCGAGGTCGTTCGCCGGGCGCTGGAACTGTCATCCAGTGCATTGATCTTACTCCACAATCACCCATCCGGCGACCCGACCCCCAGCCGCGCCGACATCGAGATGACGCGCCAGATTGTCCAGGCCGGAAAGCCCCTTAATGTGGAGGTTCACGACCATCTGGTCGTCGGCCGCGATGGGGTGGCCAGCTTCAAGCAGCTTGGACTGATGTGACCGGACCGACCCTGACCACCGAACGCCTGGTGCTGACGCCGGTCTCGGCCTTCGATTTCGACGACCACGCGGCGCTGTGGAGCGACGAGGCCTTCGCCGGGCCGCTGATGGGACGGACGCTGGAGGCGGAGGACGTCTGGTTCCGCCTGCTGCGCGACATCGGCGGCTGGGCGGCGCTGGGATACGGCAATTTCTCGCTGCGGCTGAAGGCCCACGGCGCCTATGTGGGGGGCGTCGGCGTGTTCGACTATCGGCGCAACCTGGACCCGCCCTTCGCCGATCCGGAGGCCGGCTGGGGCCTGGCGCCGGCCTTCCATGGCCAGGGCCTGGCGCTTGAGGCGCTGACGGCCGTCCTGGCCTGGGCCGACCAGGCGGTGGCGGCGCCGCGCACGGTGTGCATGATCGCGCCGTCCAACACGGCCTCGCTGAGGCTGGCCGCGCGGGTCGGCTACCGCCCCTACCACCAGACGCGATACAGGGACGCGCCGATCGTGCTTCTGCAACGACCCCGCGCCGCCGGCGGGGACGTAGGCGGCCATTAAGGTTTATGCGGCAGGCTTCCGGGCGAACGTTCCGAGAGTCCGCCCGCCATGCCCATGCCCGTCGAAACGCTGCGCCAGCACCTGGCTGACGCCTTTCCCGACGCTGAGATCGCCATCGACGACCTGGCCGGCGACGGCGACCACTATCGCGCGCGCATCATCTCGCGGGCCTTCGCCGGGGTGCCGCGCGTGCGCCAGCACCAGATGGTCTACGCCGCCCTGAAGGGGCAGATGGGCGGCGAACTGCACGCCCTGGCGCTTGAGACCGCCGCGCCCAAGGAGGCCTGACCGATGCGCTATCGTCCGTTCGACGCTTCGGGCGCCGCCGTCTCCAGCATCACCCTGAGCCTGGGATTCGACGCCCTGTCGCGGGGGCGCGAGGCCACGCTGGCGCTGCTGTACGCGGCGCTGGAGGCGGGGATCAACAGCTACGCCCTGGAGACGGCCGACCCCGTCGCCGCCGAGGTGCTGGGAGAGGCCCTGTCCCACGTCGACCGCAAGCTGGTCTGCGTCAGCCTGACGCTGGGCGTCGGCGACGGCCGCCAGGCGGTGCGCGACTTTTCGGCCGAGGGCATGACCGGCGCCATCGACCGCGTCCTGCACTTCTCCGGCCTGGGCTGGATCGACGTCGCTATCCTGAGCGAACCGGGCGAGCACGAACTGCCGCAGGCGTCGCTGAACGCGCTGAAGGCGATGCGCGCCACCGAGCGGGTGCGCCTGCTGGGCGTGTCGGGCGACGGCGAGGTGATGGACGCCTATGTCTCCACCGGCGCCTTCGACGTGCTGTCGACGCCGTTCAACATCCACTCGGGCTGGCCGCTGCGAAACCGCATCCGCACGGCGCGCGAGCAGGACATGGCGGTGTTCGCCTACGACTATTTCCGCGACCGTCGCCAGCGGCGCGACGACGCCCCGGCGCCCAAGCGCGGCCTGTTCGGCTTCGGCGCCCCCAGGCCCGCCGCCGCGCCGTCCAAGATCGACCCGTACGACTTCCTGTACCGTACGCCGAACTGGTCGGCCGAGGCCATCTGCCTGACCTACGCCCTGACCGACCCCTCGATCGCCAGCGTCATCGTCAAGGCGACCGACGTCGAGCGGTTGAAGGACCTGGCGGAAACGCCCGAGCGCGACATGCCGCCGGGCCTGGGCGCCCAGATCGAAATGGCGCGGGTGTCGCGCACCGCCGCCTGACGGATCGACGCCCGGCGCTTGACCCGGCGGCCGTCCCTACCTAGCTGACGGGCTCCAAGAAAGGGCCCTTTCCGTGACCGACACCGCGAACGCCAATACGGCCGATCCCGTCCACGCCTTCATCGCCGACACCGTCGCCCAGCATGAGGTGGTGCTGTTCATGAAGGGCACGCCCGACCAGCCGCGCTGCGGCTTCTCTTCACTGGCGGTGCAGATTCTGGATCACGTCGGCGCGCCCTTCGTCGGCGTGGATGTCCTGCAGGACGAATCGCTGCGCGAGGGCATCAAGGCCTTCACCGACTGGCCGACCATCCCGCAGTTGTATGTGAAGGGCGAATTCGTCGGCGGCTCGGATATCGTGCGCGAGATGTTCCAGTCGGGCGAACTTCAGGCCCTTCTGGCGGAAAAGGGCGTGGTCCTGGGCGAGGCCTGATGGCGCGCCCGACGCTGGAGCCGCGTGCGGACCGGGAACTGTTCACGGTCCCGCTGGAGGTCCGCCCCGAGCACATCGATGAGAACGGCCACGTCAACAACGTGGTCTATGTCGGCTGGCTGCAGGAAGCCGGCACGGCGCACTGGAACGCGCGTTTCGACGCCGAGACGCGCGCCCGCTGGTCGTGGGTCGCCCTGCGTCATGAGATCGACTATCTGCGCCCCCTGCCGCCGGGGGCGCAGGGCGTAAAGGCGCGGACCTGGGTCGGCGACCCGCAGGGTCCGCGCTTCAACCGCTATGTGCGGATCGAGGACGCCGAGGGCCGCGTGTGCGCCCAGGGCGTCTCCGAATGGTGCCTGGTGGATGCGCAGACCTTGCGGCCCCATCGCATCCAGGCCGAGCTGCTGACGCCGTTTTCGGCTACTTCAGCGGGTTGAGGATGCGCGTCGGCGTGCCGGGCTCCAGGCCCAGGTCCGCATAGGTCCAGCGCAGTTCGACGCCGTCCCGGACCAGCGCCCGGCACAGGTCTTCCTTGACCCGGTGCAGGGTGATCTCGGCGGGCGTCCCGTCGGTCACCGACAGTTCGAAGTCCGACGCCTGGGTGCAGCCGTTGGAATCCACGCGCACGACAAGCGCGCCGTCCTCGAACCGCGCCGAACGGATCGGATCGGCGGGCGCCTCGTCGTCGCGCGTGACATTGACGCGGACGTTCTCGCCCGCCTCGTTGCTGTAGATCACGCAGCCGGCCAGCAGCGGCGCGGCGACGGCCGCCGCCAGGAACCCTTTGGCCAGGCGCATCACCGGCCGGCCTCGGCCGGGGCGGTGACGACGCGCGTGGTCGGCTTTTCCGACGAGATGATGATGCAGCCGCTCAGCAGCGGAGCGGCGACGGCGATGGCGAGAGCGAGACGAAGCATGGATGATCCCCTTATGAAGCTTGACCCTTTTGTGGCGCGCGGCGTCGGCGCAGGCACGTGAAAAATCGGAAACCTGGATGAACTTTCGGACAGGTCGGGCTTGATCGGTTCCGCAACCGCCATAGCTACGATCGATTCTTCCCAGCCCCGGACATCCTGAATGAGCCCGCTGTTCTCTCCCCGAGCCGTCGGTCCCCTGACCCTGAAGAACCGCATCGTCGTCGCGCCGATGTGCCAGTATTCGGCCGTCGACGGCGTGCCCCAGCCTTGGCACGCCCAGCATCTGGGCCGGCTGGCGCTGTCGGGCGCCGGCCTGGTGATCGTGGAGGCGACGGGCGTCGAGGCGGCCGGGCGCATCACGCCCGACGACATCGGCCTGTGGAACGACGCGCAGGAGGCAGCCTTCGCCCGGCTGCTCCGTGATCTGCGCACCTATTGCGACACGCCCGTCGGGATCCAGTTGGCCCATGCGGGGCGCAAGGCGTCGACCAGCGCGCCGTGGAAGGGCGGCGCGGCCCTGGGCGCGGACGACGGCGCCTGGGAGACCTTCGCCCCTTCAGCCCTGCCGTTCCGCGACGACTGGCACACCCCGACCGCCATGACCGAGGCGGACATGGACAGGGTGGTCGCCGCCTTCGAGGACGCCGCCCGCCGCGCCGACCGCGCCGGCTTCGACCTGGTCGAACTGCACGCCGCCCACGGCTATCTGCTGTGCGAGTTCCTGTCGCCGCTGTCGAACCGGCGAGAGGACGCCTACGGCGGTTCGGCCGAGAACCGGATGCGCTTTCCCCTGCGTGTGGCGCGCGCCCTGCGCGAGGCCTGGCCGCGCACCAAGGCGCTGGGCGCCCGCTTCAACGGCTCGGACTGGGTCGAGGGCGGCGTGGCGCTGGAGGAGGTGATCGCCTTCGGCCGCGCCCTGCATGATCTGGGCTACGACTATCTGCACCTGTCCTCGGGGGGCAACGTCCCGCGCGCGAACATTCCCGGCGCGGAGCCTGGCTATCAGGTCCGCTTCGCCGAGGCGGTGAAGGCGGCCATTCCCGACGCGACGGTGATGGCCGTGGGCATGATCGTGGAGCCGCGCCAGGCGGAGGCCATCGTCGCCGCCGGGCAGGCCGACCTCATCGCCATCGCTCGCGCGGTGCTGGACGATCCGAACTGGGGTCACCATGCCGCCGCCGCCCTGGGCGGGCCGGAGACCCTGCCGCCGCAATATGAGCGCGCCGGACCGCAGACCTGGCCGGGCTATCGGGGCCAAGACTGATCTCCGCCGCACGGCGTTCGCCACGATCCTGACGCGGAGCGCGGCTTTGATGGGCGTCCCGAGAGGCTGCGTGGAGCCCGCATGGCCGGACCGCCCCCACCGTCGAACAGCGCCCGGCGCGCCCGAAAGAGCGCGCTATGGCTGGGCGCGGCGACGCTCGTGGTCGGGCTGGAGACGGCCCTGGTGCTGGGTTTGGCCTGGACGCCGGCGCGGGTGTTCGAGGTCCCGCTGTCGCCGCCCGTGCTGGTCGAACTGATCAAGCCCGCGCCGCCTCCCCCGCCGCCCGAGCCGGAACCCGATCCCGCGCCGACCGAGGCGCCGGCCGCCGCCTCCCCCGCCCCGTCGCCGCCGGCTCCGGCCCCGCGCATCG
>JAEWDF010000089.1 GCA_023390245.1 Pseudomonadota bacterium
GCGCGGCCCGGCGCTGGATCGGGCTCAAGGCCGGGGTTCCCGGCTTCGAGCCGGGCGAGATCGCGCCGCGCGATCCTCGCGCCGAGGCCCTGCTGGCCAGGACCGACCTGCCGGCGGACCTCGCGGCTGTCGCGCGGGAGGGCGAGGCGGCGGCCGGGACGGCGCCCGACCTGGCCCTGGCCCTGGCCCTGGTCGCCCGGCGGCTGGACCTGGGTCCGACCGGCGCGGCGGACCTGATGATGCTGGGCCGGCTGATCGGCCTTCTGGCCCATGCGATCGATCAGGCGCTCGACGGCTCGCCTATCCGGGCGCGATTGCGCTATGTGGGGCCGGAACCGGGCGCCAACTGATCCCGGAACCCACCGGGGATTTCATGTCTGACTGGCTTGCGGCGATCATTCTGGGCCTGGTCGAGGGCCTGACCGAGTTCATTCCGGTCTCCTCCACCGGCCATCTGCTGCTGACCCAGAAGCTGCTGGGGTTGACCGATCCTCGCTGGACCTCCTTCGTGGTGCTGATCCAGCTGGGCGCCATCCTGGCGGTGGTGGCTCTGTATTTCGCCCGGCTGTGGAAGGTGCTGATCGGCCTGCCGACCGATCCGAAGGCGCGCCATTTCGCCATCAGCGTGGTCATCGCCTTCCTGCCGGCGATGGTGGTCGGGGTCTTCCTCTACGACTTCATCACCACCGTCCTGTTCGACAGCGTCCAGACCATCTGCATCTCGCTGATCGTCGGCGGTGTGGCCCTGATGCTGCTGGAGCGGTTCGCGCCGCGTCCGACCGCGCATGACGCCATGACGCTGTCGTGGAAACGGTCGCTGGGCGTCGGCCTGTTCCAGTGCGTCTCGGTCATTCCCGGCGTGTCCCGCTCGGGCGCGACCATCGCCGGAGGGCTGGTGCTGGGCCTGGACAAGCGGGCGGCGGCGGAATTCTCGTTCTTCCTGGCCATTCCGACCATGGTCGGCGCCTCGACCTGGGACATCGTCCAGTCGGGCGCCCAGATCGACTGGAGCTTCGGCGAGATCATCGCCATCGGCTTCGTGGTGTCGTTCGTCAGCGGCTGGTTCGTGGTCAGGACCATGGTCGATTTCGTCGCCCGCCACGGCTTCGCGCCCTTCGCCTGGTGGCGGATCGTGGTCGGCGTCGTCGGGCTGGCGCTGGTCTGGACCGGCGTGGTCTGAGCGTGACCACCCTGCTGTATGGCCGCCCGCCGGCGGTGTTCGATCCGCCGCAGGATGCGACGCAGACCTCGCCCCTGATCCCGGATTCGGCGGCGCTGGAGGCGCAAACGCCCGGCACGGCCGACGCCGTGACCGTCTATGCCCCGCCCGGCGTGCTGGAGCGCCGCTATGTCCTGGCCCTGGCGCTGAAGGCGCTGAAGGTCGGCGGCCGGCTGGACGTGATGGCGCCCAAGGATCGCGGCGGCTCGCGCCTGGCCAAGGAGATGAAGGCCTTCGGCCTGGAGATCGCCGAGACGTCCAAGGCGCACCATCGCCGCTGCATCGCCCTGAAGCCGGAAACCGTCGAGGGGCTGGACGCCGCCATCGAAGCGGGCGGTCCGCAGTTCGTGGCCGGGCTGGAAGCCTGGTCCCAGCCGGGCGTGTTTTCCTGGGACCGGGTCGATCCGGGGTCCGCGCTGCTGGCCCAGCATCTGCCGCCGCTGAAGGGCGAAGGCGTCGACCTGGGCTGCGGCTACGGCGCCCTGGCGACCGTCATCCTGCGCTCCCCGGCGGTGACCAAGCTGAAGCTGGTCGATCTGGACCGCCGGGCGATCCAGGCGGCGCGGCGCAATATCGACGACCCGCGCGCCAAGGTCTGGTGGTCCGATGCGCGGTTGCTGGAAGCCAAGGGCGAAAAGGATTTCGTCGTCAGCAATCCGCCCTTCCACGACGGCGGCGCCGAGGATCGCCGGCTGGGCCAGGCCTTCGTGCGCAAGGCGGCCGCGCTGCTGCGGAAGGGCGGCGTCGCCTGGATCGTGGCCAACCGGCACCTGCCCTATGAGGCGGAGCTTCAGGCCGCTTTCGCCCGTTTCCGCATGGTCGCCGACCAGGGCGGCTACAAGGTGTTCGAGGCGGTGAAGTGAGCGCACGCCCGCGGCGCCGGAAGGGCGTTCGCGCATGAAGAAGATCCCGACCTCCCGCGTCGACCGGCTGCTGGGCTCGATGGGCTATGGATCGCGCGCGGAGATGGCGCGCATGGCCAGGGCGGGGGGGATCGTGCTGGACGGCGCGGACCTGACCGACGTGTCGCGCCGCATTCCGGTGACGCCGGAGCTGCCGGCGCGGATGGAGATCGACGGCGCGCCGCTGGACCCCGTGCCCGGCCTGGTGATCCTGCTGAACAAGCCGCTGGGCATGACCTGTTCGCACAAGGAGGAGGGCGCGCTGGTCTATGACATCCTGCCCGACCGATGGCGGCGGCGCGATCCGGCGATCTCGACCATCGGGCGGCTGGACAAGCAGACCACGGGCCTGTTGCTGCTGACCGACGACGGCGACCTGCTGCACCGGGTGATCAGCCCGCGCCGCCACGTCGCCAAGGTCTATCGCGCCAGCCTGGCGCGGCCGCTGCAGGGCCAGGAGGGCGCGCTGTTCGCCTCGGGCCAGCTGGTGCTGGAGGGGGAGGACAAGCCCTTGGCGCCGGCGGGGCTGGAGATCCTGTCGCCGACCGAGGCGCGGCTGACGGTGACCGAGGGCCGCTACCACCAGGTGCGCCGCATGTTCGCCGCCGTCGGCAACCATGTGGAGGCGCTGCATCGGGAGCGGCTGGGCGGCCTGTCGCTGCCGGACGACCTGCCGGTCGGCGATTGGCGGCTGCTGGGCCCCGAGGAGATCGAGGCGATCTTCCGGGAACCGTCCGACGCCTGACGCTCTATGGCTCCGCTGGAACGAAGCGGAGCGGGCATGAGCGGCGGCGGCGCGACCACCAAACGCGATCTGAGGACGGGCCGCTCCCTGTGGGCGGACAGCCCGGGGCTGGGCGTGCCGACGCGCGCCCTGACCGAGCCTGTCGCGGTCGATGTGGCGGTGATCGGCGCCGGGATCAGCGGGGCCTTCATGGCGCGCGAGCTGGCGCGGGATCATGCTGTGGCGGTGCTGGACCGTCGCCGGCCGCTGCACGGTTCGACCCTGGCGTCCACGGCCCTGCTGCAGTGGGAGATCGACCTGCCGCTGACCGCGCTGGCCAAGCGAATCGGCCCGGACAAGGCCCGCCGCGCCTATCGCCGCTCGCGCGCCGCCGTCGACGCGTTGGAGCGGATCGTGCGTGACGAGCGCATCCGCTGCGGCTTCAGGCCGAAGCAGACCCTCTATCTGGCGGGCGACGCCTACGGCTCCCGCGCCCTGGAGGAGGAGGCGGAGGCGCGGGCGGCCATCGGGCTGGAAAGCCGCTACCTGTCCAAGGCCGAACTGCGCGACCGCTTCGACCTGGACCGCACCGGGGCCGTCCTGTCCGACGGCTCGGCCAGCGGCGATCCGGCGCGGCTGGCGGCCGCCCTGCTGCGTCGCGCCGAGGCGGACGGCGCCAAAGTCTATTCGCCGGTCGAGGCGCTGGAGGCCGTTCCTGATCCCGAAGGGGTCACCCTGCTGACCGACGCGGGCCATGCGGTGCGCGCCCGCCATGCGGTGTTCTGCTGCGGCTATGAATTCCCCAAGGACGTGCCGACGCCGGGCGCGGAGGTCGTCTCGACCTGGGCCCTGGCGTCGAAGCCGCGCCAGCGCTGTCCGGCCTGGCTGCGCGACATGCTGGTTTGGGAGGCGTCCGATCCGTACCTGTATCTGCGCATGGGCGGCGACGGCCGGCTGATCGTCGGCGGTGAGGACGAACGGTCGGCGACCGCGCATGAAGACCCGCGCCGCATGGCCCGTAAGCGCCAGGCGCTGGCGCGCAAGCTGTCGGCGCTGCTGCCCGGCGTGGACTTCGAGCCGGACTACGCCTGGGCCGGCGCCTTCGGAGAAAGCGCCACGGGCCTGCCCCAGATCGGGTCCATCGACGGGTCGGACCGCCTCCACGCCGTCATGGGCTTTGGCGGCAACGGCATCACCTATTCGGTCATCGCCAGCCAGATCGTGGCGGCCGCCATTCGCGGAAGGCCGGACCCGGACGCGGACCTCTATCGCCGCTGATGGACCTGGGGCGTCGGCATGGCTACCGTCGCGCCATGCCCGACCCCGCGCCGACCCTGATCAAGATCTGCGGCCTGACGACGCCGGACACCCTGGCCGCGGCCCTGGACGGCGGTGCCGATTTCGTCGGCGCGGTGGTCTTCCCCAGGAGCCCGCGCCACATCGACCCGGCGCAGGCCGCCGAGCTGTTCGCCGCCGCGCGGGGGCGGGCCAGGGTGGTCGCCGTGACGGTCGATCCGGACGACGCCCTGCTGGAGGAGATCGGGCGCACCCTGGCGCCGGACTTCGTGCAGCTGCACGGCCATGAGGCGTCGGAACGGGCGACGGCGGTGCGGCGGCTGGCAGGCGCCGGCGTCATCAAGGCGCTGCCGGTCCGCACGGCGGCGGACATCGATGCGGCGACCGCCTGGGCCGATCATGCCGACCACCTGATGTTCGACGCTCGGCCGCCGGAGGGATCGGCTCTGCCCGGCGGGGTGGGGGCGAGTTTCGACTGGACGCTGCTGGCCGGGCGGTCGTTCGCGCGGCCCTGGTTCCTGGCGGGCGGACTGACGCCGGACAACGTCGCCGAAGCCCTCAGAATTTCTAACGCTCCGATGGCGGATGTCTCCTCTGGCGTGGAAAGCGCGCCGGGTGTTAAGGACCCGGACCGGATCGCGGCCTTCCTTCAGGCGGCGCGCCGGTCGTAATTCGGACGCCTCCCCGCGCGAGACCTGACGCCGTGACCGCTGAACCGCAAAACCTGTCCCTGGCCAACGCCTACGCCTGGCCCGACGCCCAGGGGCGTTTCGGCCCCTATGGCGGGCAGTTCGTCGCCGAGACGCTGATGCCGGTGATCCACGAACTGGACGCCGCCTACGCCGCCGCCCGGGCCGACCCGGCCTTCCGGGCCGAACTGGACGGCTATCTGGAGCACTACGTCGGCCGCGAGAGCCCGCTCTATTTCGCCGAGCGCCTGACCGAGCATTTCGGCGGCGCCAAGATCTGGCTGAAGCGCGAGGACCTGAACCACACGGGCGCGCACAAGATCAACAACTGCATGGGCCAGATCCTGCTGGCCCGCCGCATGGGCAAGACCCGGATCATCGCCGAGACGGGCGCGGGCCAGCACGGCGTGGCCTCCGCCACCGTTTCGGCCCGCTTCGGCCTGCCCTGCACGGTCTATATGGGCGCGGTGGACGTGGAGCGGCAGCAGCCCAACGTCTTCCGCATGCGCCTGCTGGGCGCCGAGGTCTTTCCGGTCACGGCGGGCGCGGCGACCCTGAAGGACGCGATGAACGAGGCGATGCGCGACTGGGTCACCAATGTCGCCGACACCTATTACATCATCGGCACGGCGGCCGGCCCGGCCCCCTATCCGGCCATGGTGCGCGACTTCCAGGCCGTGATCGGGCGCGAGATCAAGGCGCAGTCCCAGGCCCGGATGGGCAAGCTGCCCGAAGCGATCGTGGCCTGCATCGGCGGCGGATCGAACGCCATCGGCGCCTTCCACCCCTTCATCGAGGACGAGGGCGTGCGCCTGATCGGGGTCGAGGCGGCGGGCTATGGTCTCGATACGCCCGACCATGCGGCCTCGCTGAAGGGCGGCCGTCCAGGCGTGCTGCACGGCAACCGCACCTATCTGTTGCAGGACGACGACGGCAACATCGTCGAGGGCCACTCCATCTCGGCGGGCCTCGACTATCCGGGCATCGGGCCGGAGCACGCCTGGCTGCACGACATCGGCCGGGCCGAATATCGCGCGACGACGGATGCCGAGGCGCTGGAGGCGTTCCAGCTGTGCTCGAAGCTGGAAGGCATCATCCCGGCGCTGGAGCCGGCCCACGCCCTGGCCCGCGTGGGCGAGGTCGCCAAAGAAGTCGGCAAGGGCGGCGACGTGGTGCTGCTGCTGTCCGGCCGGGGCGACAAGGACATCTTCACCGTCGCCAAGCATCTGGGAGTCGAACTGTGAACCTGCTGGCCCTGACGCTGGCGGCCGCGCTTCAGGCCGCGCCGGCCCCGATGCCGCTGCTGGAGGGCGCGCAGGCCGCGCCGGACTGCGGCGAGCTGTACGACCTGAAGACCACGACCTTCTGCGTGACCGCGCCGCTGTCGGGCATGGAGGCGGCGGGCAAGGCCTATATCGCCCATCTGGAGGCGGACGGCTGGCTAGTCGCGGACGGAACCGACCGCCGCGTCGTCTTCGTGCGCCGCCACGACGGCGGCGGCTGCGAGGCGATGCAGATGCTGGCCTTCTCCGACCGGTCCCAGCCGGCCGAGGCGACGACGCCCGGCTATCTGGGCTTCTCCACCCTTCCCGGCGACGCCTGCCAGGGCGCGGCCGAGCCGACGCCGAGCGCCTCGTGACCACCGCCCGCATCGACGCCCGCTTCGCGGCGCTGAAGGCCGAGGGCCGCGCCGGCTTCGTCGCCTATGTCATGGCCGGCGATCCCGACCGCGACCAGGCGCTGGAGATCCTGAAGGGTCTGCCGGCCGCCGGGGCCGACATCATCGAACTGGGCTTTCCCTTCTCCGACCCGATGGCCGAGGGGCCGCCGATCCAGCGCGCGGCCCTGCGCGGCATGGCGGCGGGCCTGACCCTGCGCGGGACGATGGACCTGGCCAGGGCCTTCCGGGAGAGCGACGCCGACACGCCGGTGATCCTGATGGGCTATCTGAACCCCATCGAGACCCTGGGCTACGACGCCTTCGCCGCCCGCGCGGCCGAGTGCGGCGTCGACGGGGTCATCATCGTCGACTGCCCGCCGGAAGAGGCCGGGCCGCTGGCCGATGCGCTGGACGCCCAGAGCCTGTCGCTGATCCGGCTGGCCACGCCGACTTCCGACGACGCGCGGCTGAAGGTGATCGCGGAGCGGACTTCCGGCTTCGTCTATTACGTCTCCGTCGCCGGGGTGACCGGAGTGAAGGAGGCTGAGGCCCGGTCGGTCGCGCCGGCGGTCGAGCGGGTGCGCAAGGCCTCGGGCCTGCCGGTCGCCGTCGGCTTCGGCGTCAAGACGCCCGAGCGCGCCGTCGAGATCGCGCGCGTCGCCGACGCCGTGGTCGCCGGCTCGGTGCTGGTCGACGAGGTGGCGGCGGCGCTGGCGGCGAACGAAAGCCCGCGCGACCGCGTTCTGGCCAAGGTGAAGGCGCTGGGCGACGCCGTGCGTGGCGCGCGGACTAGTGCTTCCGCCACGGAAACCGTCTAAAGGCCCGCCCATGGTCGACAAGAACAAGCCCCAACAGGAAAAGCGCGGCGGCTGGCTCAGCCGCTTCGCGCCGGGCGTCCGCAAGATCGTCTCGCGCCGGGACACGCCGGACAATCTGTGGGTCAAGGACCCCGACACGGGCGAGATGCTGTACCGCTCGGACCTGGAGGGGTCGCTGTGGGTCACGCCGTCGGGCCGTCACATGCGCATCGATGCGCCGACGCGCCTGCGCTTCACCTTCGACGACGGCGAATACGAATCCATCGATACGCCGGACGTGCCCGAGGACCCGCTGAAGTTCTCGGACGGCAAGCCCTACAAGGACCGCCTGTCGGCCGCGCGCAAGGCGTCGGGCCGCAAGGACACGATGGCGATCGGCTGCGGCGAGGTCGGCGGCCAGGAGGCCGTGGTCATCGTCCAGGACTTCACCTTCATGGGCGGGTCGCTGGGCATGGCGGCGGGCGAGGCCTTCATCAAGGCCGCACGCGAGGCGATCCGCCGCGACGTCCCGCTGGTCTGCTACACGGCCGCCGGCGGCGCGCGGATGCAGGAGGGGGCGCTGTCGCTGATGCAGATGGCGCGCACCACCCTGGCCATCGACGAGCTGAAGATGGCGCGCCTGCCCTATGCGGTGGTGCTGACCGATCCGACCACGGGGGGCGTCACGGCCTCCTACGCCATGCTGGGCGACGTGCACCTGGCCGAGCCGGGCGCCCTGATCGGCTTCGCCGGCCCGCGCGTGATCGAGGCCACCATCCGCGAGAAGCTGCCGCCGGGCTTCCAGCGCGCCGAATATCTTCAGGAAAAGGGCATGGTCGACCGCGTGGTCACCCGCGCCGACCTGCCGCGCGTGCTGGGCCAGATCCTGTCCATGCTGATGGGCGGACGGCGCCAGGCGGCCTGAGCCGCCGATGGACCCCATTTCCGAGCGCCTGCGCGCCCGCCACCCGCAACGGATCGACCTGTCGCTGGAGCGGATGCGGGCGCTGTGCGCGGCGCTGGGCGATCCGCAGGACGGGCTGCCGCCGGTGGTCCATGTGGCGGGCACCAACGGCAAGGGATCGACCGTCGCCTTCCTCCGCGCCATCGCCGAGGCGGCGGGGCTGAGGGTCCACGCCTACACCTCGCCCCATCTGGTGCGGTTCAACGAGCGCATCCGCCTAGCCGGCCGGCTGATCGAGGACGACCCGCTGAACGCGGTGCTGGATCGGATCGAGGCCGTTTCAGGTGAAGCGACGGTGTTCGAAAGCACGACGGCGGCCGCCTTCCTGGCCATGGCCGAGACGCCCGCCGACCTGGCGATCATCGAGGTCGGCCTGGGCGGGGTGCTGGACGCCACCAATGTGATCGAGCGGCCGCTGCTCAGCGTCATCACGCCGGTCGACTATGACCACGCCGAGTTCCTGGGGACTGATCTGGCCGGGATCGCCGGCGAAAAGGCCGGGGTGCTGAAGGCCGGCGCGCCCGCGGTGATCGCGCGCCAGCAGGAGGCGGCGATGGCGGCCATCGAGCGCCGCGCCGCCGAGGTCCAGGCGCGGCTGACAGTCATGGGCGTGGACTTCGACGCCTGGGCCGAGCGCGGCGGCCTGGCCTTTCAGACCGTCGACCTGTTCATGGACCTGCCGGCGCCGGCGCTGCCGGGCGCGCACCAGATCGACAACGCCGGCGTGGCGATCGCCGCCGCCCTGGAGCTGGACCTGCCGGAAGCGGCCATCGCCAGGGGATTGGCCGCCGCCCGCTGGCCCGCACGGCTGCAACGCATCGTCGGCGGCCCCTATGGCGAGACGGCCAGGGCGGCCGACGCCGAACTGTGGCTGGACGGCGGGCACAATCCCCACGCCGGCCGGGCGCTGGCCGCCTTCCTGAGCGAGCGCCAGGCGCGCGCGCCGCGTCCGTTGGCCCTGATCTGCGGCATGCTGGCCAACAAGGACGCCGGCGGCTTCTTCGCGGCGCTGAAGGATACGGGGGCGACGATCTTCACCGTCGGCTTCGACGGGACGGCGGCGGACCCGGCGGCGCTGGCCGCCGTGGCGCGCGGCCATGGCCTGGCGGCGACGCCCGCCGGGTCGGTCGACGAGGCGCTGACGCTGGCCCTGCGTCTGGGCGCAGGCCGGATCGCGATCTGCGGTTCGCTGTATCTGGCGGGCGAGGTGCTGGGCGCCAGCCGCGAGACCTGGCCCGACTAAGGGGCCGCTGGCCCTATCGGCTCATCCACGGGCGCGACTTGCCGGCCGCGATCTTGGCGTTCTGCTCGCGCTGGAAGCGGCCGCCGCGCGGCGGCTTGGGCCGGGCGTCCAGCTTGGCGTTCTTCAGCCGAAGGGCGCGCTGGGCGGGCGTTTCGCCCGGGATGTCTTCGGCGGGGGGCAGGGCTTCATCGGTCATGGCGG
The DNA here is from genome assembly GCA_023390245.1 of Pseudomonadota bacterium. Classification (GTDB taxonomy): domain Bacteria; phylum Pseudomonadota; class Alphaproteobacteria; order Caulobacterales; family Caulobacteraceae; genus Brevundimonas. Next base: position 9,696 of record JAEWDF010000089.1, read on the forward strand.
CGTCCTGGGCGGCGTCCTGGTATGAAAAACGCCCGCCGATCGGAACCGGCGGGCGTCTGATCTTTCGCTGGCGAAGGGATCAGGCCTCGGCCTTCACGCCCGCCTCGGCCAGCCATTCGACGATCTTGCCCTTGGGCATGGCGCCGACCTTCATCGAGGTCATCTGGCCGTCCTTGAACAGCATCAGCGTCGGGATGCCCTTCACGCCCAGCTTGGAGGGGATCATCGGGCTGTCGTCGATGTTCACCTTGGCGACGGTGACTTGGCCGCCCAGCTCGTCGGCGATCTGCTCCAGCGCCGGGCCGATCTGCTTGCAGGGGCCGCACCATTCCGCCCAGAAATCGACCAGCACGGGGGTCGAGGCCTTCAGGACGTCGGCGTCGAAGCTTTCGTCGGTGACTTTCACTGTCGCCATGAAATGGCTCCTTGTGCGCTGTCGCTCGGCGCGCCGCGCCTGGCGGCCTGAGCGCGAATGGGGTTGTCCGGATGCGTCCGGGTTCGGTCGCAGATGTGGGTGCGAATCGCGGGCAAATCAACCGCCCGCCAGCGCCGCGCGCAGCATCGCGTCGGGGACCGGCGTCAGCTTCGGCCCGTCGGTCCAGACCAGGGCCGCCTCGACCGGACGGTCGGGATAGAGCCGGCGCAACACCGCCGCATAGACCGCCAGCTGCATCACATAGGCCGGATCGACCGCCTCCAGCGCGTCCGGCGCCGGGCGGTTGGTCTTGTAGTCCACCACCAGCACCCGCTCGGGCGTGACCACCAGCCGGTCGATGCGGCCGTCGATGCGCACGCCGGGCGGCAGTTCGGGCGCGCCGCCGGTCAGGGCGACCTCGGCGCGCGAGCCGGGACCGAACACCGGGGCGAACCTTTCGTCGTCCAGCACCCGGAAGGCGGCGGCGATCATCTCCTGGCGCTGAGCATCGTCCAGGTCGGCTTCGCGGGCCAGCAGGCGGCGCGCGGCCTCGGCGCGTTCGGCCGGGTCGATCTCCGGCAGGCGTTCCAGGAGGCGGTGGATCAGGTCGCCGCGCCGGAACCGGCCCATCGACCGGCCGCCGGTCGCCGCCGTCGCCAGCGGCGAGGGGGCGGGAATGCGGGCGCGGCCGCCCTCCATCCGAGACGGGGCGGCGAACCGGGCCGAGGCGTCGGCGGGCGGCGGCCTGCGGACCCAGTCGGGTGCAGGGTCGGCCTGGGCCGTCACGGCGGCCGCCAGCGGCCGGACCTCGGGATCGACGCCGAAGCGGCGCACGCCGTTCTCGACCTCGCGCACCCGGTCGCCCAGGCGGTCGAAGGTTTCGGCGATCACGCTCCACCAGCTGCCGGCCTCCGGGCCTCGGCTGGAGGCGCGGCCCATGACGATGACGCGGTCGCGGGCGCGGGTCAGGGCGACGTAGAGCAGGCGCAGCGTCTCATCGTCGGTGCGCGCCTGGCGCGCCGCCCGCGCGTCGGCCGAGGCGGGGCAGTCGTCCCTGGCCGATCCAGGCGCCATCAGCCAGGCCTCGTCCTGGTCGTCCCCGACCACGGCCGGCATCAGCGACGGCCCCTGGGCCTTCGCCCTCATCGTGGTGTCGGGCAGGATGACGACCGGCGCCTCCAGCCCCTTGGCGCCGTGGACGGTCATGACGCGGACCTCGCCGCGCGCGCCCTCCAGTTCGCGTTTCACCTCGACGTCGGCGGCCTCCAGCTGGGCGACGCAGGATTCCAGGTCGACGGCGCCCCGGCCCTCGGCCGCCAGCACCTGGTTCAGCGTCTCGTCGACGGCCTCCTCGGCCTCGCGCCCCAGCCGGGCCAGGAAACGGGCGCGGCCCGACCGCCCCGTGTCGTCCACCCGGTTCAGCGCCTGGGAGAAGAAGGCGAAGGGATCGCCGTTGCGCGCGTCGATGGCGGCCTGCAGCAGGTCGCGCGCCCGCGTCCATTCGGGCCGCTCGCCTGCGCGGTCGCGCAGTTCGCGCCACAGCCGGCCGGCGCGTCGGTCCTCGCGCCCGGCCAGGGCGTAGAGGCCGTCCTCGTCCACGTCGCACAGCGGACCGCGCAGCACCTCGGCCAGCGACAGGTCGTCGTCGGGGAACAGGGCGAAGCGGGCCAGCGCCACCAGGTCGTCGAAGACGATGTGGCTGGACAGCTTCAGCCGGTCGGCGCCGGCGACGGGCACGCCCTCGGTCTTCAGGGCGCGGATCACCTCCTCGAAGGTGGCGTCGCGGCGCCGGACCAGGACGATGAAGTCGCCGTAACCGGCCGGGCGCGGTTCGCCGCTCTTCTTGTCGAAGACGGCGACGCCGGTCTCGACCTGGCGGCGGATCTCGCGGGCCAGGTCGCGGGCCAGGCGCTTGCGCGCGCTTCCCGCGCTCTCCTGGTCGACCGGATCGCTCCAGGCGTCGGTCTCCGGCGCCGGCTCGTCGACGAACAGGGGCCACAGGTCGATCGCGCCGCGATGGCCGACGCGCGCGGGCAGGTGGCGGGCGATGTCGCCCTGCGGCCCGGTCAGGGCGCGCGCGCGCTCCGGCCCCTCGAACACCGCGTCGACGAAAGCCAGCACCTCCTCGGTCGAGCGGTAGGAGGTGTTCAGCTCCGGCCCGGCGAAGGGTTCGCCCGCGCCTTCCGCCAGCGCCAGATAGGTCGCGCGCTCCTGGCGCAGCCGCTCGGGCCGCGCGCCCTGGAAGGAGTAGATCGACTGCTTTTCGTCGCCGACGGCGAAGACGGTGCGTCCCGACGCCTGGCCGGAATAGAATTCGCCGGTCAGGGCGCGGACGATCGCCCACTGATCGGGGGCCGTGTCCTGCGCCTCGTCGATCAGGACGTGGTCGACGCCGCCGTCCAGCTTGTACAGCACCCAGGCCGCCGCGCCGCTGTCGGTCAGCAGGCCCGCTGTGCGCGCCACCAGGTCGGAGAAGTCCAGCGCGCCCCGTTCCCGCTTGGCCTGCTCGTAGAAGGCGGCGTGGGCGCGGGCCAGGGTCATGACCTTGACCGTGTCGTCGGCGACCTTGGCCTTTCGCAGCGCCTCGCGCGCGGCCAGGTATTTGGCCTGCAGGTCGGTCAGCCAGCCCACGGCGGCCGGCGGCGCGGACCTGGTGCCCATGCTCTTTCGCGGTTCGCCCGCCTGGGTGCAGAAGACGCCGGACAGGGCGGCGAAGGCGGCGGCCGGCGGCGCCGCCACGCTCATGGCGTCGGCGATCTTGCGGTCGTTGGCCGATCCCGCCGCCATGGCCTCGGCCATGCGGTTCCACTCGCCGGGATCGAGATAGGCGACGAACTCGCGCTCCAGATCCTCGGGCGCGCGATTGCGCTCGGCCCCGGTCAGGGTCCAGGGATCGGGGGCGGTCCCGGCCTCGGCGCGGTCCAGATAGGCCAGGAGGTCGCCGCGCCGCGCCTCGATCATCGCCAGCAGGGCCTCGAACCGGCCCCAGTCCAGCTCGACCGCGAAATGGCCGTAGGCGCGGCCGACCGGACCGTCCGGGTCGTCGTAGGCGGTTCGCGCCAGCGTCTCGCGCGCGGCGTGGCTCAGCGCGGCGGCCGCCTGGTCCTCCAGCACGGTGAAGCGCGGGGAGACCCCGGCCTCCAGCGGAAAGCGGCGCAGCACCTTCTCGCAGAAGGCGTGGATGGTCTGGATCTTCAGGCCGCCCGGCGTCTCCAGGGCGCGGGCGAACAGGCGGCGCGCGCGCGACAGGGCCGCGTCGTCCAACGCCCTGGGGTCGCCGCCGTCCAGTTCCGCCAGTTTTCCAGACAGGGCCGCGTCGTCCAGCACGGCCCAGCCGCCCAGTTGGTCGAACAGCCGCGCCTGCATCTCGGCGGCGGCGGCCTTGGTGTAGGTGACGCACAGGATGGCGCCCGGATCGACCTGGTCCAGCAGCAGCCGCGCCACCCGGTTGACCAGGGTGGTGGTCTTGCCCGAGCCGGCGTTGGCGGTGACGAAGACGGTCAGGCGGGGATCGGCCGCGACGACCTGGGGCGACACGCTCATTCCCCCTCCTCTCCGTCGCCGACCACGGTCCATTCCCAGACGCGGGCCAAATGGTCGTAGTTTCCGCCCTGGTTTCCCATGAACTGCGGCGCGGCCCAGGAGACATAGGGGGTGGCCTCGTCGTCGAAGCGCGCGACGCGGCGCTTCAGCCCCTCCAGCGCGGCCTGGGCCAGGTCGGCGGCGTCGGCGCCGGACGCGCGCACCGCGACCTCTCCCGCCGTGCGGCGGCCGACCACGCGGACATAGGTCAGCTCCTCGGGCGTCGCCGGGCCGTTGGTGGCCGCAAAACCGCCCTCGGCCAGGATGGCGGCGGTCAGGGTCAGCTGCGGCGCGAAGCCGGACTTCACCTGTTTGGCGGACGGCGCCGCGCCGGTCTTGAAATCCATGACGGCCGCGCCCTCGGCCGACAGCTCGATGCGGTCGGCGTAGGCCTTGACCGTGAACGGCCCGGCGGGCGCGTCGAAGGTCAGGGCGCCCTGCTGCTCGACCAGCAGGGTGACGCCGCGCGCGCGGCGGCGCCGTTCGAACTCGGTCAGCCAGCGGGCGCAGTTGCGCGCCAGCGGCGCCTCGCGCGCCATGGCCGGCGCCTCGAAGCCGTGGGCGCCCAGCTCGCGCATCAGGTGATCGTGCAGCACCGCCTCGCAGTCCTCGGGCAGGTCGTTGGGCCAGTCCAGCGTCAGCCGTTCGATGGCGGCGTGGACGGCGTTGCCGCGCGCCAGGGCCTCGGCCGATGCGCCCGGTCGCTCCATCGCCTGCAAACCCAGCACCCACCGGGCGTAGATCGAATAGGGGTCGCGCACCCAGCGCTCGATGCGGGTGACATACAGGCTGCGCGGGCGGCGATGGACCGGCGGGCGCGGCTCGGGCCGGCGGGCGAAGGCGGGCGGACCCGGCGGCGGCGCGTCCAGCGCGCGGACCCAGCC
>JAEWDF010000114.1 GCA_023390245.1 Pseudomonadota bacterium
GATCAGGGCCGTCGCCGCCGCGGCGCAGGCCGCGAGCAGGCCGGTCCAGATGAGAAGGAAGGCCGCCTCGGGCGCCACCGTCTGGACGCCGGCGCCGAGCAGCAGAACCAGGCCGATCAGGCCCAGCCAACCGCCCCACGGCGTTTCGTCCGGACCGGCGGGCCACAGGCTCAGCCCCGCCGCGACGACCGCCGCCCCGGCCAGGATCGGATCGAAACCGCCCAGCAGGGTCGCCAGCACGGCGAAGGCGGCGATGACCGCCGCCAGGGCGCGACGGCCGACGCCGGCGAATCCGGCCAGCAGCGCGAGGCCGGCCGCCCCCACGCACAGCGCCGCGCCCGCCTCGATCCACGGCAGGCGGCGCAGCAGGGTGTAATAGAGGTCCGGCGAATCGACCCGGCTCCCGACCGGACCGGCCAGCACCCGCGCCGTCTGGGCGACGACGATCGCCGCCGCCGGCAGCCACAGGCCGCGCGCCGCCCCGGTCATGACCGCGCGCCAGCCCAGCCCCGTCGCATGGCGCGCGCCCCAGGCGGCGAAGCCCGCCAACGCCGCGGCCACGCCCAGCAACAGCCAGCCCATCGCCGGCGCATGGCGCGGCGTGACCAGGCCGAACAGGTCGGCATAGACCGCGTTCTGCGTCGCGCGGGGCAGGGCGGGCGCGCGCAGAAAGGCGTCCGCCGCCTCCAGCGCCTGCGATCCGATGTGCTGCAACGCGCCCTGGTCCAGCGCGTCCGCCGTCGCGGACGGGGCATGATACTGCGCCGGCCGGCCGATGAAGGCCAGGTTCACCCCGGCGATCCCGCGCCGCGCCGGAATGGTGAAGTCCGACCCGTTGGGCATCAGCCGGTAGACGAACACCGCCAGAGCGTTGCTGGACGCGCCGCCCGTCGCCTGGCGCGCGGCGCGGGCGAACAAGGCGACGGTCTCGGCGTTGCCGGGGCCGGTCTCGAACATCATGGCCCGGCCGCCGCCGCCGCGCGCCTCCAGATTGACCACGGCGCCGATGCGGTCGCGCAAGGGGTGCTCGCTGAAGAAGGCGCGCGCCCCGTCCAGGTTCAGCTCCTCGGCGTCGGTCAGCAGCACGACCAGGGTGCGGTCCGCGGGCCCCCGCGCCCGGATCGCGCGGGCCGCCTCCAGCACGGCGGCGACCCCGGCCGCATCGTCGGCCGCGCCGGGCGATCCCGGCACGCTGTCATAGTGGGCCATCAGGGCCACGGCGGGCAGGTCGGGCCGGCGGCCGGGCAGGACGCCGACGATGTTCACCGCCGACAGGCCGGAGGCGCTCGCGCCCGTGCGTTCGATCCGGGCGACGGCGGCCGGCGACAGCGCCCCCGCCTGAAGCTGCGGCGACAGACCCAGGGCGTCCAGCCGCCCGGTCAGATAGGCCTGGGACAGGGCGTGGTCGTCCGAGCCGAGCGGGCGGGGCGCGCGGGCCAGGATACGCACGTCGGCCATGGCGCGTTCGGCGGAGAAGACCGCGGGCGGCGCATCGGCCGGACGCGGCCGGGGCGTCTGGCTGGTCAGGACCGCGAGGCCGAAGGCGGCCGCCAAGGAGCTCAGCAGGAGGGCCAGTCGCATCGTCATCCCCTAAGGCGTCCCCACGCCGGCCCAGCTTGGCCCGCCGGGCGCGCCGGATGCAAGGGGGCGGACGGCGAAGGAGGGATCAGGCGGCGCGGCGCAGGGCGGAGGGCGCCTTCACATACAGGCCGCGCCGGCCGCTGACGGGGCGGAAGGCGACGGTGTCGTTCTCCAGCCGCTCGTCCAGGCCCAGGAACAGACAGCCGTCATCGACCAGCCGCCGCTCCAGCCCGTCGATGACGCGGGCGCGCCGGCCCGGCTCCATGTCGCTCAGCACATGGCGGCAGAAGATCACGTCGAAGCGGGCGTCGTCCGCCGGTTCGTCCAGCAGGTTGGCGCGGGCGAAGCGGGTCGCCTGGGTCAGCTCCGGCCGGGCGCGCCACTGATCCTCGTCCGGCTCGAACCAGCGCAGCATGGTGCGGGCGTCGAGACCGCGCTGGATCTCGAAGCCGGTGTAGAGCCCGGCGCGGGCCTTATCGATCCCGCGCTGCGACAGGTCCGTGCCGACCACCTCGATCCGCGTGCCGACGGCCAGGCCCGCCATGGCGATGGAATAGGCTTCCTGCCCGGCGCCGCAGCCGGCCGACCAGACGCTGACGCGGCCGCCGGGGCGCGCCTTGGCCAGCGCCGGCAGCAGCTCCTTCTCCAGCACCTGGAAGGGCGCCCGGTCGCGGCGGAACCAGGTCTCGGCGTTCAGCAGGCTTTCGATCACCGCCCAACCCAGCGAGGCGACCGGCTTGGTCCACAGATTGGCCAGCAGCGCCTCGACATTGGCATAGCCCTCGCGACGCGCCAGCGGGCCCAGCCGGTGCTCGGCTAATTGCATGCGGTCGCGCGTCAGCCGATAGCCGGCGCGCGCGGCCATCAGGCCCTGCAATCGCTCGAAGTCCTCGGGCGTCATGCGGCGATGGCTCCGACCTCCGCCAGCTTGGACTGGAGGATCTCGCCGTCGAACGGCTTCATCACATAGTCGTCGGCGCCGGCGGCCAGGGCCTCGGCGATCCGCTCCGGGCGGGTCTCGATGGTGCAGAACAGGGCCTTGGGCCGGTCGCCGCCGGGCAGGGCGCGCAGGCGGCGCAGGAAGCTGAGCCCGTCCATCACCGGCATGTTCCAGTCGATCAGCACGGCGTCGGGCATGGCGGCGGTGCAATAGGCCAGGGCCTCGGCGCCGTCGGCGGCCTCGTCGACCTCATAGCCCAGCCCCTCGACGATCCGGCGCGCCACCTTGCGGATAATCCGGCTGTCGTCGACGATGAGGCAGGTCTGAACGGTCAAGGCCAACTCCAGCGAACTCGGACGCGCCGTGCGGGCGGATCACAGTCCGCGATTATCGACGCCCGCAGTTAACGAGTCGTTTGGAAACGGCTCAATCCGGCATCCGCGCGACCAGGGCGATCTTGCCCTCTTCCACCATGACGTGCAACGCGCCACCCGCTTGGGTAGCGGTTAGCCACAGCCAGTAGGGCTGGATCCACTGTCCGGCCAGCCCCTCGACCAGGCGTTCGCCGCTCAGGCCGACGGCCGCCTCGGGCTTCAGCCGGGCGCGGGCGCCCTCGGCGTAGCCCTCGATGAACATCTGCCCGTCCTCGCGGCGCACCTGCACCACCGCCTGGCCGCCCATCGGCAGGGCGCCGACCGTCAGATAGGCCAGATTGACCAGCGCCCGCGCCTGGGGCTTGGAGAATTCGCCGTCCGCGATGCGCCAGTCCAGCGCGGCGCGCCCGCCCTCGGTCATGCCGACGACCAGGTCGCGCAACTCGGCGGCGGTGAAGCGTTCGCTGGTCGTCGCCGCGCCGAAGGCCACGCGGGCGAAATGGACCAGGGCCACCATCTTCCTGGCGCTCTGCTCGATCAGGCCCATGGCGTCGTCGCGCATGTCCTGGGCGCCGGGGTCCTTCAGCAGATCCAGGCCCGAGACGATCGCCCCCGACGGGCTGATGAAGTCGTGGCACAGCTTGGCCGCGACGAAGGCCGCGAGTTCGGCGCCGTCGACCGGAAGGACGTCGTCAGCGGTGGTCATCGGGGCGGGCTCCTGCGGCGTTCGGGTCACAAGCGGACGGGCGGGCAAGGCTGACGTGATTTGCCGGTTCTTCAAACCGTCGCGATGGGCTATCGACGCGCCGATGACCACGCCCGCCTCCCGACTGGCCGCCGATCTGGATTCCGGAGCCCTGGCTCTGGCCCTCGCCGACATCGCCGAGGCGGCGGCGCGCGTCATCCTGCCGTACTGGCGCGCGGGGACCGAGGTCGAGACCAAGGCCGACGACAGCCCTGTGACCCAGGCCGACCGCGCCGCCGAGGCGCTGATCCTGGAGCGGCTGGCCGCCCTGTGGCCCGGCGTTCAGACGGTGGCGGAAGAGGCGGTCGCCGCCGACGGCGCCCCCGCCTCGGCCGAGCCGCTGTTCTGGCTGATCGACCCGCTGGACGGCACCCGGGGCTTCGTGCGCGGCGGGGAGGCCTTCACCGTCAACATCGCCCTGATCCGGGACGGCTATCCGGTGGCGGGCGTGGTGACCGCCCCGGCGACGGCGACGACCTGGCGCAGCGACCGCCCCGGTGGGGGCGCCTTCCGGCGGTCGTTCGGCGAAGGCCATCATGACGACTGGCGCCCGGTGCGGGTGCGCGACCGCCCGCGGGAGGGCTTGGCCCTGCTCAGCCACAGCGTCACCGACGAGGAGGCCGCCCGCCTGGCCGCCCGCCACGGCTGCACCCAGTGGCAGGGTACGGATTCCTCGCTGAAGTTCTGCCTGATCGCGGAGGGCCGCTTCGACGCCTACCCGCGCACCGGCCCGACCTCGGAATGGGACACCGCCGCCGGCCAGGCGGTGCTGGAGGCGGCCGGCGGCCGCGTGCTGGGCGCGGACGGCCAGCGCTTCGCCTACGGCAAGCCGCGCTTCAAGAATGGCCCCTTCGTCGCCGTCGGCGGCTGAGCTGAAGTTCAGCCCTTGCGGAAAGCCGCGACGGCCTCGACCGTCTTCTTTACCTGCGCTTCGATGCCGGCCCAGTCGCCGGCCTTCACCGCCGCGTCGGTGACCAGCTTGGAGCCCATGCCGGCCGCCACGATGCCGGCGCTGAACCATTTGGCGATGGAGGCCTCGTCCGGATCGACGCCGCCGGTGGGCATGATCTTGACCCAGGGCAGCGGCCCCTTGACCGCCTTGACGAAGTCCGGCCCGCCGACCGAGGAGCCGGGGAACAGCTTGACGATGTCGCAGCCCAGTTCGTGCGCCTCGCCGATGTCGGTGACCGAGCCGCAGCCGGGGAAATAGGCGACCATGCGGCGGTTGCAGACCTTGGCCACATCGGGGACCAGGCAGGGGCTGACCACGAAGCGCGCGCCCCGGTTCAGATAAAGCGCCGCCGTGCCCGCATCGACCACCGAGCCGATGCCGAGGACGATGTCGGGGTCGGTGCGGATCAGTTCGCGGTTGATCTCTCCGAACAGGTCGCAGGCGAAGTCGCCCCGATTGGTGAACTCCACCACCTTGGCCCCGCCGCGCGCGCTGGCGCGGATGACGTTGAGGCAGACCTCGGGATCGGGGTGGTAGAAGACCGGGCACACGCCCTGGGCTTCCAGCGCCTGGAGCACGCTGACGCGATCATGGGCCATGGGGAGGTCTCCTTCGTCCGGTCCGATGGCCAAGGCTTTATCCAGTCCCGCCGTACGGCGGAAGGCGTGGGGCGGAACATATTGTTTCGACGACGCGGCGTTGACGAAACCGGACGGGCGGCCGACGCTTCTCCGATCATGACGACACCGCTGCAGACAAGCCTCCAGGCCCTGGACCACACCCGCATCGCCAAGCTGAGCTGGGCCAACATCACCGTCGGCGGCCTGGTTAGCGCGGCGGCCATCCTGCTGGTCGCCATCGCCCTGAGCTGGATCGTCACCCGCGCCCTGCGCCGCCTGCGCGAGCGGGCCGACCGCAGCCGCCAGGCCGTCTATCTGCTGGAGCGGCTGGCCAGCTACGGCATCATCGTCTTCGGCCTCATCTCGGCCCTGTCGGCGGCGGGGCTGAACCTGTCGTCCCTGGCGGTGTTCGCCGGCGCCCTGGGCATCGGCGTCGGCCTGGGCCTGCAGGGGGTGGTCAAGGAGTTCGTCTCGGGCCTGTTCCTGATCTTCGACCGGATGGTGTCGGTCGGCGACTATATTGAGATCGAGGACATCGGCATCCGCGGCGCGATCATGGAGATCGGCCCGCGCGCCCTGCGGGTGCGCACCAACGACAACGTCAACGTCCTGGTCCCCAACTCGCGCCTGATCGAGCAGCCGGTGACCAACTGGACGCTGAAGGGCGACACCCGCCGCATCCATGTGCCCTTCGTCGTGGCCTACGGCTCGGACCGGGGGCGGGTGCGCGACGCCGTTCTGGCCGCCGCGCGCGCCAGCCCGTTCACCCTGCCGGAGACCGAAGCGCGCAAGAGCCAGGTGTGGCTGGTCGGTTTCGCCGAGCGGGGCCTGGCGTTCGAACTGCTGGTCTGGCCGACGCGCGACGCGGTCAAGCGGCCCGCCGCCATGCACGCGGCCTACACCTGGCTGATCGCCGACGCCCTGGAGGACGCCGGGATCGACGTGCCCTTCCCGCAGACCGACCTGCACCTGCGCAGCGCCTTCGGCCTGGAGGGCGGCGATGCGCTGAAGCGCCTCGGCTACGGCAAGGCCGAACGGCCGGCGCCGGCCGCCCCCGCGACGCCGACGAAGGACGCCGCGTCCAGAACCTCCGCCAGCAACGACGCCGCCGAGGACCTGATGAAGCGGGAAGACGACGACGGCCCCCTGGAGCCCGCCCCCGACATGCCGCCGGGTCGGACGGGCGGGTAGGTTCAATCGATATTCGCCCATGATCGTCTTTCCGGGGCGTCCGAAGGACGAACCCGGAATGACGATGCAAGCCCTATCCCGGCTATCCGACCGCCTTCGCCTTCAGCCGCCAGGCGTGCAGCAGCGGCTCGGTGTAGCCGTTCGGCTGGTTCACGCCTTCGAACACCAGCGCGCGGGCGGCCTGGTAGGCCAGGCTGGCGTCGGGATCGGGCGCCATCGGGCGATAAAGCGGGTCGCCCGCGTTCTGCCGGTCCACCTTGGCGGCCATGCGCAAAAAGGCCGCGTCGACCTGATCGGGCGTGCAGACGCCGTGCAGCAGCCAGTTGGCGATGTGCTGCGAACTGATGCGCAGCGTCGCGCGATCCTCCATCAGGCCGATGTCGTGGATGTCCGGCACCTTGGAGCAGCCGACGCCCTGATCGATCCAGCGCACCACATAGCCCAGGATCCCCTGGGCGTTGTTGTCCAGTTCGGCCGCGACCTCCGCCTCGGACCAGTTCGCGCCGTTCGCCAGCGGCGGCGTCAGCAGCGGCCCGAGGCCCGGCGTCTCCTGCTTCGCCACCTGCTCGCGGACGGCGAAGACGTCGACGGCGTGATAGTGCAGGGCGTGCAGCGTCGCGGCGGTGGGCGACGGGACCCAGGCGGTGTTCGCCCCGGTCCTCGGATGACCGATCTTCTGCTCCAGCATGTCGGCCATGCGGTCCGGCGCCGCCCACATGCCCTTGCCGATCTGGGCCTTGCCCGACAGGCCGCATGCCAGGCCGATGGCGACGTTCCTGGCCTCATAGGCGGCGATCCAGTCGCTGGACTTGATGTCGCCCTTGCGGATCACCGGCCCGGCCTGCATCGCCGTGTGGATCTCGTCGCCGGTGCGGTCCAGGAAGCCGGTGTTGATGAAGACGATCCGGTCCTTCACCGCCTGGATGCAGGCCGCCAGGTTGGCGCTGGTGCGGCGCTCCTCGTCCATCACCCCCACCTTGATGGTGTGGCGCGCCAGGCCCAGCAGGTCCTCCACCGCGTCGAACAGCCGGTCGGTGAAGGCGCATTCCTCCGGGCCGTGCATCTTCGGCTTGACGATATAGACCGAGCCCGTCGCGCTGTTGGAGAAGGCGCCCAGGTCCTTCAGGTCGTGCAGGGCGATCAGGCTGGTCAGCACCGCGTCGAGGATTCCTTCCGGCGCCTCGCTCCCGTCGGGCAGCCGGATCGCCGGCGTGGTCATCAGATGGCCGACGTTCCTGACGAACAGCAGCGCGCGGCCCTTCAGCGTCACGGTCCCGCCGTCGGGCGCCGTCCAGCTCCGGTCCGGCTCCAGCGCCCGCGTCATCGTGCGGCCGCCCTTGTCGAAGGCGGCGGTCAGGTCGCCCTTCATCAGGCCCAGCCAGTTGCGATAGGCCGCGACCTTGTCCTCGGCGTCCACGGCGGCGACGGAGTCCTCCAGATCGACGATGGTGGTCAGGGCCGATTCCAGCGTCACGTCGGCCAGGCCCGCCGGATCGGCGCGGCCGACGGGGCGGTCGCGGTCGATCACCAGCTCGATATGCAGGCCGTTGTTCCTCAGCAGGATCGAATCCGGCGCCGCCGCCTCGCCGCGGAAGCCGACGAACTGCGCCGGGTCCTTCAGCGCCGGGACCAGGGCGCCGTCCGCGACCGACCAGCCGGCGACCTCGGCGTGGGCGCCGGAGGCCAGCGGGACGGCCTGGTCCAGGAAGGCCTTGGCGCGGGCCACCACGCGGGCGCCGCGCGCCGGGTCGTAGCCGCCGCCCGCCGGAAGGTCGCCCAGCGCATCCGTGCCGTAGAGGGCGTCGTACAGGCTGCCCCAGCGCGCGTTGGCCGCGTTCAGCAGGAAGCGCGCGTTCAGCACAGGCACGACCAACTGCGGCCCGGCCATGCGGGCGATCTCGTCGTCGACGCCCCGCGCGCCGACCGCGAACGGCGCCGGCGCCTCGACCAGATAGCCGATCTCGCGCAGGAAGGCCTCGGACGCGCCGACATCATAGGGCTGACCCTTGCGCGCGCGATGCCAGTCGTCGATCCGGGCCTGGAGGGCGTCGCGCCGGTCCAGCAGCGCGCGGTTCTCCGGCGCGAAACGGGCGAAGATCGCCGCCGTCCCGCGCCAGAAGGTCTCGGCGTCCAGGCCCAGGCCGGGCAGGGCCTCGGTCTCGATGAAGGCGGCGAGCGCCCCGGCGACCTTCAGGCCGGCGCGGTCGTGATGGGTCGTCATGGGCGGACTCCGGGGAGGGTCTGTAACAATACGTGATCAGTAAGCCGACGCCCGGCGCGACCGCAAGGGGTTCACGCCAAATCGGCGTCGCGACTTTCGCCGAACCGCTTGCCGGATGGCTGGGGCGCGTGATCATTGGGCCATGTCGACTCCGGCCCGTCTTGTCCGCCTGCACGCCGTGCTCCTCGGGGCCCTGCTGTTCGCCTGCGCCGTGGCGGCGGCGCTTTCGGCGGTGGAGATGCGCTGGCTGACCCGGCTGGCGACGGCGTGGGAGGCGGGGGTGGCGCTGTTCGTCGCCGTCACCCTGTGGCGGATGCGCCGGGCGGCGGGGATCGACGCCATCCGCCAGCGCGCCGCCGAGCTCGACCAGGCGGGCGCCGCCGTCCTGCCGCTCAGCCTGCTGGCGGCGCTGGCCAGCGTGGTGGTGGTGGTGGGCGAGGGCGCCTCGGCCGGGGGCCGCTCGCCGATCGCCGGCGGCCTGGTCGCGCTGGCGGCCGCGGGCCTGTCGTGGCTGTTCATCCACCTGATCTTCGCCCTGCACTACGCCCACGCCTTCTACGGGCGGGGCAGGGACGGCGGCGACCGCGGCGGCCTGATCTTTCCGGGCGAGCGCCATCCCGACTACTGGGACTTCCTGCATTTCTCGCTGATCATCGGCGTGGCGTCGCAGACGGCGGATATCCAGATCGCCGACCGCGGGCTGCGCCGCCTGTCCAGCGTCCACAGCCTGACCGCCTTCGCGTTCAACACGGTGATCCTGGCCCTGGCGGTCAACCTGATGGTGGAGCTGCTGGGCAAGGGGTGAAGGCCCGGCCGGCGGTCAGAAACCCTTAACCGCGTCCGTGAACGGGACCGCAAGCGGCGGCCTCTAGGGTGGCGATACGGACGACATCGCGTCCGGACCGTTCGAGCCGCCCGCCCATGCTGTTTCTCCTGAACGATGTCGTGTTCGACCTGGACGAGGCCTGCCCGGTCACGCCCGCCGACGCGCGCCGGTTCGAGAGGCTGGGCTTCGACTATGTGCTGGAGCTGGGCTGCGAACTGTTCGCCGAGGACCCGCTGCTGCACCGCAACGATCCCGGCCGCGCCCGCCGCCTGGCCTGGCTGATCGCCGACCGGGGACCGGAGGTCAACGCGGCCCTGTTCGCAGCGCCGGAAACCGGCTGCGAGCCCGACCTGGTGGAGCCGCGCTTCTGCGCGCTGCCCGAGACCGTGATCGGCCAGCTTCGGCGCAAGGGCGCCCGCCTGGACGCCGTCGCCGCCGACCGCGCCGTGTGGAACCGCCTGGCGGCCTGAACCGCCTACATCACCACATTGAAGACGACGTGGACCAGCGCGGCCACGCCGATGATGAAGCCGAAGCCGACCGCCAGGCCGACGGCGGGATGCAGCTTGTGCTCGGTGGAGCGAGATGCGGGCGCCAGACCGGCGGCGCGGTCGTCAGGATGGATCACAGCCATCGTCGTTTCCTTTCCCTTCACGGTCGTCCCGCTCTGACGGCGGGATCGTCTCCGTTGGAAGAACAATGACTCGGATATCCCTTCGTTACGAGGGGGTATTTGATGCGGCGCAAATTCGTGACTTTCCCGGCCGCTCGGGCTAGTTGCCCGCTCCCGAGGACCCCGACATGTCGAAATTGACCCTGCCCGAAGAGGCTGCGCCCACGGCGGCGTCCGCCGCCGCCGATCCCAAAGGCCTCGCCGCCCAGGCGGCGCGGCGGCGCACCTTCGCCATCATCGCCCATCCGGACGCGGGCAAGACGACGCTGACCGAGCATATCCTGCTGGCCGGCGGGGCCATCCGGGCGGCCGGCGCCGTGCGGGCGCGGGGCGAGAACCGGCGGGCGCGCTCGGACTGGATGAAGATCGAGAAGGAGCGCGGCATCTCCGTCACCGCCTCGGTCATGACGTTCGAGCACGACGGCAAGATGTTCAACCTGCTGGACACGCCGGGGCACGAGGACTTCTCGGAAGACACCTATCGCACCCTGACGGCCGCCGACTGCGCCATCATGGTGCTGGACGCCGCCAAGGGCATCGAGCCGCAGACGCTGAAGCTGTTCGAAGTCTGCCGCCTGCGCGACATTCCGATCATCACCTTCATCAACAAGCTGGACCGCGAGGCCCAGGACCCGATGGCCCTGCTGGACGAGATCGCCAGCCGCCTGCAACTGGACCCGTCGCCGATCTGGTGGCCGGCCGAGAGCGGCAACCGCCTGCGCGGCATGGCCCAGGTCGGCTCGGGGACCTTCCAGCCCTACGCCCGCAAGGCCGCCGGGTCGGACGAGGACCCGGATCATCCCGCCGCCCTGCCGCTGACGGATGCGGCCCGGTATTTCGAGGGTTCCGAGCAAGCAGACCTGGCCGAGGCGCTGGAGCTGGTCGAGGCCGGCTACAAGCCATTCGACCGCCAGGCCTTCCTGGAGGGCCACATGACGCCGGTGCTGTGGGGCTCGGCGCTGCGCCACTTCGGCATCGACGAACTGCTGAAGGCCATCGGCGACTGGGCGCCGCCGCCCAAGGCCATGAAGGCCCGCCGGGAGGCCCCGCCCGAGACCCGCAACGCCCCCGCGCCCGCCGACATCGCCGTCGAGCCGGGCCAGGACGAGGTGACGGGCTTCGTCTTCAAGGTCCAGGCCAATATGGACCCCAACCACCGCGACCGCATCGCCATGTTCCGCATGGCGTCGGGATCGTTCAAGCGCGGCATGAAGCTGAAGGTGCAGAACACCGGCAAGGCGCTGAGCGTCAACGCGCCCATCATGTTCTTCGCCTCGGACCGCGAACTGGCCGAGGACGCCTACGCCGGCGACGTGATCGGCATTCCCAACCACGGCGTGCTGCGCGTCGGCGACAGCCTGTCGGAGACCGGCCTGGTGCGGTTCGCGGGCCTGCCCAACTTCGCCCCCGAGATCCTGCAGCGTGTGCGGGTCAAGGACCCGCTGAAGGCCAAGCACCTGAAGAAGGCGCTGGAAGGCCTGGCGGAGGAGGGCGTGACCCAGCTGTTCCGGCCCGAACTGGGCTCGGACTTCATCGTCGGCGCCGTCGGCCAGCTCCAGTTCGAGGTCATGGCCGACCGGCTGGGCGAGGAATACGGGCTGGAGGTCATCTTCGAGCACAGTCCCTACGCGGAGGCGCGCTGGGTCGCGGGAGACAAGGCCGACCTGGAGGACTTCGCCGGCAAGTACCGGCCCCAGATGGCTGTCGACATCGACCAGAACCCGGTCTTCCTGGCCAAGTCGAGCTGGGAGACGGGCTATGTCGGCGAACGCTTCCCCAGGATCGCCTTCATGAAGACCCGCGAGCGGGGCTGAGTCCCGAAACGACCGCTTTTCAAAGGCTTCCGGACGTGGTGAGATGTGGGCGGCGCCTGCGGGCGTCCGGAGCTGCTTTTCGATGGTCCTTGCCCTGATCCTGGCCAGCCTCGCGCTTCAGGCGCCGCCGCAAGCCGGCCTGGTCTCCTATGAGGAGGCGGTGCGCTGCGCCGGCCTGACCCAGGCCGCTTCCGAACTGGAAGGCGGCGAGAGCGCCGAGGGGCGGGCGCTGTACGACGCGGCGCTCTACTGGTCCCTGGCGGCGATGCAGGCGGGGCTGGCGGCCGGCAAGACGTCTCAGGCGGCCGACGCCGACCAGACGCGGGCGCGGATCCAGGCCGTGCGCCAGTTGAACACCGGCGGGACCGAGGCGCGCGCCGCCCTCCAGCGCTGCCGCGCGCGGACCCCGGCCCTGGATTAGGAAACCGGGGATAAGGCCAAGTCGAACCCGCCGCGCGGCGCTGCGTTTGCTTTGACGAGCGGGGGATCGGCTGCATGGTCCCGAAGCGGGACGAAAGGCGCGCCGTCAGCATGTTCGAATTCGGCCGGGATCTACGCAAATTGTTCGCCCAGGCGCGCGAGAGCGAGGACCTGGGCTGGGTCGAGCTGATCGGCGCCGACCTGCTGCGGGTCGAGGCGCGGCGCGAGAGCATCGACGCCGGCCGCGTGTCCTGCGCCCGTCCCTTCGAGATCGAACGGCGCGCCGCCGCCCTATGGCGCGAACACGCCCGCCGCACCGGGGCGGGCGAGAGCCTGGACCGGGCCGATCGCGCCGCCGCCGGCCTGGCGCGGTCCGCCGCCGACGAGGACCAGCGCCTCATGGCCGCCATCGAGGCCGCGCTGGGGCTGATGC